>NZ_JACRVZ010000035.1:0-386 GCF_018812145.1 Gluconobacter sp. P5E10 | reverse complement strand
ATTGATTGGATCTTCTCTTTTTGTGAGACTTACAATAATTATTCAAATCTTATTATATAACTTATATTAATTACAATATGAAGTAATTGTATTGGTTAGAGACGGCCCTAGGATTTCTTTGCTGGGCTGGAGAATCTTTGCGCTTCAGTCGGCTCTGACTGTAGACTTGCGTAAGCGACTTCGCGAGAGGACTTTCGTGTGCGGCGAGCTTTGCTTGATGTTTACTTTTTTTTCATCTGAATTTCCTCATTGACAAGATTTATGTGGAGGTCTCTATGGATGCTTTCGTTGCGTAGRTACCATGGTGCCCCAGTGATAGTTCGCAGAATCGTGGACTGRGCTCGCTGTAYGATTTCAATGTTGGTTTTTGAAGCGTTTCCCCATAG
>NZ_JACRVZ010000034.1:0-804 GCF_018812145.1 Gluconobacter sp. P5E10 | reverse complement strand
AGCCAGTCCTTAGCAAATAAATACAGCACTACAACAGCTGTAAAAGCAATGACACAGAATTGCTCCATTGATAAGGTAAAACTTATCATGCAAGCAGGCACATTCACAAACATGAATGATGCCATCTCCAAATTTGTAAACAGTTGCACAGAGATAACAGGTCAAAGTAACACTGTACTCTATTATCGACGAGGTTCAAATAATTATAATAGAGGCGCCCGGGTTTATAATCGTGGAAGAAATAACTACCACAACAATTACAACCGAGGCAGCAATAACAACAATAATAATAACTATAATAACCGTGGAGGTAGGCGAGGCCAAAACCAAGGGAGAGGCCGCGGAAACTACAACCATGGTAATAATAATAATAGCAGTGTGAGAATCGCGCAAAATACGTCGGAAAACTAACAGAACCCTTTAGGAAACAACCAATAAATGYAAAAGTTCATTCSATCAATTATAGTCTTAATATATTCGTAAYYTTCTATAATCATTCAACTGAAAATAAACTAACATTYCTCATAGAKACTGGTGCAGATATCTCACTTTTGAAAGTAAATTCTGATAACTTCATAATTCAAAATGAAAAAATAATAAACATCGAAGGCATAGGCCAAGGTGTGATAAAGTCTCAAGGAACMACCTYAATAGAACTCCAATCAACAAAATATATTATCCCACATGAATTTCATTTGGTAAACCCAAATTTTGCAATACCATGTGATGGAATAATAGGCATTGATTTTATAAAGAAATTCAATTGTCAACTAGATTTCAAACCAAGTGAAGACTGGTTTATAA
>NZ_JACRVZ010000033.1:0-864 GCF_018812145.1 Gluconobacter sp. P5E10 | reverse complement strand
TCTCAACTGCGCGCGCGGTAGTTGGTTCGGCCACAACAGTAATGATGTTGTGGTCACTCAATTCCCACTCGTCCACTCTCCACTCATATGTGGCCCACATAGATGCTGCTTCATTGACGATTGTCACGTCGATATCACTAGTCGCTCTGTGATTATCGAACGTGTACACCTCTGTTGACTGGTTTAGGGCGGCGACTCTTGCCTCCAGCATCCACTCAGACAGCAGCTCACCCCGTCTGTAGTTAGCTTGCCCCTCGGCATGACKAGAGAGTTTGCTAAGGCACATGGGGGACACTGCATTCGCGTCGAGGCCCAGGATTGCGGGGGTTCTGCTGGCCTGCAGCAGGACCGTATCCATGTACCGGAGGTACGGTTCCAGAGGTGCATCGAACTGGCAGTATGCGGCGCAAAGGAAGATTAAGCCAAAACTCCCCTTAACGACCAGACATACGCCATAATCTGTGGTGAGRGTTTCCACTGRYATRCAGATGGCTTCCTGATGATCCACTAGGATGGCTGCCTTCCCTCGCCGGTCGGKGAAAACCCYCATTCCTTCAGGCAGCACATCCATTYCATCCCYGCCRAGRTACGGCTCCTGCACCAGMGCAAACATTRRCTCCGATCTCCTGAGTCGGWCTCCGAGCTCGATGGTCRCAGCTCKGCCTCGGCCACAGTTCGCTTGGATGAAGCTAAACATTARTGTCTAGCTTGCACCCTCGCTARCAACGCTCCGTATATCGGGCAAGCATTCGAGAGCATATAATGYCCCGAAGGTTGCCCTCTGTGACRGCAGTTCCGGCAGTCCACCGGGTTTTGGCACKTTGCCGCGGTGTGGCCTTGTTGCCCGCACTGGCGGGAAACACT
>NZ_JACRVZ010000032.1:0-997 GCF_018812145.1 Gluconobacter sp. P5E10 | reverse complement strand
TAACTATATAGAACGCCCCGGGATTGTGTTAATTAGCTATAAATAGCTAAAAAACTAATCCCATTATTAGTCAAGTTAATTACGCTATTAGGTTTATATCCCAATAACTTGCACATATGTTAGACTCCTTGGTCCGTGTTTCAAGACGGGTCCCGAAGGTATCCTGAATCTTTCGCATTGTTAATCATACAAGTGCATATAATAAACACAAAAATCAATGATAATTATGCCATTATATAATTCCGAAAAATTAACGCACTGTAATCATATAAATCTATCAGCACTTTATCAAATTAATAACATTTATTCTGTGTTAAAATGCAAGCAATTTAATTGGAATAAACTATAAGTTATATTTTATGATAAATTTGGTATATGCTAATAGATTACAATGTCCTTATATGGAAAAAATGCACACTATTCTCATAATATTATTTAAATATTACAATTTTAATGATGAATTTTCCATAACGGATATTCAGGTTCATCGGGCTTAACCTCTAAGCAGTTTCACGTACTGTTTAACTCTCTATTCAGAGTTCTTTTCAACTTTCCCTCACGGTACTTGTTTACTATCGGTCTCATGGTTATATTTAGTTTTAGATGGAGTTTACCACCCACTTAGTGCTGCACTATCAAGCAACACGACTCTTTGGAAACATCATCTAGTAATCATTAACGTTATACGGGCCTGGCACCCTCTATGGGTAAATGGCCTCATTTAAGAAGGACTTAAATCGTTAATTTCTCATACTAGAATATTGACGCTCCATACACTGCATCTCACATTTGCCATATAGACAAAGTGACTTAGTGCTGAACTGTTTTCTTTTCGCTCGCCGCTACTAAGAAAATCCTTGTTAGTTTCTTTTCCTCCCCTAATTAATATGCTTAAATTCAGGGGGTAGTCCCATATGAGTTGAGGTTGTATATAACTTTATCTTGCCATAAATTCTTTATATATAATGATAAAACATTTAATTAAATTCGTTATAAC
>NZ_JACRVZ010000031.1:0-1050 GCF_018812145.1 Gluconobacter sp. P5E10 | reverse complement strand
GTTGTAAGGCTTGCATCATAGCTTCAGTTTTTGTTTCCTGCTGCGCAGCTGGGTGATAGTTTTGTTGTGTGTCTAATTTTGTGTGCACTTCATGTGGAGTTCGGGAGTTTTGGGTTGGAGGCGTCATACCTGATTTTAAAACGTTAGCAAATGTTGTCTTGTTAGTGTTGAATGTAGGCCAGGGAGCGAAACTAGCTGCTTTCGAGAAAATTACTTCAGGATTTGTCTCTGATGGTATCAGGRTAGCTGWTCCTTGGTGTRCCCGCGCCGTGTTCATTCTTTTGTGAASACGGATTTTCAGCTCTTTGTAGATTGGACAGCCTCTGTAGTTTGCTGTGTGATTGCCCCCRCAGTTATTRCATTTTTTYYCGCATGCATTTTCTTTGTTAATTTGACACTGTTTGGAGTCGTGGAGATCTCCACAGACTACGCACACCGGGCGAAGTGTACAATATGACCTCGTGTGGCCATACTCTTGGCAGTTTGTACATTGTACAGGAGCGTTGCGTTTGTGCGGCTCTTCTACCGTGATCCTACGGTGCAAAAGGAGCTGGAGTTTGTAAATTGGGTGAACCTCGTTTTTTCTAGGAGGCTTGTTTTCTGGTTCAAGCTCAATCTTGAAGAGTGGTTGGGGCTGCCTGTTTCTGTTTTTGATATTGAACACGTTTTTGGCGTAAAATCCCTTTTCCTTTAGCGCCTCAGTTATCTCTTCGGGCGTAACATCAGACTCAATGCCCTTCAGGACTACTTGCAGGCCCTTGCTGCTTTTAAGCTGGTAGGTGTAGAAGCCTATTTTTTGTGCGGTAAAATAGTTTGTGACTTTTCTGTAGTCGYCCYCCGTTTTCGTCTGAAGTTTGATTTCAWTGATAGTACCTCTTACGAGGGGAATTATATGAAAGCTATCTTTTCCAATAARGCCAATCAAAGTATTTACAARACSGCTTGTGCTCTTCTCGCGGATGTATATTGGCGGAGGCTTYGTTTTCTTCGGTTCGATATCAACGGATCCCAGCGGCACGTCCTCAGCGGTATCTACCAGCAAGGCAAATC
>NZ_JACRVZ010000030.1:0-1166 GCF_018812145.1 Gluconobacter sp. P5E10 | reverse complement strand
CTTGTGCGGGCCATATGCTTTCGGGGCGTCTTTCCACTGAAGCCCGTTGCGGATCACATAAACGATCCCGCTCAGAACACGCCGGTCATCCACGCGTGCTACTCCATGTGCCAGAGGGAAAAATGGCTCAATCCGCTCCATCTGGCTCTCAGACAGCAAAAACATGTCACTCACAGCCTCACCTCCATCGGTAACCCTGTGAATCACAACGTCTCGCTCAGTTCAATAAATTAATAGGTCCTGAGCCTAGCTCTCTGGCACAGGCCGGTAGTAGACGCCCGATCGGTTGAGTTGCAGCAACGTGTATTGCCGCACGACCGAAAGCCGAGGCCGTTTCAGGTCGATCATTTGCCGCCTCTGATCACGCGCACCCGAACAGAGGCATCGCGCAAAAAATCACGTTCCACCAGTAATTGGCCGATCTTCGCATGCAGCTTCTCCACGTCGGCCGAGCTGGCTGTCGCTTCCGGTGCTGCCTTGCCAGAAAAGAGGCTCGCCATGCCCTCGATCGCCTGGCGCTTCCATTGGGCGATCATCGTCTGATGCACGCCGTGCGTCGACGCCAATTCCGCCAGCGTCTGCTCACCCCGGATCGCCTCCAGCGCGACCCGCGACTTGAACTCACCCGAATACCGTTTCCGCGTAACCTTGCCCATAAACCCGCCCTCTCTCAGGTCGGATTATAGCTTATCGCCCTGTCCGAAAAAGGGGGACCACCTCATTCCGTCAGCGCCCTACACCAGCCCAATGGCGTGCCCCTAGAAGCTTTCGCTCATCACACAAACGTGAATCTCGACAAAAACTCGCTGAACTACCTTTCCATTTGTTTCCTATGTGTTTCCTGCGCCGCGTTTTAGGCAACAAAAAACCCGCCTATGAGGGCGGGTTTTAATGTGTGATATCAATCACTTAATTCATGGTTGCGGGGGTAGGATTTGAACCTACGGCCTTCAGGTTATGAGCCTGACGAGCTACCGGGCTGCTCCACCCCGCGGTGGTATTGGTGATGTTGGTGTTGTGGGAGTGATGAGTGGGCTAGGGGACCTGGCGGCGACCGACTTTTCCGCACCTTGAGGTGCAGTATCATAGGCGCTGAGGGATTTCACGGCCGAGTTCGGGAAGGGATCGGGTGTAGGGCCCTCGCAATGGCCACCAGGTCTTCTAGC
>NZ_JACRVZ010000029.1:0-1182 GCF_018812145.1 Gluconobacter sp. P5E10 | reverse complement strand
GGCCTCGAATGGAGTGCCAGGACCCGTTGGTGTGCTGGAGGAGGCGTTTTCATCGCTGGAGGATGCCCGGGCGGCTACGTCAAGCGCTGCCATCGATGCTKYCCCCCTCGCTGCTGWCMMCGCTGTTGATCTCACTGTTGCCCCTGCTGTTTCCACTGCCGCTAAAATCGCTGCCACYACTGCCACCGCTGACTCCCGTGCTGGGCAAACATGATGGCAGAGCTGTCGRCCAYCCAGCGCATGGTGCGAAGCAGTTTCCGCAGCCTAGGARGCGTRGACACGGAAGAGCTCTCGTGTGCCATCAGCCGCTRTGATGAGCTGGTGATGGCRTTAATGCTCCGGTGTGGAGAACTGGAGACGCGGCTCGCTATGCCACCACCGCCGCCGCCGCCGTCCAAGGCGAACACTACTGCCGCCAAYGMTCCCCAGATGCCTCAGGTTGCACCCATCGCTGCCCCGYGGACMACCARGGTTCGYGAGACGYGGTCAGYGGTGGTGAAGTGCGACGACCCTGCGCTATCGGGGAAAGCCATAGCTGAAAAGGTGCGRACGATGGTTGCACCCTCCTTCGGAGTCAGAGTACAYGAGGTACGTGAGCTCCGTCGAGGTGGTGGTGCGATCATTCGTACTCCTTCRGTTGGAGAGCTGCAGAAGGTGATGGCATCGAAAAGATTCGCAGAACTTGGACTGAATGTGGCACGGAACGCGGCCGAGAAGCCGAAGGTCATAGTCTATGACGTCGACACAGCCATCGGCCCAGAAGAGTTCATGCAGGAGCTTCACGAGAACAACTTCGACAGTGAAATGACTCTGGCCCAGTTCAAAAAGTCGGTGCACCTGGTGACCAAGGCGTGGTCGGCTACTGACGGTGCCACCGTAAACGTGACGCTAGAGGTAGAYGACCGGGCGATGGCGAAACTTGATGTAGGACGTGTCTACATTAAGTGGTTTTCGTTCCGATGCCGATCGCAAGTCCGCACCTATGCCTGCCACAGATGTGTGGGYTTCGACCACAAGGTTAGTGAATGCAGGCAGAAGGAGAGTGTTTGCCGCCAGTGCGGGCAACAAGGCCACACCGCGGCAAAGTGCCAAAACCCGGTGGACTGCCGGAACTGCCGTCACAGATGGCAACCTTCGGGGCATTATATGCTCTCGAATGCTTGCCCGATATACGGAGCGTTG
>NZ_JACRVZ010000028.1:0-1405 GCF_018812145.1 Gluconobacter sp. P5E10 | reverse complement strand
CTGTCAGACAGATCCAGGTCTGAAAATTCCCCATCCTCCGAACCATCCTCGTCCTCATCACCAATTACTCGCAGCCCGGAAAACTCCCGCTGAACATCCTCAAGATTTGCGTCCTGAGCCTCAAGCCAGGCCTCAAATTCCTCGTCCCCCTTTTTGCTGGACGGTAGGGATGGGGATTCTCGGGACCCCTCCTCTTCCTCTTCAAGGTCACCAGACAGAGATGCTACTGGGGCAACGGAAGAAAAGCTGGGTGCGGCCTGTGAGGATCAGCTTATCGATGATAAGCTGTCAAACATGAGAATTCTTGAAGACGAAAGGGCCTCGTGATACGCCTATTTTTATAGGTTAATGTCATGATAATAATGGTTTCTTAGACGTCAGGTGGCACTTTTCGGGGAAATGTGCGCGGAACCCCTATTTGTTTATTTTTCTAAATACATTCAAATATGTATCCGCTCATGAGACAATAACCCTGATAAATGCTTCAATAATATTGAAAAAGGAAGAGTATGAGTATTCAACATTTCCGTGTCGCCCTTATTCCCTTTTTTGCGGCATTTTGCCTTCCTGTTTTTGCTCACCCAGAAACGCTGGTGAAAGTAAAAGATGCTGAAGATCAGTTGGGTGCACGAGTGGGTTACATCGAACTGGATCTCAACAGCGGTAAGATCCTTGAGAGTTTTCGCCCCGAAGAACGTTTTCCAATGATGAGCACTTTTAAAGTTCTGCTATGTGGCGCGGTATTATCCCGTGTTGACGCCGGGCAAGAGCAACTCGGTCGCCGCATACACTATTCTCAGAATGACTTGGTTGAGTACTCACCAGTCACAGAAAAGCATCTTACGGATGGCATGACAGTAAGAGAATTATGCAGTGCTGCCATAACCATGAGTGATAACACTGCGGCCAACTTACTTCTGACAACGATCGGAGGACCGAAGGAGCTAACCGCTTTTTTGCACAACATGGGGGATCATGTAACTCGCCTTGATCGTTGGGAACCGGAGCTGAATGAAGCCATACCAAACGACGAGCGTGACACCACGATGCCTRCAGCAATGGCAACAACGTTGCGCAAACTATTAACTGGCGAACTACTTACTCTAGCTTCCCGGCAACAATTAATAGACTGGATGGAGGCGGATAAAGTTGCAGGACCACTTCTGCGCTCGGCCCTTCCGGCTGGCTGGTTTATTGCTGATAAATCTGGAGCCGGTGAGCGTGGGTCTCGCGGTATCATTGCAGCACTGGGGCCAGATGGTAAGCCCTCCCGTATCGTAGTTATCTACACGACGGGGAGTCAGGCAACTATGGATGAACGAAATAGACAGATCGCTGAGATAGGTGCCTCACTGATTAAGCATTGGTAACTGTCAGACCAAGTTTACTCATATATACTTTAGAT
>NZ_JACRVZ010000003.1:0-512307 GCF_018812145.1 Gluconobacter sp. P5E10 | reverse complement strand
CCTGGTGGCCATTGCGAGGGCCCTACACCCGATCCCTTCCCGAACTCGGCCGTGAAATCCCTCAGCGCCTATGATACTGCACCTCAAGGTGCGGAAAAGTCGGTCGCCGCCAGGTCCCCTAGCCCACTCATCACTCCCACAACACCAACATCACCAATACCACCGCGGGGTGGAGCAGCCCGGTAGCTCGTCAGGCTCATAACCTGAAGGCCGTAGGTTCAAATCCTACCCCCGCAACCAGTGATTCAGTTTTAAACCCCCGCTATCTCATCGAGACAGCGGGGGTTTTGCGTTTTGCTCTACCGAACCACACCACAAATCACTCGAAGACCCGAACCACCAATCGGTTGACTCTGATAGTCATCAGCAGAAGCATGAATGACAAGAGACGAGCCGTCAGCATCCAATAGGGCCGGAAGGCCGTCTTGCCCCTTCAAAGATACAAATGTTGAATAAACTTCAGCTTTGGCCGTTCCGTCGCTGCCCGCATAAATGTTGGGAAGATCCCCAGAGTCATTTTCTCCGGCATTGAGCAGCCCATGCGTGACTGGTTTTGTGGTGTGCACATGCGAGCCTGCGCTGGTAAACGCAGGTGCGCTACAATTTCCTTTTTCATGAAAATGCATGCCATGCCAGCCAGGTGTCAGTCCACTGACTTCAATGTGGAGCACAACGCCCCTTGGAGCCTCAGTAATCTGTGCAGTGCCAACCGTTTTTCCGTCAGTTCCTGTGAGGGATGCGGTAGCTGTCTCTGCTGAGAATGCTAGTGAAGGCGTAAGAGCTATTGATCCCGCTACAAATGCGAGACGCTTTAAGCGTGCGAAAGTCATTGAAGTCTTTCTCCGGTCTGTAGATCGTTAGAACCATCTTATGACATGATTGGTTGGTAGTGGATTTTGTCGCAACTGCGACGCAATAGCAATAAGCGCATTTCATGCGCCCCGACATATCCGAGAGAACGCTAACCATTATCCCGCAATGCGACGTTCACATTGTCATGAGTTACAAAATTTCGGATGTGAGGCTGGTCGGCTACAGCCGATAAGTACTTTTATTATGTAACATAATGTTGGTAACGAGAGAAAAAAGAACCTTAAGTGAACTTCATTTCTTTCGTTTTGTTTTGGAAGAAAGCATGGCAGAAGGCGCGCTTGCGCAACGCGATTAATGCTGCACTGTATTCAGGGAAATTATGCTTTTCAAAACTCTCCCCAAGCAGACCATTATTGGTTTGTGCGCACTATTCGCGTGCACGTTCACGGCACTGACAAGCGAAGTGGCACCTGTCGGTCTACTGATTGATATGGCGCAGGGTTTTAGCATTACAGAAGGGCAGGCAGGACTGGCTGTAAGTGCTTTTGCTCTTATGGTTGCTTTGGGTGCAGTGCCTCTAACCATCCTGACTGCAAAGATTGACCGCAAGAAACTTATGCTCCTTTCATTGGGAGGATATGTTCTTTCCAATTTGATTGCAGCGGTTGCTCCGACATTCCTCATTTTATGTGCTGGGCGCGCTATCGGTGGAATCGCCCACGCCCTGCTGATGTCAATTGTCTCTGCCTATGCTGCCCGGCTTGTCCCACCCAAGATGACGGGAAGAGCTATTTCGTTTGTATATGGTGGGACCTCTCTTGGCTCCATTTTAGGTGTGCCTGGGGCAGCCGCCATTGGCCATTTTGCAAGCTGGCGTATTGCCATGCTTGTGATGACTGGTATTGCCGTTCTGCTGACGGTTTGCATTGCTGTTTTCCTGCCGCCAGTCGTAACGTCTGGAGATGCCAGCACGAACCTGCCATCGGTGGGGTCACGCAAGGCTATGAAGATCTTTCTCATAGTTGTGGCCATTGATGCGATCTTTTTCGTAGCTCACAACATGCTCTATACTTATGTTACGCCACTTCTTCTGGCGCATGGTCTTCCAAAAAGTGCTCTGAGTATCGCTCTCTTGTTGACAGGTGCCGTGAGTATTCTAGGGCTATGGGGGGCGGGTCAGATTGTTGATCGTTGGCCAGCTGCGGGCATGTTGGCAGGCGGAATGGCCATGCTTATCGGAATGGGCCTCATGTATGGTCACATTCTGTCTGGCTGGGGTTCTGTTGCATCTGTTGCGCTTTGGTGTACCGGCTATTCAGCACTCATTCCATTTGTGATGTCGGGCGCAATTCGTGCGAGAGCGACACGCCCGGATGTGGCGGGAGCAGCGATCAACGGCGGGAGTAATCTTGGGATTTTGCTCGGATCAGCACTTGGTGGTCAGGTGCTAACCTGGAATGGGTTTGGCGTTCTAACGCCAATTGCCATTGCCATTACGCTAACCGCTATCCTTCTGGCGATTTTTAATCCAGAGGCGTTTCCAAGAATACTGAACTCTTCAGAAGAAGAAGCTGCTTCCTGACAATGAGAAAGGGCCCCCGGATAGACATCCGGGGGCCCTTTTTTTATTTATCCAGTCTCGGTAGTACTGAAGCCGATCAGAATGATGTGGACAGTGTGCCCATCATCGCGAATGGCGGCATGATATAATAGGTCGGTGCCGTGTCCGCGCCGATCTTGTGACCATAGACGCCCGTTGTTGCCCGGGCATTATTCGAGAAGTAATAGACGCCACCCAGCTTGTACTGGCTGGTCAGGTTGGTGAAGTTCAGCTTGAAGGTCGGGGACTGTGCAATGAAGAACTTTGGCAGATGATAGCCAAGCGTCAGGGAGTCCGAGAAGTAAGACGGCATGTATTGATCGTTCATGAAGGATGATGCCTGCTTGGACGTGTAGTGCACGCTGGCATTCATGAAGAACGGGCCTTCATTATAGGTCAGACCAACGCTGCCTGAGAACTTCGGAGACATGACGGCCGTCTTGCCCTTGGTCCGTAGATAGTCAACGGAGCCATCGTCTGCCGTGGTCTGCAGGTTGTTGTCCATCGTTGTGTGCAGGTATTCGAACGCGAAATACGGGCTGAAACGATGGAACAGTGGGCGGGTGGACAGCATGACATCCACGCCGCGGATTGTCTCGCCACCTGCATTGATGGTCTGGCTGACCTGAACGTCATTGCTGAACATGTTAACGGACAGCAGACGGTTGGAGACGTTCATGTTGAAGAAGCTGATATCAGCCAGGAACAGATCGTCGCTGTAACGATAACCCAATTCTTCCTTGATCGAGTACTGCGGCTTTGCCCCTGCACCCGATGTTGTCATTTTGCCCGTGCTGGTGCTGTAGCGCGAGATCATGTTGATCGGGGAGGGCGCACGGAAATCGCCTTCAGCATTGATGTAAAGCTGATGATGAGGGGCGAAATTGTACGACCAGGAAAAGCGCGGCGTCGGCGAGACATAGGTGTGATTGGTGTGGCTGGCCGTGCTGGGCAGGTAGTCCTGACCTTCCAGCGTCATGGACGTCACCTTGATGCCTGCTGTGATGTTCATCTTGCGGTTCAGCAGGTGGACCGTGTCTTCCAGGAAGCCCGAGTTCAGGCTGTAAGACCCTAGGTAGTCAACGGAATTGTAAATGCTGCCGCTGGTTGTGCGGTAGTAGGACGACTTGTCCGTGTCCGACGGCTGCGCACCCGTTGTCTGGTTCATCTTGGACATAGGCGTCTTCAGGGAATAACGATATTCCTCGTGCCAATAGCCGATTTGACCGTCGTTATTCTCGGAGTGCCAACCCAGTGCAGCAACAACGCCGCCCTGCTGGGTCACGGACATGGAGTTTGTGGAGACTGCGGCACGCGTCGCCGTGCTGATCTTGCCGTCGCCGTTCAGGTCAACCCGCTGAAGCGCTGATCCGGCATAAGTATAGCCTTCCTGCAAACGGGATGCACTGTTCAACGTAATGTCGGAGCGCTCGTAGTATGGCGAGATGTTCAGCGTGAAGGTGTTGTTCAGCGCAAACTTCATCGGCATGGAGATGTAGAACTGGTCCTTGTCCGTACCGTGCACGCCATAATAGCTGCTCGGAGACGTGGCGCTGAACTGTGCATTGTAGCTCAGGGGCGTGGAGACCGGACGTCCATGCTTGTCGTTCTGGAAGTTTGCCAGCGTTGGATAACGGTTCAGGTAGTAGTGTGAGTGGTTATATCCGGCGAACAGATCAATGGAGCTCCGGTTGCCAATCAGCTTCTGGGCACGGAAATCCATATGCTTGCGATCGCTGTCGCCCGACCCGCGCCATGCGTCGGAGTGGGTGTTGGAAAACGACGCATAGCTTGTGATTCCGGTATGCCCGATTTCACCGGAGTCCACACGGATGAAGCCTCGTGTGCGGTTAAAGGACCCGTAGCTGCCGGACACCAGGCCGCCAAATTTCTTGGAGGGCGCGCGCGTGGTGATGCTCAGGGCGCCTGCGCCCGCTGAAGTCACGGGATCTTCCACGGAGATAGAGCCTGGGCTCATGCTCTCGGCAGAGATGTTGTTGCTGTCGATGTAGTTCTGGACGAAGTTTGAGGCTGATGACGTGCCGCCGTTTGCAATCGGCATGCCATTCAGCATGATGCCGATATCGTTGTCATACAGGCCGCGGCTCTGCATGGAACCGCCTTCATTGCCGCTCGGGTCCGGCGTCGTGATGTTCACGCTCGGCAGATTAGCAATCAGGTCGAGCGGGCTGCTCGTCGGGCTCTGCATTTCGATATAGTTCTGCGTCACGGTCTGTACAGCGCGGGATGCTGTTTCGGCGCGCATCATGCCACCGCCAGGCTGATGATGTGTTCCTGTGACGCTGATGGATTCTTTGCCTGCTTCAACTTCTGTGCGTGCTGCGTGCGCACGGTGCTTCGTAGGCTCTGTTGTCGCAGATGTTGCGGCATAGGCCGTTGGAACAGTCACGGAAAGACCGCTCAGAAACGTAGCTGCCGCAAGAGCTTTCTTTCCCGGCCCGAAAAGAGCGTTAAGCGGAACGGACATTCCGGAACGGCTGGAGCGACTGGGAGAGAAAGTACAGGAAGACATTTCTGGAACTCATTCTGCAGGAGACTAACGCTTCGATAGCGTTATGAATTTGGTAAACGAAGATAAAGGAGAGAATTATAAGAACATTCCAAAGAAAAAATTGATAGTTTCAATTTTTGTCTGAAGGGATGCCTGTGTCAGGAGCGGCGTGTCAGCAAAGGCTTAGCCAAAAGCACGCTCATGAAAGAAATAATGGCCGTCAGGATCATATAAAGTGCCGGAGCATGGTTCATACCGCTCCAGGCAATCAGCGCGGCGTTGGTCATGGGGGCGAGGCCTCCGAACAGCACCACGCCGAATGAATATCCCATGGTGAGGCCACGTCCTCGCCGTTCGCTAGGGAAGATCTGTCCGATGAAGCCATCGAGGGCTGCAAAATAGAAAAGCCCGCTCAGATTGAAGATTAGTGGCATGAGCAGCACTGTAGCCGGAGCAATGCGGATCAACTGAAATGCAGGCAATGGCAGAAGGATTAAAAAGGCACAGGACAGAAGCATGGGACGGATGCTGTGTGTTCTGTCAAAGCGGTCTGCCAGCTTCCAGCGCAGGGGCGTGAAAAGTAGTTGGCCGCCATAGGTCAGCAGTGGCGCAAGGGACGTGCTGATACTCGAGAGACTATACTGGCTGCGCGCATAATGCGGCATGTAGAGTCCGAGATATGTGATACCGCTTCCAAGCGCGACAGACCCCATGATGAGGGCAGTCCGCAGGATCGTGTCAGACTGGAAAAAGGGTGCCACAACAGCGGGGGCGGGCTGACGTATCGGCGGGTTCTGACGGTTCAGGACGAGGCGTAAAATCAACCCGCCCGTGCCCACAGCCGCACCAAGCCCTGTAGCGATACGAAAGGCATAGTCGTTGAATGCTGCTGTCGGGAGGCACAGGTTCAGAGCAAGGACGACAGTGGCAGCGCAAAGAGAGGCCGTAATTTGCCCGATAGCCTGCCAGCTTGCAGCACGCGCTTCATGGTGAGGCGCATGCTCGATCAGAAAAGATGTTGCGCTGCCAAATTCGCCACCAAGCGAGAAGCCGTGAATAAGCCGAGCTACGACAATCAGGACAGGTGCCGCAATGCCGATACTGGCGTAAGACGGCGTTACGGTAAGGAGTAGGCTGCCTGCCGCCATGAGAAGAATGCAGATCATCATGGTGGGGACGCGCCCCTGCCGATCTGCATAATTGCCCAGTACGATAGCTCCGAGCGGGCGGGCAAGAAGCGTCAGGCCGAACGTTGCAAGAGAAAGGCCAAGCTGCGACAGCGGAAGACCCGACGGAAAAAAGGTTCGGCCAATCGAGGCGGAAAAATACGCGTAGATGACGAAGTCGTAGTACTCAATGATATTGCCAATGATCGAAGCAATAACAGCCTGATCTGGTTTCTTTTGGAACAGGGTACCCGTCTTCGCCATCAACCCTGGATGCCCCCGAGTTTCTGGATCAGGAACTGAATGAACGAACGCAGTGTCGGCGCGGTGTAGCGCTCCTTGTGATACAGAAGATAAATAGGCCGAGACGGAAGCGTATAATCCGGAAGCAGGGCATGGAGTTTTCCGTCCCGGATATCTTCGCGCACCAGGTCTGAGGGCAACATGGCAATCCCCATGCCTGATAGTGCGGCGCGGCGCATGGCCTGCGTGTTATTGAAAAGACCCTTGCGGTGCATTTCTACCGAGACATGGCCTTGCGGTCCTTCAAAATGCCATTCCCGTCGAGCCCAGTGCCAAGGTGATGCGGGCGTGTAGGAAAAGGCCAGAGCGTCATGTGTCGCCAGTTGCTGAGGCGTTAGAAGCTCTTCACGGCGCGAAAGATACGCGGGAGAGGCGCAAAGCGTCATAGTGTAGTTGGAGAGCCGACGACAGATCAGGGAGGAAGGCTCCGGCACGCCCAGTCTGATGGCGATATCGAACTTCTCATGCGTCAGATCAACGCTGCGTTCCGTCAGGACAAGGTCGATATCCACGGAGGGATGCTCGTTCAGGTAATCCGCAATGCAGGGCGTGATGCTTTGTGTGCCATACGTGACCGGAGCGGTAATCCTCAGGGTGCCAGACGGGAGACTCTGGGCGGCTTCCGCCATGCGCTCCGTTTCGTCCAGCATGCTGAGAATTTTCTGGCATTTGGCGAAGTAGACGGCCCCGAATGCGGTCAGGCTCTGTCGACGCGTTGTACGTCTCAGCAGACTGGTGCCCAGTCGCTCCTCCAGCAGGCGCACGTAATTGCCCACCATTGTGGGTGAGATGCCGCATCGCTCTGCGGCAGACGTCATGCTTCCTGTTTCAACGACCGCGATAAAGGTCGTCATGGCCTGAAAAACGTTCATTGCAAACCGCAGATTAGTAATTATCGCACCATAACAGCATTTATCGAAGAGATCGAAGACCGTAACGGTTTGACGTAGATGCTCCCGATCAGGAACTGAAGGTTGATGTTTTCCATGCGTATCAGAAGTGCGGCTCTCTCCCAAAGAAAGCTTTCTGCCAGAACCCCGGTTCTTGTCGGCCTGCTTGGAGCAACGGCCCTCGGACTGAGCGCCTGTGCACAGCAGCTTCAACCTGCTCAGCCTGTATCCCAGCCCACAGTAGCCCATGATTTTATGGCTGCCACAGCCAATCCCATGGCATCCCGTGCTGCTTCTGATGTTCTGCAGAAGGGTGGAAGTGCAGTCGATGCTGCCATTGCGGCCCAGATGGTTCTGGCCGTGGTGGAGCCCCAGGCTTCCGGTCTGGGTGGTGGTTCCACCATCCTCTACTGGGATAAGGCGGCTGATCATCTAAGCTTCTTTGACGGTCTGGCCAGTGCCCCGGCCGGCATGCACCGGGACTACATGCATGATCGTAATGGCGTCCGGATTCCGGAAGTGACATTGCAGCGGACGGGCCGTGTGGTTGGCGTTCCCGGAACCTTGCGAACGCTGGCACTTCTGCATGAGCGCTATGGCAAGCTGCCTTGGAGCGACCTTTTTCAGCCTGCAATTTCAGCTGCCAGAGACGGCTTTCCGCTTGCCGGATATCTGCATCTTGTCCTGACCGAACGTCCGGAACTCGCGAAAGAACCGCAGTTTTCGGCATATTTTGATGCCAGTGGTCAGCCGCTGCCTAAAGGTACGATCCTGCACAATGCCGACCTGGCAGGCACGCTTGAACATGTAGCGCACGATGGGGCGGAATACTTCTATACGGGCGCTTTTGCGAAAAAGCTGTCCGCTGCGGTTACGAGTGGCGCTTATCCCGGGGCACTGTCTCCTGAGGATTTGAAGAACTACAAGGTGCGTGAGCGGGCCCCTCTGTGTGTTACGGCCTTTAATCGTCGCATCTGCTCCGCGGCTCCTCCGGTTGCGGGTGGACTGTCTGTTCTGCAACAGCTTGCCATTCTGGATCGTCTGAACATTGGTCAGTACAAGCCGGGCAGTGTGGAAGCTGCCCATCTGCTGCTTGAAGCCTCCCGTCTGGCCGAGGCCGATCGCCGGAAATATGCTGCGGATCCGGATTACACGCGCGTGGATACGGCAGCCATGCTTGATCCAGCGTATCTCGATCGCCGGGCGAAGCTTGTGTCAACGGGTGAAGCGGCCAATCGCGTGGTGGCAGGGCAACTTGCCGGGAAGCTGGCGCTTTTGCCATCGTCCGACCCGATGACTGTGCCTGCAACAACGCATCTGTCCATCCGTGATGCATCTGGCAATGCGCTGTCTTTCACAACCACGATCAATCTGAATTTCGGATCGGATATCATTGTGGATGGTGTCGTCCTGAACAATGCCATCACGAATTTTGCGTCGCATCCTTTCGTGAATGGGCAGCCTGCGGCCAATATTGCAGCACCGGGGAAGCGTCCTATCACCACCATGTCTCCAACCATCGTCTTTGGGCAGAACGGGCAGCCTGAAGTCATCGTTGGTGCAGGCGGTGGTGCCCGGATTATTGATTCTGTCGTGCAGACGCTGGTGGGCTATCTGGCGTGGGGACAAAATATCCGCACGGCTATTGAGCAGCCTCGGATTGGGGCCCAGAATCATGCCGAGGAACTGGAGCAGGGCACATCTGCCGCCGGACTTGCTTCTGCTTTGAGTGCGATGGGACACCACCCGAAAATTGACGTCATGAATGCCGCCGTGCAGGGCATCACCATTCATTCGGACGGCCTCACGGGATGGGGTGACCCGCACCGTGACGGCGTGGCCGTCGGTCAGTAATATCTGCCTCGATCTGCTGGAGACCATAATGAAGCTTTCTTTCCGCGCTGCCCTCAGCGCTGCCACACTCCTGTCTCTCGCGGCCTGTGCCGAACCCGCCCAGACTGCAAAGCCTGCCGGTGTGGCAGAGGTGGATCGTGCTCTGGGTGACGGCGGAGTCAGCGATTTTTACATACCGCCCGCTCAGGTGCCGGCAACGGTGGGTCAGATGATCCGCACACAGCCTATTACCGATCGTCCGCTGCCGGAAAATGCAGGCCAGGCCGTGCGGACGCTTTACACGTCCATCAGTGGGGTGAATGCTCCTGATCCCGTCACGGTTTCCGGTCAGATCATCTTTCCCAAGGGTACGCCCCCTAAAGGTGGCTGGCCTGTTGTGGCATGGGAACACGGCACAACAGGGATTGCGGATATCTGCGCCCCGTCCTGGCGGGGATATCTCTCCCGGGATCGTGCCTATCTGGATCATTGGCTGAAGGCGGGCTTTGCCGTTGTGGCCAGTGATTATCAAGGACTGGGAACACCGGGCCCGCATCCGTATCTGATGTACCGGCCGGAAGGTTACAGCGTTCTGAACGGGTTGCGCGCCGCTCTGGCTCAGTACAAGGGCACGCTTCAGAACCGTATCATTCTTGTTGGTCAGTCACAGGGCGGTGGCGCTGCGTTAGGTACGGCCTGGCTTTCCCCCAAATATGCACCGGATCTGCATGTCCTTGGAACGGTTGCAACTGGCGTCGTAACGCAATTCAAGCTGCCGGATCATCCCAAGCATGATCCGCTTCCACGCCTGAATGTCGAACCACCGCACATGGCTGCGGCTTTTGGTATCCTGACGATTGAGGGATCCCGGAAGAGCCTGCATCCTGAGGTGGATGTCCGTGCAAACATGACGGATAAGGGCAAGGACCTGTCTCATCAGGCCCGTCAGACCTGCCTTGGCGATCTGTTCCGATATACGGAGGCGCATGACATCACCGAAGACAATGCGTACGCAGGTGATACATCCAGGCTTGAAGCTGACTTTCAGGACGCATTCACCATCCCGGATGCGCACATGACGATGCCGGTTTTCGTGGGTACAGGCCTCGCCGATAATGAAGCGGGTGTGGCCCAGCAGTATAACGCTGTTGCGGCCATGTGTGACGCAGGTACGAACGTAACGTGGAAGACCTATTCGGGTCTGACTCACAACGGGGCAGTGAACGGCTCTGCGGCTGATTCTGTTCCGTTTGCGCTGGCGCTGCTGAAAAGCCATCATCCGAAAGGAAACTGTGCAACGATCAAGCCCGTTTCCGAAGTGGAGAAGGCATTGCCGGGAATTCGCTGGAACAACTGAGTTCTGTCGGCCTGTGCGTTCTCCCGTCTGGGAAAGGAACGTTTATGCCGACGCTTGAAATCTGTGTTGAAGATGCCGTTGGGTTGCAAACAGCCCAGCGGCCTGGCGTCTCGCGGATTGAACTGTGTTCCGCTCTGGCGCTGGGTGGCCTGACCCCTTCGGCAGGGCTGATGCACCTTGCTGCAAAATCGACGGTCCCAGTTTACGCCATGATCCGCCCCCGAGAGGGCGGCTTTGTGTTTGCCGAAGCGGAAATTGATCAGATGCTGGCGGACATTGATGCCGCTCGTGCAGCAGGGCTGGCTGGTGTGGTTCTCGGAGCGTCTCTGGACGATCACACGCTTGATATCGCGACCCTGAAGCGTCTGTCTGAGGCCGCCGGGTCAATGGGGCGCACGCTTCATCGCATCTTCGATCTCACGCCTAACCCACTCATGGCCGTGGATCAGGCGGTTGAGTTGGGTTTTGAAAGAATACTGACGTCTGGGCAGGCAATTAGCGCCCCCAAGGGACATTCTGTTCTGAAGAATATTGTGCATCATGCCGCCGGGCGTATCGAAATCATGGCGGGAAGTGGTGTGCGTGTGGGGAACGCGCGTGATCTTCTGCGCAACACAGGTGTCACCAGTCTTCATGCCTCCTGCCGGGGGCCATCTGTCGGGCAGGCCTGTCGCGTCTGGGACCTGGGGTTTGGGCGACTGGCATCCCGAACCAGTGGTCGGATTATCGACCAGATGCTGGCTATTTTGGCTGAAGAAACAGCATCGGCAGATGCTTGAAGAAGAGTGATCCCAGACGTCACTCAGCGGTTTTCATGAAAACCGCAATGACGCTAACGGATTACTATAATCCGTTAGCGTCGAAGAAAAACCGAAAGCTAAATTAGCTTCAGGCTCTCTTGGCGGCCTCACGTGCGGCAAGCTTTTCTTCTTCAGTCCAGACTTTTCGCTCCCGCTTGACTTGTGGTTTGACCTGCTTGACCGGGCCACCCCCTAAGACGGGAGCGCGCATGGTGGAGTGCCGTGCGGTTTCTGAGTGCCATGGATGGTCGGTGTGAACCGTCAATGTACGACCGATTTCTCGTTCCACATCGTGCAGCCACGCACGTTGTTCGGCATCGCACAAAGTGATGGCGAAACCACTGCGCCCGGCGCGCCCGGTGCGGCCGATGCGATGGACATAGCTTTCAGGCAGACTTGGAAGATCGTGGTTGAAAACATGTGTGACGGTGTCAACGTCGATGCCACGGGCGGCGATATCCGTGGCAACGAGGACTTGTACGGTTCCGTCACGGAATGCGCTGAGTGCGCGTTCCCGCTGGCCCTGGGACCTGTTGCCGTGCAAGGCTTCTGCGGTGATCCCGGCCTCGGTCAGGAAAGCACAGACCTCATTGGCAATATTCTTTTGAAGTGTGAAAACGACGGCCTGACCGACATCCTGTGTTTCAAGCTGGGCTAGGAGAGCCGTTTTTTTGTGAGCTGCATCCATAAACATCACGGATTGCTCAATGCGGTCCACGGTGGTTGATGGAGGAGCAATTTCGACTTTTACCGGATCATTGAGAAGGCTCTCAACCAATGCCGCGATAGATTTCGGCATCGTGGCCGAAAACAGAACGGTATGCCGATCTTTCGGTAGTGTTGCGACGATACGCTCAATCGGTTTTGCGAAGCCCATATCCAGCATCTGATCGGCCTCATCAAGTACAAGCGCTTCAAGCTGCGATAGATCGCATAAGCCTTGCTCGATAAGATCCAGAAGCCGCCCTGGGGCGGCGACAATAATGTCCACGCCATTCTCAAGTGCATTCACCTGATGAAACTGGCTGACACCGCCGAAAATCGTCGTCACGCGAAGATTCAGATGACGACCAAAGCTCTCAAAGCCATCCGCAATCTGGGAGACAAGCTCGCGTGTCGGTGCGAGCACGAGGACGCGTGCGCCACTCTTTGGGGCTGTGCGAGGATTAGCCGCGAGGCGGTGCAACAGTGGAAGAGCGAAAGATGCCGTCTTTCCTGTACCTGTCTGGGCCATGCCCAATAGGTCACGGCCCTCCAGCAGCATGGGAATTGACTGTGCCTGGATAGGGGTAGGTGTGACATATCCTTCTTCAGCCAGAGCGCTCAGAAGAGTGGGCGCCAAGCAAAGATCGGCGAAAGTCATGGACATGGACACGCGGCGCCTCCGGCGCTCAATAATGCTGCGCCTGGTTGGGCTTCGCTGTTTCAGAACGCGGAGTTCTACGGGTGATGCCGGCCTGGGTCAACGCGCTACAGCGGCTCTTTTATCTCCGTGGAAGCATCGAATTTCCAGTCATCCTCACGACTGCATTCGTCCATGATCATAATTTATGATTTGGCGACATCACGCATCGCAACCACCAGATTCATATGAGAGGCTAGAAGGCGCTGGGGAAGCGTGGGGAGATAAATGCGGATGGCTTCCAGTCTTTTTGACTCTGGCAGAGTAGCAAAAGGCGGACGCGAGCCTTCGCCATCGCTGCCCGCATCGTAGCTCTTAGCGATCGCATTAATGAGGGAGGCAGGCACAGAAGCCAGTAGTGTCCTTTGGGCAGGACTTAAAACTTTGTCCCGAAGAGGTCCAGATAAGGTTCGAATTTCAGAAACTTTTGGAGGTTCGTAAGGCTTCAGCTGAGACAGTGGGAATTCAACTTCCACACCATTGCTTTGCATCACGTAGCCAGTGGAACCTTCAATATCCACAAGCTTGCCATCATGGGCGCCTTTGAGGTCTGAAACATGATCGCCGATTGATAACTGTGCCATGGCTAATTTCCCAGTAAGATGCTTCATAGGGGGCCATGAAGTGCCTGACCGTCAAGCAGGCAACGCCATCTGAGGCGCGTTTCTTCCTCTCGCATCGGGATCGTTTGTGGTTGCGTCCCTTCGGTGGATATTTCTGGTAGTCAGCAATGCCGGTATGACACGCTCATTTCCCAGGGCCCATGCACCAGTCATTTGGGCTCGCGTACTTGATATGTTTGTGATTCGTAATTTATACAAATAATAATCGTTTGTTCTTTAGTGATTAAAAATCAAAAATTATATTTTATACAAATAAATTATAAGCCGAACTGCTGGAAGATTTTATGGCGATAGAGAGCTTGCTTCTCAAGCCGCTCTTGCGAAAAAGGTAATCGCTTCGCAAAAAGCTCATGCATAAAATTTATTTCTTCGAGATGAGCAGTCTGATTTAACGTATGAGTCGAAGACGACTGATGTCGTCTATGGATGTTCATGGCATCGCTGACATAGACAACGCCAACGTCGGGACTATCGAGCAACTCAAGATAGGCTCGCCAGTCACCAGCCACTTTCAAGGTTTTCAAATCTTTTTTGCACGTTCTGAGCGCCGCTTGCATAGCCGTTCGTTGGAAAATTGCGCCGCTGACATTGAGAACCAGATTGCGCTCAGACAGGCATGTTTGCAGAAAATCCCGCCCGCTGAACTGGCCATCATGCTCAAGAAGATTTCCAGCCGCCTCTACACAGTATGGCTGATAGGAGGCGGAGAGAGGCGCGCCGGTCTCATCTATTGAGCGGCTATCGCAGAACGCCATGACCGCATTCGGACACTGGTGCACAGCGTGAACAAGCTTTTCCAGAAAATGAGGGTCGCAAAGGTCATCTGCTTCCGCGATCCAGACCCATTCCCCTTGTGCCTGTTGGAGTGCTTTCTGCCATTGAGCAAAGACGGACCCGGAAGACCGTCTTCCTTTAATAATACGAACGTCACGCCCCCATTCGGCGGCAGCGGCCATGGCGATTTCGATACTGTTATCCTCGGATGCATCATCAAGGACGATAATTTCCAGGACTGGGAATGTCTGCGTGAAAATAGAGACGAGCCGGGCTTCTAAATAACGCGCATAATTATACGACGGTACCACGACGGAAATTGAAGGAATTTTTGGTGCGGCCAAGCGCAGGAGTTGCTGGGCATAGGGGCGGAAAAGAAACGATTTTCCAAGTTTGCGTGCGGCAGCCTGTCGGGTGTTTTGACCGCGAGCTTTTGACCACTCGGCAAGCTCCAGCGCCGCCAAACTCATGGCTCTCACATCTGCGAACGGAACGACCATATTGAAAGTCGTCGGATCGTTTTGAAGGCTTTTAAGTAACTCTGGAATGCCGCCATTATCGGCAAAAGATGTGCATGGCAGGCCTGATGCCAGAGCCTCAAGGACGACAGAAGGGTAGGGGTCTTCGCGGGAGGTCAAAGTAAAGACGTCTGAAGCAGACAGCCAGTCCGCAACATTATGAACGCGACCCGGCATATGGAAGGTGCCGCTTGCGCGGGCATGACCGATTTCGGTTCTCAAACCATCCTGAAGAACCGGGTCAATCGCGCCGACCCATACACAGTGCGCTTTCTCGGCCAGCTTCCGCCAGAGCTGGAGAAACAGGTCAAAGCCTTTCCGCATATCCGCGTAGCCAACGCCAATGACCAGCAGATCCTGAGCGTTAAGGCCCAACTGCGATCTGAGTGCTTCCCGGGAAGACCCGTGGAAGGTTGTCTGATCATACAGGCCTTGAGGCAGGATCGTTATGTGAGGGTGTTTCTCCAATCCCAGGCGCGCTGCACAGGAGTGTGCGGGGACGACAATTGATTGTGCCGCCTCGCATGCGTCCCGCATGGCTTTCCGTAGATCTCGGCTTTGCAGGAGGTGGGGCAACTCATGAATGAGGAATGTGTAGGTGATTGCATTGTTATGCAGTGCAGGAGCAATGGCTGATGATGCCGCGCTGTTCAATATCGCACATTCAAAACCTTCTGCCCGCAACGTGTTCAGGCGCGCCATAACGTCGCTGGAGGTGGGAGACAGGATTTCAACAGGAGCAACAGCCCTGTAGTCTTCCATCATTGCGCCCCCTTCGAGGAGCACGAAGCGGATATCAACACCGAAAGATCGCCGGAACGTACGGCCTGTCTCCAGAAGGAGTTTTTGGGCTCCAGCCGGGAAGGCATCGTGGCCAATCAGCAGCAGGCGTACCTTATTTGAGGAGCTTTTGAAGCCCGTGCAGGCTCTTGCTGTTGCATTCAGGTAGGCGCTGCCGAAGTGAACGTCAGGCTCCAGATAGGCACCTTCTGCCCATTCGTTCCACGCGTTAACGCAGACAATAGATTCCCCGAAAAAGCGGTGTTTCTGCGCTGAATTGACGAGGCCATTGAGCCATTTCTCATAAAGCTCCGGAGTTGACCCGTGCATGACGAGGCCGTTGCCCTGACGTCGTGCGTCATTATCCCATGAAGGCGCCGCTGTACGGATAAGGGGAAAAGACGGACTTGGCTGTCGGAGCGCATTTTCTACAATATCGGCGTAATCGTAGATCTGCCCTCTGAAGTCTTCGTCAAGAATTTGAACGTTTTCATTGATGAGGCGGCAGTCGGAAACAACTTTGTGGGGGGGAAATTCGATGGCTCCTTCAACACCAAAGGAATGAGGGTCTTCATCTCCAAAGGCCTGCCCCATAATAAAGATAGGGTTAATGCCGTGCCTCTCCCGAAAGAGTTCACGCCAGCGCGCAAAGGCTTGGCGTGCATTAGGAATGGTTCCAGGGCGATACACCATGAGGAGGGGGCGATCCCCAATCCTGATATATCGGGGATCGTGCATATGCCTGGCGAAGCAATCTACGAGAGCGTTGTCGTCCGTGTCTCTGTAGTGCTGGGCAATCAGAATATCATCTTCTGACCCGTCCCAGCGGCGGCTCCAGTTTTCGTTGGCCCACATCAGGCAGAATGGAAGGTCAATCTGAGGGTTGGCCAGAAGCATTTCCAGCGGCCCATCAAGAAGGCGTTTTTGATTGAACCAGTAAAAATAGAAGACAAAACCTTCAATTCCGGCGGCCTTGGCCATTCTGACCTGACGGTCGAGAAGGTCTGGAGAATTCAGAGTGTAATGACCCAGATCACGTGGAATGCGGGGTTGATAATGGTCTGCGAAACGAGGGAGCGCACGTGACGTGTTGGTCCACTCCGTAAAACCCTTTCCCCACCATTCATCGTTTTCTGCTGTGGCATGATATTGGGGCAAGTAATACGCAAGGACACGGGCGCGTCTGATCGCGCTCTGGGGAAGTGGGTTGAAATCCTCAAATGAAGGTCCTGGCGCGCTACGCCGGCGAACTTCCCGAAAGACCGTGACTTCATTCGCCGGGCACGAGGAATGAATTCCCGAACGGTTCTTGTTTTCCAGATAGTGAAGAAGCGGATTACTTTCCGGCGCATGCCGTAGATAATTCTTCCGGTAGTAAACCGGATCAAAGCCTTCGAACGGCTGCCTGGCCTCACGAAAGCCCTGGATCATGTAATGTTCCAGCGGGTCGAGGCCGGCGGCGGCTACATCGGGGTAGGTTTTCAAATAGAAGGCTGGATCAAACTCAGCGATGGGTTTCAGTTTCTGTGTATGTCGGTTGAGCAGATAATGAGCGAGCGCCAGCATCCCTTGCGGAATGGCGTAAGTCTGAGTGTACCAGCCAGGATCAAACCAACCGATTGGTCGGCGGCCTTCTTTCTCGCCTTTTGTGACGTAATGTAAAAGAGGGTCTCCCAGAACATCCCGATTTTGGGCGACATACCAGTGAGGATCAAAAAACGGATTGGGTTTACGACCCTCTCTCCAGCCATGCTGGTGATAATGCCTGAGAGCTGCTGTTCCGAGGTTGTGGAGGTCCGGATTGCTCTTCAGATAATATGTGGCGTCAAATACTCCCGAATACCCAAGAATTTGGAGCGCACTTGGTGCGAAGGCATCCGAGGCTGCAGGAACGGCTGGGCTGGATGAATCCGGGCGGGCGTGAAGCATGAAACGGTTTTTTACTGTTTCTTAATGAATTTCAAGTGCGTTAATTTATCGTCAATAAGAAGGGTGATTTGCCGTAGGGTGCGGAGAATGTCATACCGTCGGCCCCGAAGGGCATCGACGCCCTCCCGTCGGCATCGGAGGTGGAAGACTGATGGACCGCAGTGTGTCTTCCTTTGAGGAAGATAGTCCCGTTTACACGCATCAGACCATGTACCTGGAAGAGGGGATGGATCTGGAATGTGGCGTTCATCTTGCGCCGCTCGAAGTTGCTTACTGCACCTATGGCACCCTCGCGCCTGATCGCGGCAACGCCATACTGGTCTGTCACGCTCTGACCGGAGATCAGTATTTAGCCGAGCCTAATCCATTGACTGGCAAGCCAGGCTGGTGGAACCGCATGGTTGGGCCTGGCCTACCAATCGATACGGACAGATTTTTTGTCATCTGCCCCAATGTATTGGGCGGGTGCATGGGATCTACCGGTCCAAAGTCCATTCGGGCAGAGACCGGGCGGCCGTGGGATAGTGAATTTCCTCCCATCACCATGCACGACATCGTCGCCTCTCAGGCATGCCTGTTGGACCACTTGGGCATCCAGCGTCTTTTCGCTGTCGTGGGCGGCTCCATGGGAGGCATGCAGGCACTGACGTGGATTGCCGATTATCCCGAGCGCGTTTTTGCGGCTTTGCCGATTGCAACGTCGCCGTTCCACTCAGCTCAGAATATTGCATTCAACGAAGTCAGCCGTCAGGCGATCTTTGCGGATCCTGACTGGCATGATGGCCATTACAGAGACTTCGGCGCCATTCCGGCGCGTGGCTTGGGGGTCGCCCGGATGATGGCCCACATTACTTATCTGTCTGAAGAGGCTCTGAGCCGGAAGTTTGGACGTAAAGTTCGAAGTGAAGCTCCGACAGCTGTGCCGGCTGCCAGCAGTCCTTCTCTGTTTGGTGAGATGTTCGAAGTTGAGAGTTATCTGCGGCATCAGGGCTCAACCTTCGTGCGCCGGTTTGATGCAAATTCGTATCTGACAGTAACGCGGGCGATGGATTATTTTGATCTGGCCGCCGAGCATGATGGCGATCTTTCGGCACCGTTTCGCAAGTGCGAGACGCGTTTTTGCGTTGTGTCTTTCAGTTCAGACTGGCTTTTCCCCACGTCTCAGTCCCGTCTTCTGGTGCGGGCTTTGAATAAAGCCGGAGCAAACGTATCTTTTGTGGAAATCGAGAGCGATCGTGGACATGACGCGTTCCTGCTGGACGAGCCGGATCTGGATCGAACGGTTCGGGGTTTCCTGAATGGTGCAGCTGAGCACGCAGGTCTGACGAAAGTGGAGGGGGTCTGATGCGGCTGGATCAGCGTCTGATTGCGGAGATGATTCCAACCCGGGCCCGCGTTCTGGATGTCGGCAGTGGTGACGGTACGCTCATCGATTATCTTTACCGGACGCGAAACTGCGACGCTCGCGGCATTGAAATCGACATGCAGAGCGTGACGCAATCCGTTGCCCATGGTCTGCCGGTTATGCACGGAGATGCAGATCACGATCTGTCCTACTATCCCGATGACTCGTTTGACTATGTTGTTCTGCAAAGAACACTTCAGGCGGTTGAGCGTCCCCGGGAGGTGTTACGGCAAATGTTGCGGATAGGGCGCCATGCGATCATCTCCTTTCCGAATTTTGGTCATTGGAGACTGCGTTTGCAGCTTTTGACCACCGGCCGCATGCCGATGACATCAGTATGGAGTACGCCTTGGTATTCCACGCCCAATATCCATCCATGCACCATTCGGGATTTTCTCGCGTTATGTGAGGAGGAGGGGTACATTGTGCAGCAGTGGCTCGCCATCGACGAGGATGGATTGAAGGCTCCGTGGCGCCGCTCAATCCGCTTCGCAAACCTTTTCGGTGAACAGGCGCTTTTTCTGCTGCGACGCGGGTAGAGGGTCAGTTCTTTTCTCTCTGTGCATCATTGATGCGCAGGAAGTTCGCGATTTTGCAAAACGCGTTAAATAATAATGATTTTTTAGAAATCGGACCTCTCAACTCCCTTGCAGGGCAAGGGAAGCTGCCTTACATCCGTTTGCAGATATCCTTGTGTGAAAGCAGGGAGATGCTGACGGTCTCTTCGTCATGCTGGTCGATTGAGCACACGGTGCTTTGCTTCTCTGACTTTGGTGGGAAAAGTGAAGTGGGCAATGTGCAGGGCTTTTTTTGGCTCTTGCACATGTCCAGCTGTGTGTCTGCGTCTTAGTTTGAAGGTTCGTCTTTCATCAACTTTCTAGGCTCAAAGCAGGCATTTCATTCGTGCATTCAAAAGTGCGAACTAGCTGTGCGAGCCAGGCCTTGTTATCCCTCAGGAGGGGTCCATGACCAGTTTCGCAGAGCTCAAACTTGCCGAGCCACTTCAGAAAGCACTTGCTGAAGAAGGTTACACCACGCCAACGCCGATTCAGGCTGGCTCTATTCCTTACCTTCTGGAAGGCCGTGACCTTCTTGGTCTGGCTCAGACCGGCACGGGTAAGACAGCTGCCTTCGCGCTGCCAATTCTGGACTACCTGCTGCGGCATCGCCGCCCGGCAGCTCCCAAGAGTGTCCGGGTGCTGGTTCTGGCGCCGACGCGTGAGCTGGCTTCCCAGATCGACGAGAGCTTTGCTGCATACGCACGCCACATGAAGCTGACGCATGCAGTTGTGTTCGGTGGGGTCGGGCAGGGACGCCAGGTCGAGGCAACGCGCCGTGGCGTGGATGTTCTCGTGGCTGCGCCGGGCCGTCTGCTGGATCTGGTTGGGCAGGGTCACATCGACCTTTCTGCCCTGGAGGTTCTGGTGCTGGACGAAGCGGATCGTATGCTCGACATGGGCTTCGTTCGTGATATCCGCCGCATCATGGCTCTCTTGCCTGCGCGTCGTCAGACGGTTCTGTTCTCGGCAACGATGCCGCAGTCCATCAGCGATCTTGCGCATTCCCTGCTGAAGGACCCTGCTACTGTTCAGGTAACGCCTGAATCCAGCACGGTTGATCGCATCCGTCAGGCTGTGATGTTCGTGGAGACGGACAAGAAAAAGGATGCGACACTGATGCTCGTTGAGAGCTCAAATGTCGTACGTGCAGTCGTGTTCACGCTGATGAAGCATGAAGCGAACAAGGTTGCGGAATTCCTAAACAAGAACGGCATTACGTCCGAAGCACTGCACGGGAACAAGTCCCAGGGGGCGCGTGAACGTGCCATGGCTGGCTTCCGCAACGGGACGATCAAGGTCCTGGTCGCGACGGATATTGCCGCACGTGGCATCGACGTTGATGATGTTTCTCATGTCTTCAATTACGATCTGCCAAATGTCCCTGAATCTTACGTTCATCGTATCGGTCGTACCGCGCGTGCAGGCCGTGATGGCTGGGCAGTATCGCTCTGTGATGCAGAACAGCGCGCATGGCTTCGGGATATTGAGAAAAAGATCGACAAGGCTATTCCTGTCGTAACTGATCATCCGTACCACTCTGACGCGGCTCAGAATTCCACAATGCGTCCGCCAGTGCTTGGTGGTGGTCGTGGTGGTGGCGGTCAGCGAGGAGGTGGTGGAAATGGCGGCGGGCGCCGTCGTTCCGGCCCTCCTGCTGGTGGACGCAGTGGCGACGCCGCTCGCCGTGGCGGCGGTGGTGGTGGCCGTCCGACGGGGCGTCGTTGATCTGTCAAATATGAAGTGATTGCGCGCAATCCTCAGAAAATTTTCTACGTCTCCGCTCGGGTATTCGGGCGGAGATTTTTTATATATGGCGCATGACATTCACGATTAATTTGAAATTAAGTAGTAATTTTATTTTCTAATCTAGGTAATATTCCTTATTTTTAAATATCGCCTCCATTAACTTGGTTGCCCCATCAGTTCTCGTGCGTGATTAGCCAGTGTATGCAGGCTACTCATGGAAGTGTCTGCTACCATACTAATTCCCAAACCGTCTTGCGCCCAAAGATAGCCTGGCAGATGCCGCATCGGCCGCATAGGCGCCGTGACATCCACGCCGTACATCGGCCGCACGAAGAGAGAAATTCTGGCGCCGCTGTCATCCTTGTAGAAAAAAACGCAAGCTGGCCCATGATCCGTTGTGACCAGTTGTCCCCCTGTCAGGCGATAACCCGCTGCAGACAGGTCCGGTGGTCGTACAGGACGGCCTAGTGTTCTTCCTCCCCATGCTGCCAGTTGTGCAACATTACCTTCCGTAATTGTGCTCCCTTGGCTGGCCTTTCGCACGATCGCCGCTTCCTGTTCAACGGCTGCCAGTCCCACTGGTACGCGTCGATCTCGGAGAAACCACCCGCTGCCAAAACCTATGGATAAGGCAAGGACAATCGAAGCTGCCATGCGAGGCATGTTTGAGCGGGTGCTCTGTCGTTGCTTCAACTGTGGGACGTTGAAGCGCGCTGGGAGGGGGTGTTCAAGCTCCGGATCAAGTCCTGCGCGAAGGGCATCTCGCTCGCGCTTCCATGCCAAAACACGGCGCAATGTATCTGGATGACTTTCAAGCCACGTCTCGACTGCCTGTAGTCGTTCAGGTGACAGAAACCCGTCAACCCAACCCTGCAGATCTTCTTCGGTCACGGGGCGATCAGGTTGTGTCATTTGACTCTCCGAAGAGTGGGGCGTTCCTCGTGTTCGACAAGATTGTGCAGAGCGGTGCGTGCCCGGGAAAGGCGCGACATGACAGTCCCCAGCGGTAGGTCCAAAATTTCTGCAACCACCCCATATTGGAGCCCCTCAACACCAACTAGCAGCATGATTTGACGGTGATCATCGGACAAACGTTCAAACGCGTGCACCACATCCTGCCATTCGAGATGTGAGATCTGCGCTTCTTTTTGTGGTGTGTCAGGGACAGATGCGTCTGTCAGGGACACAAAGCGACGTAACCGTCGCCAATGATTTACGTTCAGACGATGTGCAATCGTGAACAGCCACGGGCGAAGATCAGGCAAATCACGGACTTGGTGTAGTCGCGTGAGGGCACGTTCCAGGCAGTCTTGGACAAGGTCATCTGCCTGAGATGGATCGCGGGTCAGCACGCGCGCGTACCGTCTCAATGCCGGAATAGCGGTTTGTAGCCTGATGTCCGCGTCATCACTCAAGTCCGTCTTTGCCTTTCACACGATCATCTTTCACAGACAAAGACGTTCTGTGGGCCAGTTTATTCCCTCTAAAGAACAGATATACTGAAATATTCTTTGGTGGTGCGTTTTCTGGGGAATAAATCCAGCGTGGCTGACGTCTTCAAGGAAGATAGCTGCATTGGATAGAAACCCATGGATCAAAAATACGCAGGTTCCTTAACCACCGCTGCCCGCTGGTTCGGTGTTATTGCTGCGCCCGCGGCGCTTGCGTTGGCTTTTCTTTGGGCGGGAGGCTGTTTTTCTCCTGACCGTGTTACGCAGAACCGTTTGATGGGAGAATTGCATAACGCCGGGAGCTATGGACATGGCTTTCGCAGGGCCCACGCCAAAGGCGTCTGCGTCAGCGGATGGTTTGATGCGAGTGGTGACGCCGCAAATTTGTCACAAGCTGCGGTCTTTCGTGAACAGCATGTACCGGTCATTGGGCGGTTCGCTCTCGGTGTCGGGCAGCCTTATGCTCCGGATATTGCCGCCACTGTGCGAAGCATGGCGTTGCGGTTTATGCCGCGTGATGCTCCTGAATGGCGGACTGGCATGAACGATCCGCCAGTTCTTCCACTGCGTGATGCGCACGACGTCGCAGATTTTTTTGCATCTCAACAAATCGATCCCGCAACTGGAAAGCCTAACCCTTCGCGCACAAATGCGTTCGGTGCGACGCATCCCTGGCTCAAGTCTGCGGCTGAGGAAAATGCTCATCGCGTTATTTCATCAGGGTTCGCAGACGATACGTTTCACAGTCTTGATAGCTTTATACTGGTCACTGCAGATGGTTCGAAAACGGCCGTGCGCTGGGCCATGATGCCGATGCAGCCCGTCGAGCCGACCAACGGAAAGGCGAGGGACCATGACTATCTATTTCGTAAACTGATCGGCGATATTCACGAGCATCCTCTGCAATGGCGTCTGATGGTGACCGTAGCAGGTGCGCATGATGTCATTGACGATCCCAGTCAGATCTGGGCACGCGATGACCGGATGGTTGATGCCGGAACTCTGACCTTGGTCTCTACTGAAAGCGAAGATGGCGGCCCTTGTACGGGTATTACCTTTGACCCTCTCATTTTGCCGCCGGGCATTGAGCCGTCGGGTGATCCGATCCTTCAGGTCCGGTCCGCCGCCTATATGCGGTCGTTTCTACTGCGTTCTGGCGAAAAGCGTGGCCCGAGCGCGGTTACGCCCAGTCTGATACAGTCTTCCGAAAGCAAGAAATCATGAACCAAGTGGCATCATTTTCGCTTTTATCGCGCGTGCTGCACTGGCTCATGGCTGTAATGATTATGTGCATGTTGTTCATTGGTCTGTTCATGGCCTCTTCAGTAGGGCCCAGTTATCATCGGCTAGTGACGTTGCATCGCCCTCTGGGGATGGCGATTTTCGTGCTGGCTATCCTGCGTTTGGGAAATCGTCTTGGATCATCCGCCCCAACGCTACCAAATGATCTACCCCGTCTTTTAAAGTATGCGGCTACAGCTTCGCATGTCCTGCTTTACGGTTTGATGATTGCGCTGCCTCTTGTGGGCTGGGGAATGCTCTCCGCCGGTGGCTTTCCCATTCCTTTGTGGGGGCAGTCAGTTATTCTTCCGTCAATTCTGCCGCATGATCCGGCTGTTTGGTCGTGGCTCCGTTTTAGTCACTCGATACTGGCTTTTGCACTTTTCGGGCTTGTTTTGGTCCATATCGGGGCCGCCCAGTTTCATGGCCTGATCCGCCATGACGGAATGTTTGGAAGTATGGCCTGGGCAAAACGCGTAAAGTAGATCGTGTTCAGTGGAGGGGCGGTTGTTGGGCTTAATGCCCTACAACCGTGTAATTTTCGCAGCGAGACGTCTGAAGCAAAAGCTATTATTTTAAAACAGTAGTGTAGTTGATTACCCGTCAATCTATGGTCACGCGTGCCGAATTTTTTCTCGGGCAGGCTCATGCTTTATCTTAAAGCGGATGAGGACAGTTAAGCAGAACGTTTTGCTCAGTGAGCCCGTTTCATTTCATCGGCTCGAGCATCGCAGTGTCAGACAAATTACTCTGACTTGTTGTGTAAGCCTCAAGCCGTTGTCGGGACTGCAAATCACAAGGGACAGCAGTGAGAGTGGCGACTGTAAAAACATAATTTTATGGGAAATTTTTGAGTTATCTGGCGGAGAGGGTGTCCGCCGATCTGGGGCGTCATGAAAGGGCGGATCAACGCAATAACCCTTGTTTTTCATGGTTTTACAGAAATCCATACCATCCTGAAGAAGCAGATAGACGCATTGAAGCCCATGCCGTAAGGTGGGACGGAAGATGGGATTGAAACGCCATGAGCAAGCTTCCGCCGAATCAGATGAATGCCCGCAAGGTCGCCTCCCTCAAGGACGGGGTTCACGGCGATGGCGGAAATCTATGGATCACCGTCCGGGGCGACACCCGGGCCTGGACCTTTCGCTATAAAAGCCCAAAGACCGGTAAAAGACGGGAGATGGGACTCGGTCCCGCCCGGGATATTTCTCTGGCCGATGCCCGGCTCCGGGCGACCGAGAACCGGCGCCTGCTTCTGGAAGGGCTCGACCCTCTCGAAGAGAAAGCCCGGCAGAAGGGAGAAACCGTTCAGGAGCGCACCTTCGCGCAGGTTGCCGAGCAGTACATCACCGAGCAGGCTCCCGGCTGGAAGGATCCGCGCTCGGCGCCCATGTGGCGCAGCTCTCTAGAGCGTCATGTTTATCCCGTCCTCGGCCTGAGACCGATTGGCAGCGTGCAGACAGAGGATGTGCTCGCTGTCCTGCGACCGATCTGGGAGAGCACGACCGAAACCGCAACACGGCTGCGTGGACGGATGGAGCGTATTCTGGACTATGCGCAGAGCCATCACTGGCGCGAGGGTGAGAACCCGGCCCGCTGGCGGGGGCACCTGGCCAACATCCTTCCCAAACCCACGGCCGTCACGAAGGTGGTGCACCATGCCGCCTTGCCCTATCGCGATCTCCCGCCGGTCTACAGTCGGCTCAGCGCCGAGCATGGGGTAGGAGCTCTTGCTGCACGGTTCGTCTGCCTGACCGCCACCCGGTCTGGCGAGGTCCGCAAGGCCCTGTGGTCGGAGATCGATCTGAAGAAAAAGATCTGGACCATCCCGGCCGAGCGGATGAAGGCCGGGCGGGAGCATCGTGTGCCCCTGACGAACGGAGCTATGGCGCTCCTGTATAAAGTCCAGACTCTGAGATCCTGTTCCGGTGAGGACAGTTTCGTGTTTCCCGGTGGCCGGGTCGGATCACCGCTGAGCGATGTCGCGGTCTCCAAGGCCCTCCATCAGGCCGCAGGCACGAAGGATGTGACGATCCATGGTTTGCGCTCCAGCTTCCGGGACTGGGCGGCCGAGGAAACCGACTTTCCACGCGAGGTCGCCGAAATGGCGTTGGCCCATGCCATCGGTGACAAGGTCGAGGCGGCCTATCGCCGCGGGGATCTCTTCAACAGGCGTTCAGAGATGATGTTTGCCTGGGAACGCTTCTGTGCCGGGCAATCCAGTGAGGCGGTCGCAAAGCCTTCGCGTCCCAATCCTGACAGCGCCCCGCTCTTCACCTGGAAAGACTCTGAAACCGGGGATCCAGATGCCTGAAGGCCCGTCAGAAGCCCAATGACGCGTCACGGATTGCGTCGTACCGGTCCGCACAATCTCAGTGACGCGTCATCAATGCGCTATGTCGCCATTCCATGAGCAGCTCAAAAGCATTGCACTGCGCCATGAAATCGTGCTGTCAGATCGCTTGAGATGGCACGATAACAGGTTTTTGGAGCAAGGCTCCAAAAACCCTTTTAAAACAGCACCTTAAAACCGTTTCATGTTCGTGCCCCGCCGGGGGCGTCCGCATCACGTTGTGACGCGTCATCCGGACCTGCACGCGCCCCCGTTCCGGGGTCGCGCCGCCCGGAGGGCGGCGGTGCAGAACTCAACCTTTCTCGCTCTCTCATGACGGGAAATGATCAGGGGGGGGTCTGTCGTTTTTTTGGCTTCGCAAGGGAGGACCGGGCTGGTCCTCACCCCAGAGGGCTCACGCGGGGCGTGAGCTGGAATGGTCGCCGTGCGACCAGAACGGTCTGTTCTCTCTGGAGCTTCCTTCTTTCTGGAGCCTTTCGCAATGACCAGATCAGTCACCGAACTCGACACGCTTTTTGACACCCACGCCGTCCTGGCAGGCGTCGTTCTTCCCACCCTGCGCGATGTGATCGCACAGCCTGGAGCGTTTACCAGCGACACGCGGCTTGAGGGTACGCTCATCGTTCTGGCGCAGACTGTCCGTTCCCTGAACCAAGCACTAACGGAGAACGCAGGAGACCGGACATGACGTCCTTCCGGCGCACGGACCTGGCTGTCCGCCTGATGGGTCTTGTCTCCTCCCGTGATCGCCCGGACGCTCCGCTCCGGCCGACCGGGACTGCCGTCTGTCTGTACGATCTTGTTCTGTCCCGGGCCGAACCCGTGCCCGTGGCTGAGCGGTTGGGCCTGTGGTTTCCCTGTCAGGAGGCCGATCAGGACCCGGCACACAGACAGGCTCTGCGGGACCAGATCCTGCAGCAGCCCATGCCGTTACCAGTCGGTGCAGCGGAGGACACTGAAGATGGCGCTTTTCTTTCTCCTGGCCTGCTTCCAGATCTCGTTCTGCTCATGGGGGTGCAGGAGACGGCCTGGCTTGGTCCCTGCTCAACGAAAACAGCGCAGGTCATGACCCTTGCCGATCTGATGCACCAGCTTGCGCCAGAGTTGGCAGGGATTGGAGATGATCCGGAAAGACTTCTGGCCCGGTTTGCAGCGGAAGACCGCTCGGGCGTCCATCCGGCTTCCGATCTCGTCCGCATTCATGCCGCGGCAAGACTGATCGAGGCGCTTTGGACCGGACAGATGCTTGGGAGCGGCCTCCCGTATCGCCTGTAACGCCTGACACCGACAGGCCCGACAGCGTCGGCCTGTCCCTTCATTTCATCTTCTCAAAAATCTGGAGGCTTCATGCTTCTTACAAAAACCCCGGTCGCTACTGCGACCGCGCGCCGTCACGCGCGCTCTTTCTTCGAGCCCACGGATGACGATCTCGATCTGTATCGCGACATTAGCTTCAGACTGAAGGCACAACCGCCCTCAAGCCTGTTCCGCTACCTTCAGCCGGCGGGGCGGCATCTCACGCAACTGGGTGATGAAGGACCCGGCGTCTGGGCCGGTCTCCTGCGCACGGTCGAGCAGCGCTGGCCGTGTCTGCCCAGCCATGGCCGCGTTGCCTCTGACGGAACGCGGCTGAATTCAACCCCGGAGCGGATTGCCTATGAGGCGATCAAACCCGTCGTTCCGCGAGATGTTGCGCTGGATCTGGAAATTGCCCTCGACCCGTTGCAGCAGCCGCGGTTCTATTCCGATTTCGCCATCCGTCACGGCTCGCGTGTGATGCATATCGAGATCGTGGGCGCCTGCGGTGCGGACCGCGTGACACGCAATGACTGGGAAGCGCATCTGCTGGCCCAGTTTGACCGAAGGCTGGAGGTCTACCGGCAGCAGCGCCTTACGCCCGAGATCTGGTATCTCAACGACCTCCTTGAGCCAGCGCAGTTACAGAAGCGTTTCCTCGCCCTTGTGGCGCATCTGCGCGCGGGAGGCGGGTCATGACCCAAGGTCCGATCCGGCTGCCGCGCTGGCCCATCACGCGCCTGAAACTGCTCGATATCACGCCGGATCAGAAAGGAGCGCCCTATGCGGGCGCTCCCGTCACGCTGCTGCAAAGGGATGGCTTCGTCGAAGGGCGCAGCCTGCTCTGGCTCGGCGCCCCCCGGCGTTCCTCGGGTCATCTGGAAGAAAGCCCCGACGAGCATGGGCAGCCTGCCCTGACCATCAGCGATCCTCTGTTCCGGGCCGTGATGCCGGTGGATGCCCCGCGACCCTTTGTTATGGCGGGATTTYACATGTCGTTCCTGCGCCGTGTGATGGGCGGACCGCAGGATCGGCCACCGTATGATCTCTGCCTGTACCGGCTCGCACGACAGCGGGCGTCCTGGTTACGGCCGTGTGGGTTGCAGGAATCCGTCCTCGAACTGCGGACAGACCTGATGACAGAACTGACGCAGGACAGCCCTTTTCTGCGTTTGAACTGCGCAACGGCTCTGCTTGAAACACTTCTTGAGTGGGAGCCGCTGAACCGGCTGCTGGTGCTGTCAGGCAATGTCGTCTCTCCACCGCCTGGCGAGGAGGAACCCTTCGGTCAGGCCGCAGAGTGGGCCTGTCTTCCTCAAGGCCCCGCCATGCTGGAAGAGTAAGTCATCAACCTACATTTCCATTCTAGCAGAGAGCTGTTTTCAATATTCCATTGGATCGGACGAGGCCTTCCGGTCTTCCCCGGCCTGAATCATCCCCTCTGCTTTCAACAGCAGAGGGGACTTTGCTTCTGAAAGCTCAGAACAACCCGCTGCCGGTTTTGACAGCGGAGGCATTCATGGTGTGGTGCCAGACGACATCGCCGTTGAAAATCACCGTCAGGGTCTTTTCCGTGCCATGGGTGCCCTGATGCAGATCGCCATAGAGCGGAATGAAGTTGGCAGCGTCAGACGAGGCGTTGGTGAACGCATAGCGCCACTGTTCATGGCCGCTGTCGGTGAACGTGCTCTCGCGCGGGTCTCCGAACAGGGCCCGGATCTGCTCTTTGGTGGTCACGCCATCATGGATCTTCTGATCGATGGACGCACCAGTCTCGTTTTTAAGGGTTTCGTTTCCTTCCGAGGCACAGCCTGTCAGGGCGACCAGTCCGGTGAGAGACAATGTGACGGCAAGAGTTCTGAGAAGACGCACAGACATGAGACATCCTTTGTTAATTTTACAAACAGTTACTGAATAAAGAATTAGAGAAAAGCCCACAACCTGCCAAAAACGAACGGACCGTCTCAGTCCAGCCCGCGAAGCCTGCGGCGGTCTTCAGCGGCTTTCAGTTTTCGGAGAAACGGTTCTCGCGGAGCCGTCCAGCAGCTCATGCCCACAACGAATGCAAAGAGCGGATGCCAGGGCAGAGCCAGGGCGATGCCGCACAAAAGACAGGCGCCCGCTCCGAACCACGAGACGTATCTCAGCAGAAGCCGTGTCTCATCTTCCTCGGCACCATACTCTTCGAGATAGGCAGCCAGACGGGCCGCGCGTTTTGCTTCGGTCGCCTCGCTATACAGGCCGTCTGTTGAAGACGTCATGAGCGCTTATCTCCCCCAGTGGGCATGGAAGACGACCCGGATCACCAACGCCGTACCCAGCATCAGAGCTGCAGGCGGCAGAATGTCGCGGGCCTTCAGCCAGGCGAACAGTCTGACCGACGATCCGAGCGCCAGCACCAGCAGGAGAAGAACGATCAGCACAAGAAGGAGGGAGACGACCATGTCAGGCGCCCCCTGATAGCCAAGAACAGGGACCAGACCGGAAGACACAACGGGACAGAGACATCATCGCCAGCTCCTTGCAGTTCCTGTGCGACAGGACAGCCCTGCACACACGACGAACTCAACAAGCCAAATGATCTACGATTTCCCGTGTATCGTCAATACGGATGTGCGCCTGTTTATAAAAGCAGGTTCCCGTATATCGCGAGCACCTCAGGGATGAGGCACGCCGCCGATCCAGACCACTTCGCCGAGCAGCTTGAAGCAGTCCAGGCGATCGGCGTCGACATCCTGGGGCGGGTAGCGATGATTGTCAGCAATCACCCGGACCCCGCCACCGAGTTTGGGATCAAGGCGACGGATCAGAACAGTGCCACCACTCTCCAGCGCATAGAGCGCGCTGCCCGTCACGGTCGTGACGCTCCGGTCCACGATGACCAGATCACCCGAGGACAGGGTCGGCTCCATCGCATCGCCTGCATTGCTGATGAGGCAGAGGGACGCAAGATCCCGGGGAATGACGCTCTGCAACCAGTCGCGGCCAATCCGCAGACCGTCTTCATGATGATCATACCAGGGTACGACGATCTGACGGGTCGACGTGGTCTGGACCGCTGTCGCCCCGGAAGGTGAACCGCCAGCCGCGCCAAAGGCGATCCAGTCCAGGGACACGCCGCAGACCCGGGCCAGTGACGCAAGAGCGGAGAATTTCATCTCCCCGCCATTCATGTAGTCTCTCAGGGTCGTATACGGCACGCCCGCTGCCTTGGCGGCATGGGTGATGCCAATACTCTGCGCCGCTTCGCGGAGGCGCTCGCCGCGCTCGCGCATCAGGCGGATCTGGTCATCCATGAGTTTACGCTTTCGCCTGGAATGTCGGGGCACGCAGAAGTTCCTCATTCGGAAATGAGGCATGAATACGATATTCCGCTTAATATGGAAGTCGGAAAACCGTATCTCTTGGCATTGAAATGTTGCGTGGCCCGTGACTCGTCATGGTCAGATCCTCGCATGAAACCGACATTTTTGTCCAAGGGATTGTCATGCCTGAAGATCCACTGTTGCCACCACCCCGTCCAGCCGGTCTCGAGGACCTGCATGCCGGTCTGCATGACGTGCTGCGTCTGATCGAGATCGAGCATGCGCTGCTCAAAGGGCGGCTGGAGAGTCTGCGGGCGGATACGGAAGGCGCGCGCCTGCTGGAAGGCGTGATGGTGCTCGGCGCCGTGCTGCAGCAGCGGATGGGCGGTCTGCTCCAGCTCTGCCGCGAGGTCGGGAAGCTGTGACGGAGCGCTCCATCGGACATAACGCGTCCTGACCCTGCCGCCGACTTCGTCGAAGCCCCGTTGTTCCCTTCCATACGGTCATCATCTTTTATGTCAGAACACTCAGACCCGTCTTCTGAGCACATTGTGCTGGACGGACACTGTCCTGCACGTGTGCTTCCCTTTGGCACCTATCCGCTGACGGACGTGCAGAAGACGATCCGGAAGGTCTTCTTCAACACGCCCTTGGGGTACAGTCGTTTGCGTCGGCCGTTCATTGAACGGTTCAAACGCGACTGCTGCGCAGATCCTGTTGATGCGACCCTGTTCGGGTTGAAGGTGCGGTTTTATCCGCAGGACAACCAGACGGACGCAAAATCGGCGGTGTGTGGCGCGTGCTACAATCATCGTGAGCTGAAATGGCTGCGGCGCCATCTGCCGAAAGGCGGCACGTTTGTGGATGTCGGTGCGAATATGGGGTTCTTTTCCCTGTATGCCGCCCAGCGGGAAGCCCGTGTCATCGCCATCGAGCCGAACCCGGTGCTGTTCGAGCGCCTGACAACCAATCTGAGGCTGAACGGGATGCAGGCCGATCTCTTCCGTGTGGCCGTGGGCGATCAGGACGGCTCTTGTCAGCTTGTGCAGGTGAACGGGGATTTTGGCGGCGGTCGGATCGGTGCGGGACACGGTGCTGCGGTGCGGATACGTCCGCTTGTAGATATTCTGCAGGCCTGCGATGTGACGGCCGTGCATGTTCTGAAGATCGACATCGAAGGTTATGAAGACCGAGCGCTGCTACCGTTTTTTCGCGAGGCCCCTGCGACGCTATGGCCCGATCATCTCATCATGGAAGACACCGAGCATGGCCGGTGGGCCCAGGACGTCTTTCCGGTGCTGCGGCGCTGTGGGTATGAACGCCGCTCCCGCAGCCGGGGGAATATCCTGCTCTCCAGGTTTTGAGGGGATCTGGTGAGGAGAAGCTTGTCAGCTAAGGGGGGTAGACGGAATGTCGGCTATCGGGAAGCAACAGCCGAATACAGACATAGCCTGCGCCCATGTTCATGACGCCTACTGACCGAGTTGCGTCGTTCGCTGGTCGCGCTTTTAACAACAGCTTCTGCCGCTACCTGTCGCTCGATTGGTGTTACGCCGCCTGGCAGCACTCGCTCCAAAAGTAACCGTCCAATTGGCTACAAGCGGATCGGAGAATCTACAGTCTTCTTCGAGGCTCGCACTACATCCGAATGAGTACGATCAGCGGATCAACGATGCGCTGTAGTCGTAACTCGCAGAAAGTCGGTACGGAACTTAAATATCGAATCAGTGCGTATTTCAGATTTCCATGCGGGATACCAACCGGTAGTCTCTCCCTACGAGGGGGCACTATGCACTTACATTCCTACCGGCTTCGGAATTTTCGGCGGCTTCGTGACGTGCATGTTGAACTTGCGTCCGACATCTCTATTTTCGTCGGGGCCAACAACAGCGGGAAAACATCTGCCACGCAGGCGATGCAAATGTTCCTTTCCGGCGGTAAGGACAGCTTCTCGCTATACGATTTCAGTTCGCACGTTTGGCCGGTTCTGGACGAAATTGGCGAGCGCGTGGGCGAGATTTCGGACAACGATGTGCCAAGCGTCTCGCTCGACCTTTGGTTCGAAGTAGGGGCCGACGATCTCTACCTCGTTATCCCTATTCTGCCTTCGACCGCGTGGGCCGGAACGCTTGTTGGCGTCCGCATCGAACTCGCGCCGAAGAGCGTTCCGGAATTAATACAGCGTTATCGTTCCGCGCGTGACGATGGCCGCGCAAAAGCGGCAGCGCTAGACAACGGCCCTGGCGATTACGTGCCTTGGCCGAAATCGCTTTCCGACTATCTGCTGCAAGAACTGAAGCGCGAATACGAGCTGCGCTATTTCGTTCTTGATCACATGCAATTCGACGCGGCGTTCCAAGCCGTGGCGGGGTACGAACCCTTACCGCTCGGCAACGATCCGGGGGGTGCTGCAGTGCTAAAGTCCCTAATCAAGGTCGATTTCTTGAACGCTCAGCGGCATCTTGCAGACCCGTCCACAGCCCCCGGGGGTGGCCGCTCAGAAGATTTGTCGAAACGGCTGAGCCGCTTCTATCAACGCAATCTCGATCAACGTCAGGACGATCATCAGGCACTCAAAGCGCTCTTCGATTCTGAAGTGGGTCTCAACAAGCATCTCGCCGAAGTTTTCAAAGACACGTTGGAGCGGTTGGGGCGGTTAGGCTATCCCGGTCTCAACAACCCGCGCCTCGAAATTAAGTCGGCCCTCAACCCCGCATCCATCATGACTCAGGATGCGCGCGTTCACTACATCGTCGGTGGGGGCGCGCAGCCCATCACGCTGCCCGACACCTACAATGGGCTCGGCTTCAAAAATCTGATCTATATGGTAGTCGAGGTGCTCGACCTTCAGGAGCGCTGGAAAGCCGAGGAGGAGAAGCGAGCGCCGCTGCATCTCATTCTCATTGAAGAGCCCGAAGCGCATCTCCACGCGCAATTGCAGCAGGTGTTCATCCGCAACATTCTTGAGTTGTTGGACATACCGGATGAGGCGGGTGGCTCATTTACGAGCCAAGCCGTCATTACGACGCATTCCCCGCACATCCTGTACGAACGGGGTTTCAAACCCATTCGCTACTTCCGGCGTGATCTTATCGGGACCGACCAGATTACGGAGGTGCTGAACCTCTCCGCCTTTTACGCGCAGGAAACCGAGCATCGCGACTTCTTGCAACGGTATCTGAAACTCACCCATTGCGACTTGTTTTTCTCCGATGCCGCTGTGCTCGTGGAGGGCAACGTCGAACGACTGCTCCTTCCGAGTATGATCGAAAAGGCAGCGAAATCGCTGCGATCCTCCTGCATCTGCATTCTGGAAGTTGGCGGAGCATTCGGCCACAAATTCAAGTCGCTGATCGAATTCCTTGGGATTGTCACGTTGATAATCACCGACGTGGACAGCGTTTCCTTGCTGCCCGCCGATCACGCGGGCGACGATGAGGACGATGACGAGCTTGAGGTCGAAGTTGAAGCGCCAACGGCCGAGGCAGCCAACGAATTCGATGAATTGCTGGGAGGCGCTGCCCGCGCGCCAGCCCCGCGGTACGGGAAGAAGTGCCTGCCGAGCGTGTCGGGGGCGGTGTCGTCCAATCAAACTCTCGTGAAATGGCTTCCGGCGAAGCAGACTATCGCCGAGCTTTTTGCCGCCCCGGATCACGAAAAGGAAACGCCGCAGGAGGGAAAGACCCGTGTTCGCGTGACCTATCAAACGCCCGTTCCCGTCGCATGGAACGGTCAAAACGCAGAGCTTGCCGGTCGGACTTTGGAGGAAGCCTTCGGGCTTGAGAACGCCGCATGGTGCCAAAGCGTCGATCAGAGAAAATTGGGCCTTCGCCTGCGAAGCGCGGTAGCGGACCCCGCGGCGCTGGCGACGGGATTGCACAAGCGTGTCAGTGGCGCGAAGTTCGACAAAACGAAGTTTGCACTTGGTGTGCTTACCGCGCCACCGGAACAGTGGGAGGTGCCGGCTTACATCAGCGATGGCCTCACATGGCTCAAGGCTCAGGTCGATCTTGAAACTGAAGCCGAGCTTGACGGGGCGATGCTCGGTGAGTAATCGCGCCCAACAACCCGACACGCAGGCTGATTTGGATCTTCGGGATTGCCTTCAGGCGCAGCCGCCGACCAGCTTCAACATGGTGGCGGGAGCGGGCTCCGGAAAAACCACCTCACTGATTAAAGGCCTGGCTTCAATACTCGCGATCCACGGCGAGCGCCTTCGCCTTCGCAGGCAGCGTGTGGCGTGCATCACCTACACAGAGATTGCGGCGGGAGAGATTTGGGCAGACGTAGGAAATAATCCACTCATCCACGTTTCCACAATCCACAGTTTCTCATGGTCGATCGCGCGCGGTTTTCAGCGGGACATTGCGGCTTGGGTGGCGAACAGGATTGAGGAGCGGATCGGCGAATTGCAGCAAGCAGCCGCCGGTTTCGGGCCGCGCGTTCAGCAGAAAACGAGGGACAAAAACGCCCGCGATATTGTGCGTTATCAGCAGCAAAGTGAAGCCATCACAACGGTCGGCAGCTTCACTTACGGAACCGGTAGCGATTACGCCAAAGGTATCCTGGGCCACGACGATATTATCAAAATGTCGTCGCAGTTGATGATCCGTCGCCCGTTGTTTCGTACGCTCGTGGCTCAGCAATTCCCGTTCGTATTCGTGGACGAGAGCCAAGATACCTTCCCGGTCATCGTGGAAGCGCTGATGGCAGTTCAAAAGCAAGAACAGGCGCGTTTCTGCTTGGGCTTTTTCGGCGATCCCATGCAGCGCATCTATCCCACCGGCATCGGTACTATTCCTAAACCGGACGATTGGCGAGCAATTCCGAAGCCTGAAAACTTCCGATCACCCTCTGCGGTGTTGGCCCTCGCAAACGCCATCCGCCGCGGTGGCGACGATCTGGTTCAGGTGGGGGGGCGGAAGCAGAAAGATGGCGAGCAGGAGGTGCCGGTCATCGGCACTGCTCGCTTGTTCGTGCTTCCAGCAGACGACCATCGCGACGAGCGTGTAGCGCAGGTTCGGACTTGGATTGCTCATGCGAATAGGGATGAACTATGGCAGTCCGACGCAAACAACGATCCCGTCAAAATGCTGGTGGTCGTGCATCGCATGGCAGCCAAGCGGCTGGGCTTCGGAGACCTTTATGCGGCGTTGAATGACAGAGCGCCGGAGGCTTTCAAGAACGGCTTTCTGGACGCGACTGCTTGGCCGTTGCGGCCTTTGATTTCGTTTCTCCTCCCCATTGCGGAAGCTGTCCGTGATGGCCGGGACTTCGATGCGATGCGGTTACTTCGGACTCACTCGCCGCTTCTGGCAAAGGACAACCTGAAAGGGGTAAATGTCGCCCAGAGGCTCAATGAACTCCGCGAGGTGAGCAATCAACTGGCGGAGTTGATGGGGCCCCAGTCGCAGGCGACCATTCGCGACGTGTTGGCGCTTGCCAAACAACATCGGCTTTTCGCTTTTGATCCAAGGCTCGCCGCCTACCTCGAAGACATGGAAGCCGATGCAGCCGACGAGGATCGGCCCGAAGACGAGGAAGGGGAAAAAGAGGAAGACCCTTCGAATGAGATCAACGCCATGGCTGCGTTTCTCGCCTGCCCGGCCAATCAGCTCCGACCCTACCAAGTATACGTCAATGAAGAGTCGCCTTTCTCTACGCAGCAAGGCGTGAAAGGCGCGGAGTTTGATCGCGTACTCGTCGTGCTCGACGACGACGAGGGAACCCACTTTCAGTTTTCTTATGAAAAATACTTGGGACTGAAAGAGCTTTCGACCCGTGACAAAAAAAACCTGAAGGAAGGGGTAGAAACCGGCGTCGAGCGGACAAGACGTCTCTTCTACGTTTGTTGCACACGCGCTCGACAGGATCTGGTGGTCGTTCTCTTCGTGCCTGACCCCACCGCCGCGATAGCACATATTCGCGGCCTCGGGCTTTTTCCGGAAGCAGACATCTTAGCCCAGAATGCTCTCGCCTAAGGCTAGCATTGAACGTCTGATTCTGACAAAACTGCTGTTGCGCAGGCCGTGCGCGATCGGCGGAAATGACCCAAACGTGGTCTATCGCGGGTCGCATGGCAATGTCGGYTTTAGGGCAACCGCCATTACTACTTCGACGTCCGATATGGGGCGTAAGCGGACCTACTGCTTACGCCTCCATCTCAGACATACAGGCGCTTGACACGGCTTCCCGAGAACTGACACTCGCATGCTTATCTCAATCGGTTGGGTTGGAGACAGCCGCGACCTTCCGATTCTGTTGATGATCATCCATGAAGCCGATGTCAACGACGCTAGCCTTAATGCCTCCTGTCTTCCATAGTCCGTTCAGGCCGATCAGAGTTGGTCGATATTTCGTTAGCGGCCAAACCAAGCTTGTTGTCCTAGAACAGACGCGGTTCGCAATTGAAAGGACCAACATGTCAACGAATGAATCAACTACCGCTGATCAAAGGTTTGACCTTAACCAATTGCGACCTTACCTCGGGGACAAGATCGTCGACACGATGCATGCGATCAATGCAATCTCCGGTTACGAAATGCCCCCCAGACTACGATCACCATTTGTCGATTTTAGAACTTGGCTCAATACAAAGCCATATTTTATCGAGCAATGGCGCTTGTCTAAGAGCGACGAAATTAAAAAATATGGACGCTTTTCGAATGGCGTCGAATATTGTGAACGGGCCATGGCAGAGTGCTATTATAGGCTAGACTTGATCCGGGACATGGATACTCGCTTACGCAAAGAACTCGCGGAAAGAAATATTTCAAGTCAGATCCTTCCTGGATCGACAATGTGCATAGGAAATACGGCGAAAATCGATTTCGAGTATAGATCGTTCGTCCTGTCGTACCGAAGGGCGCTCGATTATCTATCCTATGGCTTGTCGACATATTTCAATGAATCTCAGGATTCGTTCAATCGGTTTGCGAAGAATATCCTGAAGTCCCATCCGACTGCCGTATCAGCGGTCCTGGCCCCTATTCTGAAAAGATATATGCTCCATTTCTCCTTCGTCATTGGTGATGAGAAGGGCCGTTCCACTCGCGATATAATTGCTCACAAAGTTGCGCTGGATGCCGGATCGATCAACATCAGAAATAATGGGTTTGTGTTGTTTGGTGGTGGCGAAAATCTCGGGATCAACACGGAACGCGGTGATGATTTTCTCAACCCGCCGACTTTGCCTGATGTTCTTGAAACTAGAATGGTGAATTTACAAGGGTGTGTCTCTGATCTTTTGGTAGGCCTCCGGGAGGCGATTACCGATTACGAAAAATCCCGAGGATGGCGCTAGGAAAGACCTTTCACAATGAACTACGCTACGTCTACAGAGACCATTTGATTTAAGCCCAACAGCCACTGACGGTTCGATGAACGCAACCGACTGATCTGAATGACTGCTCTTCTTATCTCACCACCAGACAGCCGACATTCTGCTCTCCCCCCTTAACAGGCATCTATTTGATATTTCTATTTTTTAGATGGGGAAAGCCAAAGCGCCTCGCGTGCATAGTCAATTGTTATCTTAAGTTTCCCGTAAATGTTTGCCCCCGCTGCGCCTACGACGGTCTGCCCCATCCACATGCTCATTCCTTTCGGCCCAAAATTCTTGTCCGGCCGTTCGGTAAACCAGACTGGTCCGACGCGCACTTTCCCGAAATACACTTCAGGCACCATGATGATACGTGTATCCGGTATGAGATGATCCCCTTGCTCAACGACTTGCCATTCTGGATGATGGAAATGCCACCGGTTGAAAATACTCTTAGTGATATAAGACGTCACACCCTCTCCGTTGACTGTCTCGATTTGCTGCGCAGCCAGCCCCGCGGGGGTAGGGAACGCTGTTGCACCAGTATCAAGTAACAAATGAACTGGTGCTCCATCGATCGTTAGATTTACCCCAGGAAAGTCACTCTCTCGCTTTCCCTGCGCGTTATGAGGGAAAATTAAAGGGATTTGTTCCGCACCAGCAGCAGGACGCCAATCGTCGGGCTCCATCTTCAGTTGGTGGACGGGGTAATCAAATGTCACGATGAAACGCGCAAGATAGCCGGCCCCGAGCATGCCATCAAAAGTATCGTCTCCAACCTTGTTATCAACGCTCATGGCATCCGCCATACAGGGCCGTGTGGTTGTAACCGGAGCTAGACCGGCATCCGGAAGAAAAGACACCGAGCGAACAACATCAATGCTGAAATTGTCTAATTTACACTTGGTAAGTGTTGCGTTGAGACGGCTCACTGCGCTTTTTTTGAGCACGTATAGCCCACCAAACCCGGCCCCTCCCGTATCCACAAGCAGGCGGATTTTCTGACCATTTAATGCCGTCGGGGTGGCGTAAAAATGCCCCGCCTCGAACACGGTCGGTATAATTCTCTCGTTGGCGGCCGCTTGCGATGTCGCAACAATCGCAAAGCCCGCAGGGATGCAGAAGGCTTTGAGGAATAATCGGCTCATGAGGGTAATTGTTCCGTCTGTATGTCTTTACAATCGAACCGGATTCGAGACTAAAATGCAAGCACAATTCCTTTTGAAGAAAAGGATTTTTACTTGGGCGCGCCGTGGGTTAACTGTATATTTAACCGATTTAATGGCACTAAAGACAAACTATTATTCACTAAGAAACCACTGCGTAGCCAAGGGCATCTGCACGGTTCATGCCAGTTATTGATACCAGGCTGAGGTCAGATAGCAGACGATCCGAAATCCCCAACTTTGGACATCAGTAAACCCACGGAACCAGACGCCAGGTCTGTGAGCGGTAATCCACCCACTGTGATCCGAACGCCTTCGAAAGAACCCGCTCCTCAACACGAATACGATGCAGGAACATGAGTAGAGGTGGAATGGTCATAAGAAACAAAGCCGAGGCATTTCCAAGCAAAATACCAATCCCTGCCAGCGTCATCAGTGCTCCGGTATAGGATGGGTTACGCACGAAACGATAAGGCCCTTTGCGCATCAGAACCTGGTCTTGTGACAATGCGACATCGACCGTAAACCACTGACCCAGACGATGGATTGCATACCAACGCAAAATAAGACCTAGCGAGGCTAGTAGCGCACCAGCAGGAAGCAGGCTGAACGGGAGAGGGAAACTTTCTAACGGAGGGAGCTTCAGAGTTTGAAATGCCAGATATATCGAGACTGGCAATACAATCCAAAAAGCTGACAATGTGTTTCTGTCAGAGATAACTCCTGTCTTTTTGGCTCTTCTCTTCAGGAGAAGGAATATTTCACCAATAGTAAAAACAATACAAAAAGACAACGCGACATTTAACATAGTTTATCTTTCTATAATGCGCTCGATGAATATAATTAATAATAACATATAATAGGAAACAAATTTTCGAAATGAACATTTGTCATTTAATAGGATGACAAATGTCATATAGTTATGAAGGTTTTTATTAACAATCATTAAGAGATGACTGAACGAGAAGATGATGCTGTAGATCGTCTAACTCTTGTTTGTGGCAGGAGTAAACTGCGCTGATATTGGCGGAGATGTCCGCTTCCAAGCGTACGTGCCGAGAAGCCGACATTCCGGATACCCCCCCAATTCCGCCATTAGCCAAATAACTGCTCAGCAATCATTCAGTCCCCTTTGCGGCAGGCGAGAGTATGCCATCCTGATCTGCACAGGCCTCAGGACCGTGCCTGAATTCTGTGTGCTCGTCGCCCCAGGCCTTGAGAGCCATGATGACGGGTTCAAGGGTTCGGCCACGTGGGGTCAGGCTGTACTCCACCTTTGGCGGAACTTCCGGATAAACCGTCCGTAACACGAACCCGTCACGCTCCAGCTCGCGAAGCTGGGTTGTCAGCATTCTCTGTGTGATGTTGGGCAGGCGCTTTCGGATGGCGTTGAAGCGTAAGGTCCCCTGAAGCAGGTGATAGAGGATCACGCCTTTCCATTTTCCGTCGATGAGCTGAAGCGTTGCTTCAACAGCGCAGCCGGGGCTGCAATCGAGCGACTGATGGCGGATGCGGGTCATAACGGTATCATTTCCGACACTATGGGCGTTAAAAGTGCGTTCTTGTCTGAAAACAGCATAGTGCTCACTCTTCTCCTCATTCAACAGAGGATCAGACATCATGCGGGCTATCGGTTATCAGACGCCGCTTCCCATCGAAAATCCGGCGTCTCTTCAGGATATTGATCTACCGAAACCTGTTCCTTCGGGTCGGGATCTTCTGGTGGAGATCAGGGCCGTGTCGGTCAATCCGGTTGATACCAAAGTCCGTCGCAGCGCGACACCGGAGGCGGGTCAGTGGCGCGTTCTGGGCTGGGATGCCGCAGGCGTTGTTGTAGGAACCGGACCGGACGTCACGGATTTTTCTGTCGGCGACGAGGTCTTTTATGCGGGCGCAATTAATCGCCCGGGGACCAACGCGGAGTTTCATCTGGTCGATGAGCGGATTGTCGGTCGCAAACCCCGCTCCCTGAACTGGGCCGAAGCCGCGGCCTTACCGCTGACAGCAATCACCGCCTGGGAGATGCTTTTCGATCGCCTGGACGTTCGTCGGCCTGTCCCGGGAACGACGCCGTCCCTATTGATCATCGGGGGCGCAGGCGGGGTCAGTTCCATGGTGATCCAGCTGGCCAAGGTTCTGACTGATATCACGGTCATTGCTACGGCGTCGCGCCCCGAAACGCAGGACTGGGTCACATCTCTCGGGGCAGATTACGTGATCGATCACAGCAAGCCTCTGGCGGAACAGGTTGCTGGCCTTCCTACGGGCGCTCCCGGTTTTGTCTTTTCGACGACGCAGACGGATCGCCACTTGGCAGAGATCGTCGAACTTCTTGCCCCTCAGGGACATTTCGGCCTGATTGATGATCCGGCTGAACTCAATGTCGTACCGCTCAAGCGCAAAAGCCTGTCCCTGCATTGGGAACTGATGTTCACCCGCTCACTGTTCGGGACGGCAGATATTAGCGCCCAGGGAAAGCTTCTGAACGACGTGTCGCGGCTCGTAGAGGAAGGACGTCTTCGGACGACGCTCGGCAAAAATCTTGGCGCGATCACCGCCGCCAATCTGCGAGAGGCTCACGCCCTGATCGAGAGTGGTCAGGCCAAAGGCAAAATCGTGCTCGCAGGTTTCCCGGCCTGAACTGAGAGAGCCATGACGAAAACAGCCAAAGCAGTTGAGAGGAGCAGACCTCATGAATGACGAAGAACATCTGATGACCCTGAACCGGACGGGAGGGCGCTTCGATCTGAATAAAATTGCCGCTGCGTTCCCTGAAACGGCGGACACGATGCTGCTGGACACCTATCTGACCGACAAGCCGGAAGCCAGTATCCGGGTCTTCCGGATCTATCGGGATGTGCCGCCGCATTATCATACCCAGTGCGATGAAGTGCTTCATGTCCTGTCCGGGACAGGCACATTCTGGATTGGTGACCCCAAGGAGGAGGCCCCGTTTGCCCCCGGCCATCTTCTGGTGTTCCCCCGTCGGGCCGTGCATGCCGTACCCCGCATTCTGAGCCATCCCGTTGTTTTTCTGGCTATCGACACGCCGCGACGGGCCCCGGATGACGTGGTGTTCGTGGATCCTGCCGATGGTACGCCGTCCGGCTTTATTGCCGGGATCTGAAGGCATGGGAGTCATGAAACAGCGTCCACGGCAGGCTTTCCCAAAAAGAGGCCTTCGCAGGATCGCCATTGCCGTTTTCACGGGATTCGTTGCAGTCTGCGCGCATTCCGCCCCGTTGCGTGCCCAGACCATCAGGATTGAGGCGACCACTACGGCCATGGACTGGAACGCCGTAGCCCTTGCTGGCGGTCATGTGTTTGTCTCAGGCCCTCGCTGGACCGGGTTTTCCGGACCGGCCGTGGGTCTTCTGACGAAAAGCAAAGAGATAGAGCCGTTTCCGAATGCTGACTGGAATGGCTGGAAACCCGGACGGAATGCGACGCATCGGTTTGTCAGCGTCAACGCCCTCCATGTCGCTCCTGACGGCACGCTCTGGGTTGTTGATACTGGAACTCCGTCTTTTGGAGGTCCACCCGTACTTGGAGGAGCCAAACTGGTCCGTATTGATCCGGCGACAGGTCATGTGCTGCGGATCTATCCTCTGGGTCCAGAGATCGCGCAGGCAGGCAGTTATATCGACGATATCCGTTTCAACGGAAGGCATGCCTATCTTACGGATGCGGGCAAGGCCGCGCTGATCGTTCTTGATGTCGAAACAGGTCATACACGTCGTGTTCTGGACAACGATGTTTCCACACGCGCACGGACAGATCGACCGATTGTCATGGATGGACACGTCGTGGAGAAGGGTCTGCATCAGCCACTTCTGGTGAATGTCGATCCGCTTGAAGTGAGTCCGGACGGGAAATGGCTGTATTTCGGACCGCTTGAAGGGCCGTGGTCTCAAGTCCCGACAGTGTTGCTTGATGATCCCGATGTGTCATCAACCGATCTGTCTGCAGCTGTAAAACCTTGGGCAGATTTACCTCCAATCGGAGGAAGCGCCATGGATGCTGCAGGAAATCTCTATTTCACCAATCTGAAGGATAATGGCGTCTATCGGAGAGACGTTTCCGGAAAGATCACGAAACTAATCTCGGATTCACGTCTGCACTGGGCTGATGCGCCTTGCCTTGCTCCGAATGGCCGTCTCTGGCTGCCAGTCGCGCAACTGGATCGTCTTCCGATGTTCCATCAGGGACATTCCCGCAGTCACCAACCATTTTTGCTGGTATCTATCGATCTTCGATGACCATCAAACGCTATGATAATCGCCTGCGGGATGTTTTCTCTCGTGCAAAGGTACTCGCGAAGTCGCTGTGTTTTGGCGGACATCGTCACCTGTAATACCATCGAAGTTTGCCGGGATCTTTTGTCGGAAAGTCAGGGGGAGCAATCCATCGGCGTGTCTGGGCGGTACGATGCCGTCGCCATCCAAGATATGTCAAAGCACGGGCAAGAATAAGCTGCTCGTCAGATCGTATCGGCCTTTTATAAAACAGGACTTGCTCCGCGATAACGTTCAGCGGCAGCCCTCCAGGCGGGGACTGATCATGGACCTGGATCATCCTGCCAGAAGTCAGCTGCGGCAGGAGATCTTTAATCGTCAGTCTATCTGACCAATGCGAAGCACGGGCAAACAAAAGCTCCATGATTTCATCTATCGTTGGCTGTGCAACCGTAGATTTGTTTTTCAGAAAAAGAAATGTATTGAGGATTTCAAAAAGCTTAGTGTCTGAAAAATTACCGTTTATCATTTTGAATAGAGACCACCCTTCAGAAATCTCCAAAGGAGATGCCCAGAACAAGTTATGTAAGTCGTTTACGGTAGTTGGTGGCGAAAATAAATTATCGGGATTATCTACTTTGTAGCAATTAGTCTTGTAATAGGGATCAATCTCTCGAGTAACATCACAAAGGATCCAGAAAACAATATCCTGATAGACGCATTTCATTTCCAGGGAGTCCCAAGGGCTGTCCCAAGCAAAGTCAATCTCAGCGACGTCAAACATAGCGCTAGCTTTCATCATGGAAAGGAAAGATCCGCAGATATCCTGCGTTGATGAAATCAGCAGCTACGACCAGTCGTTGCTCAGTGTCGGCATCGCGGAAAAAGCGCTGCCGTCACGACGGACGAGCCTTTCGACATCGCGCAGTCGAAACAGAGTCCGCCTTGTACCGATTTTCAATCGTTCGAGCTCGCCCGCTGCGACATATCTGTCGATTGTCGAGAGGGACACGCGTAGTCGCTCGGAAGCTTCCCGACGCGTTATAAAGATGTCGTCAGAGCGACGAAGGGGGAAAACAGAACTCATGATACGCCTTTCCAACCAGCCCCTCACGGGACCAACGATGATACTAGTTTCGTTTGGTTTTTTCGGCGTTCAGTGTTCTACAGGGTCTCTGCTTGAAGCAGTGGCAGAGAGCCCTCTGGGCTTGCTAGAAGTTTTTCGTACTGTAGTGTCAGCTAACTCAAGAACGTTAGCCGAACACGGACGACGATTTCAAGAAATTTCTGAGCGTTTTTTTTCGTGGGTCGCTGTTTCAGTCGCGCCTTCAGATCATCTAGATGTCTCTGGAGAAAGCAGGACATCAGTTAGCAGGTCACATCGGGAAGTTTATAAACGACGCATATCGCGTCCGAGCGCCGCGCGATGACGCATTTTTTAAGATGGGTCTCAAGGTGGGATGAATTTCGACAAATCAAATAACTCTATAAAAAATATGGAAATTTTTGATTTATCTGGCGGAGAGGGTGGGATTCGAACCCACGGTACGCTTCCACGCACGGCGGTTTTCAAGACCGCTGCCTTAAACCACTCGGCCACCTCTCCTGACCCCGACCGTAAAATCGGGAGTCGTGTCCTGCGTGCAGGACGTGGGCGGCTACATGCGATGAGATGGCGCTCACGTCAAGCCTCCTTCTTTGTTACATACCTTGGAGGGGTTTACTCTTCGAAACAGGACATGGGGCGTTTTGTAACGAAAAAACTGTCATCTTGAAGGGAATGGGGCGGGAACGCTTTTTCGCCTCTCATCACCATCAAGGATATAGCATCCATGACGGCATTTCGTCTTTCTGTTCTCCTTCCGGCTCTAGCTTCCGTTGGGCTGCTGGCCGGTTCCGCTCTGGCACACGCCCATCCGGGTGCGCCTGGACCGCAGCCTGATGGCACGCATGGCAGGCCGGGTCCTGGGGGCATGCTTCCGCCTTTCCCGCCGGGGATAACTCTGACTGAGGCCCAGAAGGCTCAGGTCCATAAGATTTTCAGCCAAGGCCATGAGGAGATGAAGGCTCGGCATGAAAAGCTGAAGGCTCTTCGGGACAAGATCCGCACGGCGCTTTCTGTGGAGGGTGATCTGGATCGTACGCTCCTTGCTGATCTGACCAAGCAGGAATCCGACCTGCATGTACAGGAAGCGCAGGCTCGACTGGAGACGCAGGAGAAGCTTCATGATATCCTGACGCCTGAGCAGCGCCGCCAAGCGAACGCGACCATGGAGAAAATTCGTTCGCTCCATGATCAGTTGGACGCCATTATGGGCCATCCGCCCGAAGACGGGCCGCCGCCTGCACCCTGATTTCTAAGGTTGAGGCGCTCTATTGCTTGACGTCCGCGTCGCGAAGCGATAGAGCGAACCTGTTTCCGGACACGCCACATCGCGAAGGCTCGCGCAGTGGCGTGTTTCTGCTTGCTATAAGGTGGCCCGTTGTTCGATCAACTCTCAGGTAAGATGTCCGGTGTCCTCGAAGGGCTTTCCAAAAATGGAAAGCTCTCGGAGGCTGATGTCACCGAGGCCATGCGTGAAGTTCGTCTCGCGATGCTGGAGGCGGACGTCGCGCTGCCTGTCGTGCGGGACTTCGTCAATAAGGTGCGTGAGCGTGCAGTTGGTCATGAAGTGCTGGAAAGCGTTTCTCCTGGCCAGGCTGTCGCCAAAATCGTTAACGATGCCCTGATTGACGCGCTCGGCGGCGCCGGTGTTGCTCCTCTGAATCTCTCAGCCGTGCCGCCAGTTCCATTACTGATGGTTGGTCTGCAGGGTTCGGGAAAGACCACGACGTCGGGTAAGATCGCCCTGCGTCTCTCTTCCCGTGAGCGCAAGAAGATTCTTCTGGCGAGCCTGGATGTGCAGCGTCCAGCAGCGCAGCTCCAGCTTCAGCAGCTTGCTGAGCGCGTCAACGCGATTACAGGGCTGGTAAAGTCTCTGCCAATCGTAGCGGGGCAGTCGCCGGTAGATATCGCGAAGCGTGCGCTGGAAACAGCCCGTCGCGAAGGCTACGATATCGTCATTCTCGATACCGCTGGCCGACTGTCTATCGACGAAGCTCTGATGGACGAGGTTCGCGAGATCCGTTCTGTCACGAACCCGGCAGAAACGCTGTTGGTCGTGGACGCGATGACGGGGCAGGATGCGGTCAATACAGCCAAGTCCTTCAATGAAGCCGTCGGTATTACCGGCGTCGTCATGAGTCGAATGGATGGTGACGCCCGTGGCGGTGCCGCACTGTCCATGAAGGCCATTACGGGCGCACCGATCAAGCTGACGGGTTCTGGCGAAAAGCTGGAAGCGCTCGAAGAATTCCATCCGGAACGTGTGGCTGGCCGCATTCTGGGGTTGGGTGACGTTGCTGGCCTCGTGGAACGCGCAGCGGAAACGCTCGACCACGAAGAAGGCGAGCGCGTAGCCAAAAAGATGCTCGCCGGTAAGTTTGATCTGGATGACTACGTGTCCCAGATCAACCAGATCAACCGTATGGGGTCGATCTCGGGCATTCTCGGCATGCTTCCTGGTATGGGCAAGATCAAGGATATGCTGGGTGACAAGGAGATCGACACATCGATCTTCAAACGTCACAAGGCCATCATTTCTTCGATGACCAAGCAGGAGCGCAAAACGCCGGGAATCATCAAGGCATCTCGTAAAAAACGGATCGCCTCAGGTTCTGGAACGACGGTTCAGGAAGTGAACCGTTTGCTCAAGCAGTTTGACGACATGTCCACAATGATGAAGCGCATCAGCAAAATGGGCCTTGGTGGCCTGATGCGCGGAATGGGTGGGGCAGGTGGTCTGGCCGACATGATGAAGGGAATGGGCAAGCCCGGTGGGCGCCCGCCTTTCGTCTGATCAGCATCAAGTTTTCAAGTTTGTCTTTCAGGAGTTTTTCATGAGCCTCAAGATTCGTCTTTCACGCGCTGGTGCCAAGAAGCGTCCGTACTACCACATCGTCGTTGCAGACAGCCGCAGCCCGCGCGATGGCCGTTTCATCGAAAAGGTTGGCGCATACAACCCGATGCTGCCGTCCGACCATGCTGATCGTATCCGCCTTGACGGCGAGCGCATCCAGCATTGGCTGTCCAACGGCGCGCAGGCAACCGACCGCGTTGCACGTTTCCTCGGTAACGCTGGTCTGGCTCCGAAGCCTGCTTACAGCGAGCAGCCGAAGAAGTCCGCTCCGAAGGCCAAGGCTCAGGCTCGCGCTGCAGAAGCAGCCGCTGCTGCAGCTGCCGCAGCCTGATCTACTGCTGACGTTTCAGGACGCTTGATCCGTGCCACCCTTTAAACCTGACAGTGATGTCCTGATCGCGACCATCGGTCGTCCGCATGGCGTACGCGGTCTGGTTCATCTTCATGCAGCTACTGATGATCCGGCTTCTGTCGAGATGTTCGGTGCGCTGCATGATGAGCGTGGGGTTGTATGGACAGCAAGCTGGGTTTCTCCGGGAGTGGCTGCTCTGACAGACGCTCAGGGGAACACTCTGCCAGACCGCACAGCTGCCGAACGACTGGTTAACCGTCGTTTGTATGTTGCGCGTGAACTTCTGCCGGCCGTCGAGGAAGACGAGTTCTATCATGCCGACCTGATCGGCATGACTGCAGTTTCCGAAGATGGCGAAGTGCTTGGAACCGTCTCCATAGTTCATGACTATGGTGCGGGTGTCAGCATCGAGATTGATCGAGGTCTGATTGTTCCATTCACGCTGGCCTGTGTGCCGCATGTCGATCTCGCGCACCGTCGCGTCACCGTCGTGCCGCCAGTTGAAGTCGAGGTCGAAGGTGATCTCGATGGAGAGGTACAGGTCCGGGCATGAGTTGGCGCGCTGACATCCTGACCCTGTTTCCGGACATGTTTCCGGGGCCGCTTGGATTTTCCTTGGCGGGCAGGGCGCTCGAACGTGGCATCTGGTCCTGTGAAGCGCATGATCTGCGCGCTCACGGACAGGGCCGCCATCGTGCGGTGGATGATACGCCATTTGGTGGTGGAGCCGGCATGGTGATGCGGGCGGATGTCTTGGATACGGCTCTCTCGGCGCTTCCCGCGCTGGATGGTCGACCCGTCATCTACCCGACACCCCGCGGACGTCGTCTCTCGCATGAAGATGCAGAGCGGTTTGTGGCTGGCCCAGGTGTTGTCGTCCTCTGCGGGCGTTTTGAAGGGGTAGACGAGCGCGTACTGGAAAAGCACGACATCGAACAGTTCAGTATGGGCGATGTCGTACTGTCAGGCGGAGAAATTCCTGCTCTGACTCTTCTGGATGCGTGTGTACGGCTGCTTCCCGGAGTTATGGGGTCTGAGATCAGCGGACAGGACGAGAGTTTTGCCGAAGGTCTGCTAGAATACCCGCAATATACCAAGCCGGCAGTCTGGGATGGGCGCGAAGTGCCTGAAATCCTTCTGTCCGGTCATCACGGCGCCATTGCCCGCTGGCGTCATGAACAGTCAATCGCAGTCACGAAGGCGCGTCGCCCCGATCTCTGGGATGCGTACCTGGCGCGACAGCAGGTTCATTGAATTTTTGTTTCCAGGAGTTTGGTCATGAACATTATCCAGCAGTACGAGGCGCGCGAAATCGAGCGTCTTTCCGCGGCTCGCGCCGTTCCGGAATTCATCGCAGGTGACACGGTTCGCGTTGGCGTCCGCGTTGTTGAAGGTACGCGTGAGCGCGTGCAGAACTTCGAAGGCGTTGTCATTGCCCGTTCCAACAAGGGCCTGAACAGCAACTTCACGGTTCGCAAGATTTCCAACGGTGAAGGCGTGGAGCGTGTATTCCCGCTGTACGCTCCGTCCCTCGCCAGCATCGAAGTGGTGCGTCGTGGTAAGGTGCGTCGCGCAAAGCTATACTACCTGCGTGGCCGTTCGGGTAAGTCTGCACGTATTGCAGAGCGCCCGCGCGATCTGCCGAAGGCTGGCGAAAAAGCCGCTTCCTAAGTCAAGGTTGGAGTATAAGGATGCCCGTTTCTTCTTCGCCCAGAACACTGTTTGACAAGATCTGGGCCGATCACGTTGTTGACCGCCTCGAAGACGGGACGTGCATCCTATACATCGACCGTCACCTCGTTCATGAGGTGACAAGCCCGCAGGCTTTTGAAGGTCTGCGGATGGCCGGACGTCGCCTGCGCCGTCCGGACGCAACAGTCGCCGTGGTGGACCACAACGTCCCCACGTCCGACCGTTCCCGGCCGATTGAAGAGCCGGAAAGCCGCCTCCAGATCGAAACGCTGGAGAAGAATGTCGCTGAGTTCGGCGTTCCCTATTTCCCGCTGCGTTCCGCGTCTCAGGGCATCGTTCACGTTGTCGGGCCAGAGCAGGGCATTTCCCTGCCAGGCATGACGATCGTTTGCGGTGACAGTCATACCTCGACGCACGGCGCCCTCGGCGCCCTTGCATTTGGTATTGGCACCTCCGAAGTCGAACACGTCATGGCGACCCAGACGCTGCTCCAGAAGCCCGCAAAGAACATGCGTGTTTCTGTTGAGGGCAAAGTGGGTCCGGGCGTGACAGCCAAGGACATCATGCTGGCCATTATCGGCAAGATCGGTACGGCAGGCGGCACCGGGCATGTGATTGAATTTGCCGGCTCTGCAATCCGCGATCTGGACATGGCAGGGCGCATGACGCTCTGCAATATGTCCATTGAGGGCGGTGCAAAGGCTGGTCTGGTCGCACCCGACGAAACGACTTTCGCATACGTAAATGGCCGTCCGTTTGCGCCGAAGGGTGAAGCGTTCGAGCAGGCCTGTGCTTACTGGCGTACGCTGGCATCGGATGAAGGCGCCCATTTCGACACGGAAGTGACGTTGAAGGCCGAAGACATTGTGCCTTCCATCACATGGGGTAACAGCCCGCAGGACGTTCTGCCGATTGATGGCATCGTGCCGTCCCCATCAGATTTCAAAGACCCGGCTCAGGCTGCGCAGGTTCAGCGCGCTCTTGATTACATGGGCCTCACGGCTGGCCAGAAGATTGCCGGAACGCCAGTAGATGTCGTGTTCATCGGCTCCTGCACCAACAGCCGTCTGGAAGATTTGCGTGCTGCTGCTGAAGTTGTGCGCGGGCGTCATGTTGCAGCAACGGTTCGTGCCATGATCGTTCCAGGCTCAGGCCTTGTGAAGGCTGCTGCCGAAGCCGAAGGGCTGGACAAGATTTTCCTTGATGCCGGTTTTGAATGGCGTGAGGCAGGCTGCTCGATGTGTCTGGGAATGAACCCGGATCGTCTAACGCCGGGACAGCGTTGCGCTTCTACGTCCAATCGTAACTTTGAGGGTCGTCAGGGGCCGGGCGGCAGAACGCATCTGTGTTCACCATCCATGGCTGCCGCGGCGGCTGTCATGGGCAAGCTATGTGATGTGCGTGAGCTGATGAAGGAAACCGTCTGATGGACAAGTTCACGGAACTGACCGCCATTGCGGCTCCGATGCCGAACGAAAACATCGATACCGATCAGATCATTCCGGCACGCTTCCTGAAGACCATCCAGCGCACGGGTCTTGGCAAGAACGCCTTTGCCGCGCAGCGCTACGACGAGAATGGCAACGAGAACCCGGACTTTGTGCTGAACAAAGAGCCGTATCGTCAGGCTGAAATCCTCATCACCTATGACAATCTCGGTTGCGGCTCGTCTCGTGAGCATGCGCCGTGGGCTCTGCTGGATTTCGGCATCCGTTGTGTCATCGCGCCGAGCTTTGCCGATATTTTTTTCAATAACTGTTTCAAGAACGGTATCCTGCCGATCCGTTTGCCACGGGAAATCTGTGACGAACTGATGGGTGATGCACGCCAGGGTTCGAATTCCCGTCTGACGGTCGATCTGGAAAAGCAGATCATCATTCGCCCCGACGGGAATGTTGTGCCGTTTGAAGTTGATCCCTTCCGCCGTCACATGCTGCTCGAAGGTCTGGACGATATTGGCCAGACGCTGGCGCATGATGCGGAAATCAGCAGCTTTGAACATCAGGCCAGCCGTGCATGGGTGCCGTCAATCAGCATGGGAACTGCAAAATGAGTGAAGCCCACAAGCTTCTTGTTCTTGCCGGTGATGGTATCGGCCCGGAAGTCATGCGTGAAGTTGCACGGATTGTGCATTGGCTGGACGCAAACCGTGGCCTGAAGCTGGACATCACGGAAGAGCTCGTTGGCGCGGCTTCCCTTGCAGTTCATGGTGTTCCTATCCGTGATGAGGTTATCGACCTTGCCCGGAAGTCTGATGCGGTTCTGTTTGGCTCGGTTGGTGATCCGGCCTGGGGCCATGTCGGGTTCGACAAGCGCCCTGAAGTAGCCATTCTGAAGCTGCGCAAGGAGCTTGAGCTTTTCGCAAACCTTCGTCCGGCCCAGCTTTTTGATGCGCTGATCGATGCATCTGCCCTGAAGCCGGAAGTGGTTCGCGGTCTGGATATCATGATCGTCCGTGAGACGGTTGGTGGTATCTATTTCGGTGAGCCGCGTGGCATTGAGACGCTTCCGGATGGTTCCCGTCGTGGAATCAACACGGAAGTTTACACGACGTCTGAGATCGAGCGTGTTGCCCGCGTTGCTTTCGAGATGGCCCGTCAGCGCGGCAATCGCGTCTGTTCCGTCGAGAAGTGCAATGTGATGGAAAGTGGCCTCCTGTGGAAGGAAGTCGTCACTGATCTGCACAAGCGCGAATATCAGGATGTGGAATTGTCCCACATGCTGGCCGATAACTGCGCTATGCAGCTCGTTCGTAACCCGAACCAGTTTGATGTGATCGTTACGGGCAACCTGTTCGGCGATATTCTGTCCGATCTGGCGTCGATGCTCACGGGTTCTCTGGGTATGCTTCCGTCTGCAACGCTCGGTATCGTGCGTGAAGATGGCAAGCGCAATGCGCTGTATGAGCCGATTCATGGCAGCGCGCCGGATATCGCTGGCAAAGGCATTGCAAACCCGCTGGCGCAGATCCTGTCTTTCGCGATGCTGCTGCGTTACTCGCTCAACCGGGCTGAAGATGCGGAACTGATTGAAAAGGCAGTGTCCAACGTGCTGGCAAGCGGCCTGCGCACCGCTGACATCATGTCTCCAGGCATGGCTCGCGTTGGTACGGATATGATGGGACAGGCTGTTCTGCGTGAAATGGAAAAGCTGGCCTGATTTTATCTTAAATTGTTTCTGCTTAAGGGCCGGGTAGTTCCATAAAGGAGCTGTCCGGCTTTTTTTGTGCATAAAAAACGTGTCAGTCATGTGCCGATGGGCTGTGGTCAAATGAGGGCGGACGGCGCTAGGGTCTCTGCGCGATAAAGCCACCGGGAACCCATCATGTCTCTCATTGCCGACCGTCTGAACCGTATCCTGCCGAGCCAGACGATTGCGATTACCCAGAAAGCCCGTGCCCTGAAGGCAGAGGGCCGCGATATTATCAGTCTTTCAGCTGGTGAGCCGGATTTTGATACGCCGGATTTCGTCAAGCAGGCCGCCATTCGGGCCATTCAGAATGGCGAGACGAAATATACGGATGTCGCGGGTACGATGCCGCTCCGTGAAGCAGTCGCTGCCCGGCTGAACGCTGATTTCGATCTGGATTACCGCGCCGAGGAAATTTGCGTTTCGACTGGTGGCAAGCAGGTTATTTATAATGTGATGGTTGCAACCCTGAATGCGGGCGATGAAGTCATCATCCCGGCTCCGGCCTGGGTGTCTTACCCTGATATCGTCTCACTGGCCGACGGAACACCTGTCGTAATCCAGACAACGGCTGAGAACGGTTTCCGCCTGACGGCTGACCAGCTTCGCGCTGCCATTACGCCCAAGACGAAATGGCTGATGCTGAACTCGCCCTGTAATCCGACAGGGGCAGCTTATGACGAGCATCATCTCAAGGCGCTGACTGAGGTTCTGTTGGAGCATCCGCATGTGTGGATCCTGACAGACGATATGTACGCCAAGCTGATGTATGAAGGCGCCGTCGCCAAGACGTTTGTGCAGGTCGAACCGCGTCTGCGGGACCGAACGGTGACGATGAATGGCGTGTCCAAGGCTTACGCTATGACGGGCTGGCGGATTGGTTTTTCGGCAGCGCCTGTGGAATTGACGCGCCAGCTGATCAAGCTGCAAGGACAGAGCACGAGCAATCCATGCTCCATTGCTCAGGCTGCGGCCAAGGAGGCTGTTTCAGGCCCGCAGGATTTCATTGGGGAAATGGTGAGCGTTTATGAGCAGCGCCGCAATCTTGTGGTGTCCATGCTCAATGAAGCACCTGGCTTGAGCTGTGCAAAGCCGGAAGGAGCGTTTTACGTCTTCCCATCCATCGAGGGAACGCTTGGAAAAACGAGTAAGGGTGGTTATCTGATCGACAGTGACGAGGCCTTTGTTACGGCTCTTCTTGATGAGACGGGCGTTGCCGCAGTTCACGGAAGTGCTTTCCTGACGCCTGGATATTTCCGGATTTCCTATGCCACCAGCACCGAGCTTCTGAAGGAAGCCTGCACCCGCATTCAGCAGTTCTGTCAGGGCCTGTCATGACGTTTCGTATTGCATCCCGTCTGGTAACACTCCCCAAGCCAGCTACTATTGCTATGGCAGCGCGAGCCCGCGAATTGCGGGCGGAGGGTGAAGACGTCATTTCACTTGCCCTTGGACAGCCGGATTTTCCATCACCGCCAGAAGCCATTGAAGCGGCTTATGCAGCCGGGTTGGCTGGTGATACGGGTTATCCTCCCATTCCGGGCCAAACGGCGCTGATTGACGCCATTATTCATAAGTTCAAGCGGGATAATGATCTGACGGTCACATCTGACCGTATTATGGTGGCCAATGGTGGCAAGCAGGTCATCTATAATGCTTTTGCGGCAACGCTGGATGACGAGGACGAGGTTATCGTTCCTGCGCCTTATTGGGTCAGCTATCCACTGATTGCCCGGATGCTGGGTGGGACGGCTGTTGAAATTCCGTGCCCGGAAGAAAATGGTTTCCGGCCGGATGCAGCGACAATCAAGGCTGCGATAACGCCTAAAACCCGTTGGCTGGTTCTCAATTTTCCGAACAATCCCACCGGTGCCATCCTTGAACGTCATGACCTTGAAGCCATTGCCGATGTCTTGCGCGAGGCGCCGCATGTTCTTGTCATGTCTGATGAAATTTACGAGCACCTGACGTTTGATGGTCGCAGGCATCTGTCCATCTTGCAGGTAGCGCCTGATCTGGCAGACCGCATTCTGGTCATTAACGGTATGGCCAAGGCTTATGCCATGACGGGCTGGCGCGTCGGTTTTGCCTGTGGTCCGGTGCCGCTCATCAAGGCGATGATTGCAGTGCAGGGGAACACAACGTCCGGTGTTTGCACACTTGCTCAGGCAGGCTCTGCCGCCGCGTTGAAAGGTGGGCTGGATCGTATTCAGCAGATGCGCGAAACTTACCAGCGTCGTCGGGATACGATGGTTGAAGCGCTTCAGGCCATTTCAGGACTGACATGTGCCGTTCCGGAAGGCGCTTTCTACGTTTATCCAGGTGTTGGCAGATTGATTGGCGGCACTTCTGCCAGTGGGCGATTGCTGGATACGGATGTGGCATTTGCAGAGGCCTTGCTTGAAGAGGCTCATGTTGCGACCGTTCCGGGAACAGCGTTTGGCTTCAGCCCCTATCTGCGCCTCTCATGCGCGGCGTCCGATGACCAGCTTGCGGAGGCATGTCGCCGCATTGAAGGGTTTGTAAAAGGTATCCGCAAAACCTGAGAAGCATGGACGGAAACGGAGCGGAGTGTCAGAATTGGATCATGACACAGACAATCCCTCCGTTCTCTGCCCTGTCTTTCCCTCGTCCAGACGAAGCGTCTCTTAAGGCGCGCTATGCGGACATTTCGTCGCTGCTTGATCGCGGGCAGCGCGAAGAGGCTCTCAAGGCTTTTGATGCCGTTCGGCGAGAGTATGAATCCTGGGCCTCCCACGTTCATCTCCAGTTTTCCCGCAACACGCAGGACGAGACGGCGAAAACGGACCGTGACTATGCGGATCGCCTCTCGCCTGTTGCGACGGACCATGAAGTCATCATCAAGAAGCGTCTGCTGGGAGACCCTGATCGTGCCGGTCTGGAAGCGCTCCTGACGCCACATGTGGTTCATTTGTGGGAAGCCGACACCACGACGTTTGATCCTCGGATCAGCACGGATCTGGAAGAAGAAGCGCGCCTGACGGGCGAATACACGGCGCTTCTGGCCTCGGCGAAAATTGCCTTTGATGGTAAGGTTCTGAACCTGTCAGGGCTTGTACCATATTTGCAGGGGCCGGATCGGGACGTCCGCCATGCTGCCGAGCAGGCCCGCTGGGCCTTTTTTGAAGAACACGGCGAAGAACTGGATACGCTTTATGGGCGTCTGGTTGAGCTGCGTGACCGGATGGCGAAAACGCTGGGATTCGAGAACTATATCGGGCTGGGTTACCGCCGGATGCGCCGGACAGATTACGGCCCGGAGCAGGTGGCATCCTTCCGGGAAAAGGTTCTTAGTTCAGTTACCCCATTGGTTCAGTCACTGCTGGAACGCCGTCGCCTTAAAATGGGATGGGACAAGGTCTGGGCTTGGGACGAGGCACTGATCGATTTGCAGGGGAATCCGGAGCCAGCAGGAGATCATGATCTGCTCGTGGCTCGGGCAGAGGGCATGTTCCGTGCGCTCGACCCCAAAGGCGAAATGGGTGATTTCTACGTTCAGATGCGGGATCTCGGATATCTTGATCTGAAAAACCGGGATAACAAAGCGGGCGGCGGATTCTGCACGTCATTCCCGACCATTGGCAGCCCTTATATCTTTGCCAATTTCAATGGCACCCATAACGATATTGGCGTGTTTACCCATGAGATGGGGCATGCCTTCCAGAACTGGAAAAGCCGCGATCAGGACTGGGTCGATCAGCTCTGGCCGACCATGGAAGCCGCCGAGATTCATTCCATGGGCTTGGAATTTCTGACCTGGCCGCAGATTGATACGCTGGTCGAAGACGGGGCAGGGGACCGGTATCGCCGGATGCATCTCATCGATGCGCTTTCATTCTTTCCCTACGGTGTCTGTGTCGATCACTTCCAGCATGAAGTATATGCCAATCCGCAAATGACAGCGGCAGAACGGCACGAGACCTGGGCACGCCTGGAGAAAATGTACATGCCCTGGCGGGACTGGGGCGATCTGGCTTATCCGGCAAAAGGTGGCCGCTGGCAGGCCCAGCTCCATATCTATCGTCTGCCATTTTATTACATTGATTATGCTCTGGCTCAGTGCTGTGCACTGCAACTCTGGCTTCGTTCCCGTATGAACCGGGAAGCCACGTTCGAGACATATCGCAAGCTGTGCTCGGAAGGCGGCTCCAAGCCGTTCTCACAGCTTGTGGCTGATGCTGGTCTGGTATCCCCGTTTGAGGAGGATGCTTTGGCGGAAGTCGTTCATGAAGCCGAGCAGGAACTCGGAATCTGAGGCAACGGTTCTGGCTCTGAAGGGTAACTTCAGAGCCAGAATGAACGGTTTATCCGCGGCTGTTCCACTCGGAAATGAGGTCAAGAACGGCCTGTGGGGACATGCTGCGCGCATTTCCGAGAGCTTTGGAGCCGTCGCCGTTCAGGGCCTTTCCATTTGGCGTCACGATGATGACTGTCGGAACAGCCTTGATCGTCACGTCGTATTTCTGGGCCAGATCGAGATTGGTGTTAATGCGCCCGACATTCACCGGGACGATTACAAACTGGCTGTCCAGCCATGCCTTGGCGTCGGGCAGGGCAAAAATGCCGGAGAGCATTTTGCAGTCCGGGCACCAGTTGCCGCCGAAATCGAGAAGCACCTTACGGCCCGTTTTGGCAGCGAGCGCAAAGGCATCGCGCACCTGCTCCTGGGCGACGGACGTGTCTGGATAGGGTGTTGCGACCGGCGGGGCTGATGTTTCCGTCAGTTTGGGCGCAGGCGTACTTGCAGCCTGTGCTGAAAAAGGTGCGGAAAGCGCCAGACCCAGTCCGGCGGCGGCAAGAAGGGAAACGCGCATAAAAAAGGCTTTCATTGATCGAGTGGTCTGCATCACATAACGCAGTGTCACAGCAAAACGATTAAAGCCTACTTCATTCGGAAGGTCATGCTTTTGATAACGCAACACGGTTCACCTTCATCGCCCTCCGCTCAGCAGGGTGCAGAAGTCAGTATTCTGGAGACGCTCCTGAGGACCGTCGTCCTCGTTGGGCTTACCCTGGCACTTGCCGCTATCTTTCGTTTCTGGGAACCTGCCGTAAAGCTTTCTCAGAAGACGGCGGCGACGCATGCCTGGCAGTCGCTTTACAGCGTGTTTCATATTGAAACGGCGCTCGGGCGGGAACAGCTCATTCTTGTGGGTATTATTCTGTTCTGTTTTGCCGTGGCCCTGGTTGTTCAGGTGGCCGGGCTTTTTGCTCTTAAGATGATCAGAAACAGATCCTGAAGTCTCAGGCTGAGCGCCTTCTTAGTCCGGACAATGCTGCAAGAAGCCATGCTAAAATCAGCAAGGTACCGCCATAGGGGGCTATGCGGGCTACTGAGAGTGTCCCGATTTTCAGATCAAAAAGCGCGAAAAGCGTGACGGAGACACAGAAGAGCAGCGTGCCTGCCAGCATCGTCAGACATGCAAGACGTGCCAGGCGTAGCGTCAGAAAGCGCGCTCCTAGTGAAAGCGCGCAGAGTGCGATGGCGTGCCACATGAGGATGTCCACCCCGGAGTGCAGAACAGCACGGCCATTGGGGATGGCAAACATATGGTCCGGGAGGTGAGAGGCAAGCGCCCCGAGAACCACTCCGGATGCGCCTTCGACAGCTCCTGCAATGAAACAGAAGCGGAAGGGACCGGAAAAATCATGCGTGCTAGAATTTGCGGACATGGCCTGAATGTATCATGAGTGGTGCCGAACATGAATGGACCGCTTGAAGCCGGGACCATTCAGCCAGAGTGGCTGGGACATTGTCCTGGTCTCGCAGATGGAAGGAATGTCTCTTCATGACAGTTACTGCACGCTTCGCAGCTCTTGCCTCGATTGCCATGCTGGCAGGCCTGAGCGCCTGTAATGCTCCGGATGCACCGCCAGCACCAGCGCTGCCGTCTGCTGCATCAACCTATACGCTTTCGACGGCGGATGCCGCATTTCTTCAGCAGGTCGATGCCATGGATCTGACGCAGGTGAGCATTGCGACCCTGGCTGCAACGCATAGCAACAGCGATGTTGTGAAGGCTTTCGCTGCAACGGTGGTTAGTGATCACACGACCAACCGCAAGGCTGTTGCCAAGGTGGCGAGCGACGCCAACCTGACCGTCACTGACAAGCTGAATGCTGGCGACGAGGCGCACGTTGCATCCTTCGGTCATCTGTATGGCGCTGCTTTTGATCGTGTTTTCCTGCGTGAAATCGTGAGCGTTCAGACGCCTGCTCTCAGCAGTGCTCTGATAACGGCATCGCAGTCTGGCGGAACGGCCGATATCAAGACGCTGGCATCAGACACCACGAAGATGCTCAAGGACCATACGACTCGTGCGCAGGACCTGAGCGGCGCGAAGACTGTTAAAGGTCATCATCATCACTTCGGTCGTCACTGAGCTTTAGAGGGCAATTATGACGGGTGTTCGGCTTGATCGTATTGTAACGCGTGGCGGCGACTCAGGGCAGACTTCACTGGGAGACGGAACGCGTGTCTCAAAAGCCTGTCCGAGAATTGAGGCCATGGGGACGGTCGATGAGCTGAACGCTCTTCTTGGTTTGCTCGATTGCTCTCTAAGATCAGAGGAAAGTATACGAGACCTTTCCTCTGATATTCGGAAGATACAGTCCTGCCTTTTTGATTTAGGGGCAGATTTATGTATTCCGGACAAAGAACGTCCTCAGAGTCTTACAGTAAAGGCTGTTAGTTGGCTGGAAGAACGCATTGAAGACATGCGCCTTCAGCAGCCGGCGCTTAAAAGCTTTATTCTGCCTGGCGGTTCTCTTGTTTCTGCACATGCTCACATGGCCCGGACTGTTGCGCGGCGCGCGGAGCGGCGGATTGTGATTTTGGAGCATGGTCCTCAGGAAGGGCTCAGGTTTCTAAACCGTCTTTCTGATTATTTCTTCGTTCTTGCACGTCATGCCAATGCTCACGGAGCAGATGACATTCTCTGGCAACCGGGTCAGTGGCAGTAAAAGAAAGATGAATACAGTCTTATTGTGTTGATGACAGGACATATAAGATCTGATAAAAGAATTCAGTCTGACACACCGGAATGAGTTAGAAACCCGGCAGTGTCGACTTTCATTTCCTTGTCAGGACATGCTTTTTTCTGATCGGCTTTACGCCTTTCAGAGCCTCCGTCATTCTAGGTGGGCATTCTGATCAGGTGACATAGAACAAATTTTATAATTGGTTGAAAAAACGAAGAATGCAGGACGATCAGCAGGTTAGTGAAGACAAACTGCGAGAGGCGCTTGCTCGTCTGGGATCAGGATCTTCCCGTCCCCAGAAGGCGCGTCCCATCACGCCAACAACAGAACGTCGCCGTCGCTTTGTGCGAGATGGTCAGGTTGTTGTTGAGCATCAGGCCAGCCGTGGATTTGCACAGCGTAGCAATGCTCCGAGCCAGGACGACCAGGACGAAATTGAACGTCTTCGCCAGTCTGTAAAGCGTGAGCAGCGTCGCTGGGAAGAAGCAGAGCGTTATCTGGCTGAAGCCCGCACGCAACTCAAAACATATGAAACGCGTGAAGCTCACGCCAAAATCCAGATTACGGAACTCAACCGTCATCTGCGTGAACATCAGGACCAAATTCAGTCTCTGAAAGCACAGCTTCACCAGTCCCGTGAGCAGGCTGCTGAAGCAGCCCGCCGTTCGCCGCGTCCTGTTGGACGTCCGCGTAAGGAAGTGCAGGACGAAGCTGTAGTGAAAAAAGTCGAGAAGGCCGCTGTTGAGGCCCCGGCTGTTCTTCTCGATGAGCCGGAACCTGTTCAGTGGTGGGTAAAGGCCTGAAGTTCAGGCTGTCGGGCGTCTTACAGAGCGCCCGAACCATATCATGATGCCTAAAAACACAGCCCAGCCTAATCCTGACCGAACCATGTCAGGAATGGGCAGGGCCAGTGTTTCCGTGCTGCCTGTGGCACCTACAAGGGCTGCCACGGCTACACCAACCAGACTTTCTCCCACAATAAAGCCCGATGCGATCATTGTACCCTGTTCTTTAGGGGACTTGCGCAGCAGCCAGCCGAGGCCTGCTCCAATCGCGATCGTCACGGACACGTTGGCCGGCAGGTAAATTCCCATACCAACGGCTAGAGGCGGCAGAGCGAGATTACGTCGCTTCAGAAGAATATCCGCAATAACCAGTACAATCCCGATCACCGCCCCGATTTCCAGCATCAGCCAGTCGAGGTTGTGTGAGAGAATGCCTGTCGCGATGGCAGCCATGAGCGCGGGTTGTGGTGCTGCGAGAGCTCGGGTCGGATCCATATCCGCGCGGGGCATCGCTCCAACAAATCCATAGGCCTGATAAAGTGTCTGCAAGACCCATGGAATAACCACAGCACCGACAGCGCATCCTATGAGGAGAGCAACTTCCTGCTTCCAGGGAGACGCACCGACCAACTGTCCGGTCTTGAGGTCCTGCAGGTTATCATTCGATACGGCAGCAGACGCCGTGATGGCAGACAGTACGAATAGTCCGAATGCAATAACCGTTGGGCGTTGGTCGGGTGAAAGAACGCCGCCACTTTCCAGTCCCCAGAGTGTGACGGAAATGGCAATGATCGCGATAATTCCGACGCCCGAAATCGGGGAAGACGATGATCCGATAATGCCCGCCATATAACCGCAGGCACTCGCGACCAGAAAGCCGAGACCGAAACAGGCGCCCAACCCCAGAACAACGAGCGTCACAAGGGATGCACCGTGTGGCATTGCGGGCCATAGGAACTGGGTAAACAGTCCAGAAAGAACGAGAGCCAGCCCGATGCTCAGGCCGATCAACGTGCGCGGCGCGAGATCCAGGTCGCTCTCATCCTGTGACGCGCGATGCTTAACGGACAGAGATTCTTTCAGTCCGATCGCAACAGGTTTGGCCAGTGCGAGCAGCGTCCAGATTGCGGCAACGGCAATTGTTCCGGCGCCGATGAAGCGCACTTTATGAAGCCACAAACCTGTCGCCGCGGCCATAGGGTCAGCGGCCGGGTTCAGATGTCCCAGGATGGGAACCATAACGCCCCAGCCCATCAGAACACCCAGCAGCATGGCAATGCCACCGCCGATGCCGACAAGATAACCTGTTCCTAGAAGTGCGAGGGAGAAGCTAATATCCAGACGAAACACGGACGCGCCGAAGCTCGTAGCGGCTGAAACGCCGTCGGACAGTAGCCTGAGCCCTGATGTCGCCAAAGCAACGGCAGCGGAGACAAGGCTTCCTTTTGTCAGGGAACGCAGGCTCTCGGCATCGCCTTCCGGAGAAGAGGCTCTCAGGATTTCAGCGCAGGCTGTGCCTTCCGGATACGGGAGGTCAGAATTCTTCACCAATGCCCGACGCAGCGGGATCGTGAAGATGACGCCGGTCATGCCTCCTGCAAGTGTTAGGAGGAGTGAGACAAAATATGGAAATTCGTGCCAATACCCGACCATGATGAGGCCAGGCAGCGCTGCGAAGACGCAGGAGAGTGTTCCTGCCGCAGAAGCCTGCGTCTGCACCATATTGTTTTCGAGCATCGTCCCGCCGCCCATCAGGCGGAGTACGGCCATTGAAATGATGGTCGCGGGAATAGAGGAGCCAAAGGTCAGGCCGATCTTCAATCCCAGATAGACATTTGCTGCCGTGAAGACGACGGTAATCAGGGCACCCAGAATAATGCCCCGCAAGGTCAGTTCGCGGCTGTCCATAAGTTTCATGGTGGGGCGATCCTGTGATGTCGCGTTGTTTTTTCGGGCATTACGCTGCGGAGGCCCGCACCGCAACCATTCATCAAAAAGCAAATGACAGGCTGGACTGATAATAGAGCCCGCTTTTTGCCCCGGCATTTTTCAGATCATGCGATGCCGCAAACCACGCGACGACATGTGTCCAGTTCCAGTGTCGAGATACGGCCCATGTCAGCAGACCATTAGGGGCTACGCCTATGAAGTGGCTGCGAAACCTGGGGAAATTATAAGCCGAACTGATTGAATAGACGGAAGACGCTGTGGTCTCCCTCCATAGAATCGGGACTTTGATCCGCAAAGACACCTTACCGTAGGACCCCACGACAATGGGGGATAGATTGATCAGGTTCGCTGCGCCAATGTAGCCCGTGTAGTCCAGATACGGATTCTGCGGGGCAAAAGGCGCACTGTAAGTCCCGACTGTTCCGGTACGACGGTTTTCATTGCCGCCGGAATAGACGTCCGTCTGAATTCCGAAGAAGGGTTTGAGAGGCAGATTGGAACGTCTGTATCCCAATGTCGTATTCACGGAATAAGCAGAGACCTGGCGCCGGGCAGTGGTTCCGTATTGGGTGAAATTGCCTTGCTGCCACAGGACGCCAATGGCGTATTCCAGTTGCTGGGCTGTGCCGTACCACCGAAAACCGAAATTGTTACGATTTGTCGCGCCCGTTACGGAGCTGATTTTACTCGCACTGACCAATGGGACAGAGCCTGTCTTTCCACCAAGATGGAAGCCAATCCAGAACAAATCGAGATAGGACTGAACACGCTGTTGCCCTAGATGAAACGCTGGGACGTCAAAGGTTGTGTTGAAACCATAGAGGCGAGTGTTCCAGTCCTGCGTGTCGTGGAACATGGCTGTTGGTGTGATGTCCGTCGCAACGAAGTCATAGAGATCGAACCGGACATGCGGGAAAATCGCGTAAGCGCGCGGTCCGTTCCAGGTAATCTGGATATTCGGGGGCTCCCGGTCATACAGGACATAGGATGGCGCATCGAGAAACTGCTGCCTTCCAAACATCAGGCCCGTCTTTGCTGTGCCAATCGTGCGTTTGTATTCGATAAAGGCCTGATGCAGGTCCAGACGCTTACGGTAAGTGCCACCATAGCCATATCCGTTCCAGCCTGCGGCCGTACCGTTTACGAGCTGCGCGAAGATACGCCAGTGTTCTCCGATATGGAGGTCGGCCCCCAACATATTGCGCGTAACAAAGCGGCCTGATCCGGAATGGGTATTCGTCCCCAGCATCGGATAGTCATTGTACCAGTTGCGGAGGCGGGTGCGTTCGGACAGGGACAGCCAGATTGTGCGTTCATTATTCAGAGCAATGAACTTCAATGGATCGAAAATGTCGCTCTGGTGGCGCTTGTCACGCAGGTATGACCAGTCTTCCGCCCATGGCGCGACACCATAGCGTCCGACAGGCCCAAAGCCCGCACCTTCGCCGTTGCCGCGATTGAATCCACCCCATCGGGGCTGGCGTCCGATCGGCGCAACATTCTGGCTCGGCGTCAGGCGGCGTGGCTGTTCCAGGAACCCTGCATGGGGAAAGTTCTGGATTTCCGGACGTTCTGCGTGATGGACCTTGATCCTTTCTTCTTTCGATGCCGAAACGTCAGGAGTCGCAGAAAAGGCTGAAGACCCAAAGCCTGCCAGGCAAGCCAGGGTCGTTTTCAGCGTAATCCGGATTTTGACGTCAGGTGAAAGAGAAGGAAAAAGGCCCTTACTGCGTCCGGCCACGGAACTTTACGACGGGGAGGTGCTGCTGATTGTAAGTCAGCTCATCCTTGGTCAGCTGATAGCCGATTTCGAGCGTGTAGGGATTTTCCTGAATATTTTTGGATGCAGGAAGATCAACAAGGCGCAGATCCGTACGAACAGACTGGTTGCTGACATTCGGTTCCAGCTTGAATGTGTCCGTGAAGACCTTCTTATCCACGATTTTTCCGTCACGCATGATGACGATGAAATAGGGGACGTCGATGGTGCCGGTCTTGGAGGCAGGTCCTCGCGTCAGGTTCATTGCCAGACTGACGCGGGTACGAATCATCTGCTGGTCTTTGGGACCTTTGGGGCCACGTTCGCAGTCCCCTGAAATGGCGGTGAGCTGTGCATGGCTGACCAGATTTCCGATGTCCGGATCTTTTCCGTCATAGACAAACCGGTCTGCTGCGGCGCTGGGAATATCCGTGACCGGGCATGTGGGGGCAAAGAAGCCCGGATTGGATTCGTCACATCCCGCGAGTGTTGAAATCGCGACGACGGCAAAAGCCGGGACAAACAGGGACGTGGCAAGGCGCCGAAAGGCTGGCATCTGCTGTAGAAACTCCCACAAAGCGGCCCGGACGTTGCGACATGCGTCAATCCGGTCGATACTGGTCCTACATATCGAACTCCGCCCGCTTGGGGAACACCATGTCAGATCAGACAACTCTTGCACCTGAAGGTGCTGCACACCAGAAGACGCTCCGCGTCCTGCTGGCCGGGCCTCGCGGCTTCTGCGCCGGTGTGGATCGTGCCATCCGTGTCGTTGAAGAAGCGCTGCGCCGCTATGGCGCGCCCGTCTATGTGCGTCACGAAATCGTCCATAACCGCACTGTGGTTGAAGGACTGGAGGCCAAGGGCGCCATTTTCGTTGAGGAACTCGACGAAGTGCCGCCCGACGGGCATGTCGTTTTCTCAGCGCATGGCGTGCCGAAGTCAGTTCCAGCCGAAGCGCAGCGCCGCAATCTGCTTTACCTAGATGCAACGTGCCCGCTGGTCTCAAAGGTGCACCGTGAGGCAGAGCGTCACTTTGCAGGCGGTGGCCCAGAGCAACTCCATATTCTGATGATCGGTCATGCCGGCCATCCGGAAGTAGTGGGCACAATGGGCCAGCTTCCGCCGGGCGCTGTCACGCTCATCAACGATGCTGAAGAAGCCCGTACGATCCAGCCAAAGGATCCGGCGAAGCTGGCCTTCATCACGCAGACGACGCTGTCCGTGGATGATACGGCTGAGATCGTTGATATTCTGCGGACTCGCTTCCCGCTGATTGAAGGCCCGAAGCGCGAAGACATCTGCTACGCGACGACCAATCGTCAGGAAGCTGTGAAGGCCATTGCGCCGGAAAGCGATCTGGTGATCGTGATCGGTTCGCCAAACTCTTCCAACTCGCAGCGTCTGCGGGAAGTGGCCGAGCGTTCTGGTGCCCGCCGCGCACTTCTGGTGCCGAAGCTGGAAAATCTGGACTGGTCTGTGCTGGAAGGCGTTGAAACGCTCGGCATCAGTGCAGGTGCGTCCGCTCCGGAAAGCCTCGTGCAGGAAATGGTGACGGCGCTTGCTGCGAAGTACACGCTGAAGATCGAAGAGCGAATCATGAAGGAGGAAAACATCAATTTCCGTCTTCCAGGTCCGCTTGCTGGTGAGGACAACTGAGTCTTCATGGCCGTCTATACTGAACTGGCGGCCGAGGCGCTTGAAGCGTTTCTTGGCACATATGACATCGGTGCCCTGGTTTCTTTCCAGGGCATTGCCGAAGGCGTCGAAAACAGCAACTTCCTCCTCCAGACCACGGAAGGGAAGTTCATCCTCACGCTCTTTGAACGGCGGGTCAAAGCGTCTGACCTTCCATGGTTTCTGGGGCTGATGCAGCATCTGTCGGGGAAGGGCATGAACTGCCCGCAGCCCGTACAGGCAAAAGACGGAATCGCTCTCAGGGTATTGGCAGATCGGCCTGCGGCGATCACCACGTTCCTTCCGGGGCAAGCTGTCCTTCAGATTACGGCATCTGCCTGTCATGCACTGGGACAGGTCCTCGCGACATTCCATAAGCTAGGGCAGGGCTACACAGCGGAACGCCCTAATGGGCTGTCTGTGGAAGCCTGGCGCCCACTCCTTGAGAGCTGTCAGGGCAGTGGGGATGACCTGCTGCCGGGTCTCACGCAGGAACTGTCCGATGCACTGTCACGGATTGAAAAGTCTTGGCCTGCTGCGGGCAGTTTGCCTCGTGGGCAGATCCATGCAGACCTCTTTCCCGATAATGTCTTCTTTCAGGGCGATCAGGTCTCTGGGCTGATCGATTTCTATTTCGCCTGCACGGACCTCTTTGCTTACGATCTGGCAATCTGTCTGAACGCCTGGTGCTTTCGCGATGAGAAGGTTTTCGAACCTGCTTTCGCTCACGCCATGATCGAAGGTTACGAAAGTGTCCGCAATTTAGAGGTGGCTGAAAAGGAAGCTTTGCCAGTTCTGTGTCAGGGGGCTTCAATCCGGTTTCTGCTGACGCGCCTCTATGACTGGATCAATACCCCGGCTGATGCACTGGTGACCCGCAAGGATCCACTGGCCTATCTGGGGCGTCTCCGACATTTTTCAGGTGTCGCCCATGTCTGATGCGAGCGCGGATCAGCTTCCGGTGGAGATCTGGACGGATGGTGGATGCAAACCCAATCCCGGCCCAGGGGGTTGGGGAGCACTGCTTTGCTTTAAGGGCAAGGAGAAGGAGCTATGGGGCGGCCATCCGGAGACGACCAATAACCGCATGGAACTGACGGCTGCGGCTGAGGCTCTGGAAGCTCTGAAGCGGCCGTGTCGGGTCACGTTGCATACAGATAGTGAATACCTCCGGAACGGTATCACGCGGTGGCACAGTGGTTGGGTACGGCGGAACTGGCGTAATTCAGCTGGTGATCCTGTTGCCAACATGGATCTGTGGCAGCGCATTCTCGATGCAGCCAAACCTCATGAAATCGAATGGCTCTGGGTGAGGGGACATTCTGGTGATGTGAACAATGAACGTGTGGATGTATTGGCAACCCGGGGACGGGAAGAGCTCTGAAAAAGTCATGTTTTCTGCGGGTTACTGAAGAAAGTTCAGAAAAATGCAGAAATATGAAAAAAGGGGCTTTACCGACCCCGGCGGTTGGACTAAATACCTCCTCACCGGTCCCGAATAGCTCAGTTGGTAGAGCAAGCGACTGTTAATCGCTGGGTCGTAGGTTCGAGTCCTACTTCGGGAGCCACTCTTTCTTCTTGAAAGATTTGGTTCGGTACAGTGAAAAGCCCCTTACGGGGCTTTTTTCATATCTACTGTACTGATTGACCATCACCGGACGCTTGATGCCGTTCCGGTGATGAGTTCGTGGGATTTGCTCAGAGTTCTTCTGGTCTGACGTCTTCCAGGCGATCAAGTGCCCACAGGCTGGGAAAGAGGCGAATCCATGTTGCCGCGACAAGAATTGTTCCTACGCCGCCTGCGATAACAGCTGCTTCTGGCCCGATGGCTGTTCCCAGCATTCCGCTCTCAAATTCGCCCAGCTGGTTGCTGGAGCCGATGAATAGCGAATTTACAGCGGAGACCCTTCCGCGCATGGCGTCTGGTGTAGCCAGCTGAATGAGTGACGACCGGACGACAACACTGATGACGTCTGCTGCTCCTAGAACAATCAGGGCGACGACTGAAATCCATGTGATGTGCGAAGCGCCGAATACGATGGTCGCGATTCCAAAAACAATCACGGAAACAAACATCGTAATTCCAGCACGGCCCCCAAGTGGATGGCGAGACAGCCAGGCCGATGTAAAGAGCGCTCCGAGGGCGGGGGCTGCGCGCAGAAAGCCTAGCCCTATTGGTCCCACATGGAGAACGCTATCCGCATAGACTGGGAGCATGGCAGTGGCGCCGCCAAGAAGAACGGCAAACAGATCCAGGGAAATTGCACCAAGAAGGTCGCGGCGTCTGTTTAGAAAACCAAGACCCGCAAATACAGAGGCGAACGTTACAGGTTCTTTTGATGCGACCTTATGGCGCAATTTCAGAGCCAGCGTTCCTAGAAACGCCAATGCGAATCCAAGCGTTGCAAGGCTGTAGCAGATGACTGATCCGAGCCCGTAGAGAAGGCCGCCCAGGCTGGGTCCCACAATGGATGCCGTCATGAACAGCGAAGACATCAGGGCCTGCGCTCTGGGCAGAAGCTGAGGGGGGACAATCGCTGGAAGAAACGCCTGCTGGCACGGCATCTCGAAGCTGCGTAGCGTGCCGTAGAACGCTGCAAAAGCGTACACATAGGCCGGGGTCAGGCAATGCATGGCTGCGATGGCGGCAAGGGCACCCGTGCTGAGCACTTCCAAAATTTGGCAGATCAGCACCACGCTGCGACGATTAAAACGGTCCGCGACATGTCCGGAGATGAATGTCAGGGGAACCATCGGTAGAAACTGTGCAAGGCCCAGATAGCCCAGCGATGATACGCTATGGGTCAGGGCGTACATCTGCCAGCCGATGGCAATTGTCAGCGTCGTAGCAGAAAGCTGGGAACAGATTCGGCTGATAATCAGTGGGCCGAGGCCGGGAAGGGCCCGTAATGCTGGTTCAATCATTCAGGCACATTAGTCACTTCCGGCGTGCAAGTTTATTGCAAAATTCCGAGCCGGAAGGCAGATGAGAGACATGAATGCTACATCCACACCCAAACCCGTAACGTACGCAACCGTCACCTGGGACCAACTCCATCGTGACGCCCGTACTCTTGCTGCGACGCTCATGGAAAAGCACGGTCCGTTCCGCGGTATCGTGGCGATTACGCGTGGTGGCCTGATCCCCGCAGCTATTCTCGGTCGTGAAATGGGCTGCCGCCTGATCGAAAGCGTTTCTGTCATCAGCTACGCTGGTGAAGAAGGCACGCAGCACCAGCCGAAGGTTGTGAAAGCACCAACCGCCGCAGGTGATGGTGAAGGCTTCCTGATCGTCGATGATCTGGTTGATTCCGGCATTACGGCTCAGTTCGTGCGTGAAATGCTGCCCAAGGCTGTTTTTGCCTGCCTGTATGCCAAACCAGACGGAAAACCGCTGACCGATCACTATGTCACGGAAGTCGCTCAGGACACCTGGGTGCTGTTTCCGTGGGATACGGCACCACTTTTTGTGCCTCCGCTCGTAAGAAATGAAAAAGATTGAAAAAACCCTATTGCGTCCGGAACTTATACCACCTAAGTTCCGCCTCGGTTCGGGGCGTGGCGCAGCCTGGTAGCGCGCCTGTTTTGGGTACAGGAGGCCCCCGGTTCGAGTCCGGGCGCCCCGACCAGTCTTTGAGGTTTCTTTACTGCGCCCTTAGCTCAGTTGGATAGAGCAACAGCCTTCTAAGCTGTGGGTCGCTGGTTCGAATCCAGCAGGGCGCGCCAGCCTGCTTAACAGCAGCGCCGCGCGCCTAGCAATTTTCAAAAAATTAGTTGGCAGGATTATTCTTGCTATAGGCATCTCGAAGAACCTTTTCCATTGCGGGTTCTGGTGATCCGAGAAGAGTCTGCTTCAAGGCGCTGTTAGCCTTGATCGACAAAAGCCCCCATGCCCCTGAATGGTCGTTTGCCATGACGATTTCGAGCTGCTGCGCCGCACAGTCGTGGGGTTTGCACATGTGACCCAGCGCATAGCGTTTTCCATCCTGAGAAAAATATTCCACAGGCGTTGATGTGCCCTGTCCTGATACGACCCAGGCCGGCAATGTAATCATGCTTTTATAGGCCTCCTTGAAGCCCGAACGGCTCAGGAGCTCCTGTGTCGTTGGAACTTCTGCAGACGCAAGTGAGGTGGAGAGTGCGATAAGGGGTAACATCGCTGCGAATAATTTCAGTTTCATATGTAGTGTCCTCTCCAGCCGAGATCGTTCAGTCAGACAAAGTGATTCCGTTGCTCCTCAGTTTCTGGAGGAGGGCGCTTTGGTCCGCGTTGATGCCACGGCAGGCCTCAAGCGCGATGTCTGTCCTAAAGCCACAGCGCATGGCATCCTCAGCAGTTGCCGCGACACAGAAATCAAGCGCCAGGCCACAGATCACAACATGGTTGATGGAAAGGCCGCTGAGGAGCGCATTCAGGCCGGTAGAGGTGACATGGTCATTGTCGAAGAACGCTGAGTAGCTATCCCGATTCTGCGCCATTCCTTTGTGAATGATATGGCTGATCGGGCTAAGATCTAGGGACTTTGGAAAATCGGCACCTGACGACGCTGCAACACAATGTTCGGGCCAAGGTCCGCCGTGTGACGCGAAAGAGCAGTGATCTGCGGGATGCCAGTCCTGAGTGGCAATTACAGCCCCAAAGCCAAGATGGGACAGGGCATTAACCTGGGCAATGATTTCATCACCTCTAGGAACAGCCAAGGCTCCATGAGGCAAAAAATCATTCTGGACGTCGACGATAATCAGAGCTGAGTGCTGAAAATCAGGCAAAGGAGCAATCTTCCGAAGCTGAGGCAGGAGCCATGTCCTGCAGAACGCATTGCGCGATCTTAATCAGCCTCCATGCTTGGAAGAAAGGTTTCTCGTTAGAGGCGTGTCACCAGAAGCTGGTTAATCCGGAAGCCTTCAACGTCCACAACTTCGAATCGGAAGCCTGAAGATTCGACGCTATCGGCCTTTCGGGCCATGCGACGCAGCCGATTCATGACGAAGCCACCAACAGTATCGAAATTCTGGGCATCATCGAAAATCGGGATATCCAGTTCGCGAATAACGTCACCGATCGGTGCTGCGCCATCGATGAGCCAGGAGTTGGCATCGCGGCGAACAATGGCCTGCTCCTCAAATGGGCTGACGAGACCATCCATCAGAGCGCCCATGATATCCTTGTAGGTGATGAGGCCCACGACCAGACCATATTCATTCACAATCAGTGCAAAGCCTGCGGAATGAGCGTCGAATTGGGCAAGAGTTTCCCAGAGGTTCAGTGTGTCCGGCAGGGACAAGACATCCCGGCGCATCTTGAAGATCTGGCTGGCGACGGGCGTCAGGCTCTCCTTGGATTGTGGCTCATCCACAACCGCAACCAGAACGTCTTCTGCGCGAATAGACCCGATCACGCGATCCAGTCCGCCATCGCAAAGGGGATAACGGGAGTAGGGACGCACGCGAACCTTGTCCCGCTGGCTCTCTGGTGTCTCCTGAACGTCCAGAAAGACGATCTCATCACGCGGGGTCATGGCGGACGTCACGGAACGATCCTGAAGGCCCAGAACATTCTGAATCATCTGATGTTCTTGCTCCAGCAGGATACCAGAGGCTGTGCCTGCAGCGAGAATAGCGCGCAGATCTTCAGGCGTTACAGGCTCGACGGTGGCCGCGGCTGGGATTTTCATAACGCGCAGAAGCACATCCGATACGCGCGAAAAGACCCAGACCGCAGGATACAGAACCTTCAGCGCCAAGGCAGGGAACCACCCAACCTTAAGAGCGATCCGATCCGGTGCATTCATTGCAATCCGCTTGGGAAGCAGATCCGCGAACAGGACGAAAAGTCCCGTAATAAGAATGAAGGAGCAGGCCGAGCCGCCCTTGGCCGAAAGAGACGGCGAAAAGCCCATGAGCTGAAAGCCGTCTGCGATGGGCTCGCTCAACATCGATTCGCTGATGATACCGCCAAGAACGCCAACGGCATTCAGGCAGATCTGCAGGACGGTAATGACCTGCCCGCTGTTGCGACGGAGCTTCAGAAAGGCAACGGCTCGTGGATCGCCGGCTTCTGCTTTCGAGCGAAGCCTGACGTCACGAGCTGCGGCGAAGGAGATCTCTGAAAGAGAGATCAGGATGGAGACCGCGATCAGGACGACGGTCGCGAGAAGGCCCAGCAGGAGAAGAACAATCATGTGCTGGGTGTAAGAAGAAACTTGCATGCAGGCGGCATCATACTCCGAAGACACCAGAACACGCCAATTATCTTCGGGTGGCAGCCATGCAGGTCCTCAATGTCTTAAAACTGTCAAATCCCTGCCAATGTTCTCCAACCGGCTTCATCAACAGTTTCGAGCCCCAGATCAGCAGCCTTCTTTGCTTTTGATCCTGCTTTTTCTCCCAGAACAACCAGAGACGTCTTTTTGGAAACACTATCGGTTACCTGTGCCCCAAGCCGCTCCGCGATCGCTTTTGCTTCAGGGCGCGTCATTGTGGTCAGGGTGCCGGTGAAGACGATGGTTTTGCCCGAGAGGTGGCCTTCGGACGGTGCTTCTTCTGCTTCAATTGTGTGAAGTTGCTGCCGCAGATCATCAAGAGTTTCGACGTTGTGGGCTTCTGAAAAGAATGCGACCAGTTCGTCTGCAATCGCACCACCAACGCCCATGATGGAATCTAATGCTTCCCGCTCTTCGCTGCCCGCGTTTGCGGCTACCATTGCGTCGCGCCAGGCTTCAAAGGTGCCGTAATGCCGCGCAAGAAGCTGGGCGTTACGCTCCCCGATCCGGCGAATTCCAAGACCGAAAATGAGCCTCGCCAGAGATATGGTCCGTCGCTCATCAATTGCCTGAAGGAGATTCCTGACCGAGAGCTCTCCCCAGCCGTCCCGTTTTTGAAGTTCATCCTGATGTGCGCTCAGGCGAAAAATATCTCCTGGGCGCAGGACGTAGCCGGCGGCATGAAATTCTCGGATGCTGCGGTCTCCGAGACCGTCAATGTCGAACGCGCCCCGTGACACCATATGAATGAGGCGTTCCACGACCTGTGCCTCACAGGTCAGTCCGCCGGTACAGCGGCGCACTGCTTCTCCATGAACACGCTCAGCCAGTGATCCGCAGACCGGGCAATGATTAGGGAAGACATATCGCGGGCTGCGTGGCTCATCGCTTTCCACAACGCCCAAAATTTGTGGAATGACGTCTCCGGCACGTTGAAGGCGAACCAGATCGCCATCACGAACGTCCTTACGAGCGATTTCGTCTTCGTTGTGCAGGGTTGCGCGCGAAACAATCACGCCACCAACATTAACGGGCTCCAGATGAGCCACAGGGGTCAACGCGCCAGTTCGTCCGACCTGAATTTCAATCCGCAGCAGCCGGGTGATGGCCTGTTCAGCCGGGAACTTCCAGGCGATGGCCCAGCGCGGTGCACGACCTGCAAACCCCAGCCGGTTCTGGAGGGCTATATCGTTCAGTTTGAAAACAATGCCATCGATATCATAATCGAGGCCGGAGCGATCGAGAGCGAGCCTGTCCACATACGCGGGGATATCCCGGGCATGTTCGATCAGTTTGGACAGAGGATTAACCGTGAAGCCCCAGCGTGTCAGGGCCTCAAGATATCCTGAATGGGTTTCGCTTACAGCGGACGATGCGTAACCCTGAGCGTAGGCGAACAGGGACAAGGGTCGGCTGCGTGTGATTTCCGGGTCTAGCTGCCGCAGAGATCCTGCTGCGGCATTTCGCGGATTGGCGAACGGTTTGATTCCGCGCTCTGCCTGTTGCTCATTCAGGGTCAGGAAGTTCTTCTTTGAGAGGAAAACTTCACCACGGATTTCTATGACATCTGGCGCATCATCAGGGAGAGTGTGCGGAATATCCTTGAGCGTCAGCAGATTAGCCGTGACGTCTTCACCCTCAATACCGTTTCCGCGCGTGACGCCCCGGACGAATTTTCGATTTTCATACGTCAGATTGATAGAGAGGCCGTCAATTTTGGGCTCGGCGACAAATTGAAGAGCCTGAATGCCGTCGTCATCCAGTCCCAGAAAGCGACCGGCTCGGGAAACAAATCCTTCAAATCCGTCCGCCCCAAAGACGTTATCCAGAGACAGCATCGGAACAAGGTGACGGTGCTTTCCAAAAGCCGAATCGGGTAGGGCGCCTACGCGATCGCTCGCTCCTCCCTCACGGCGAAGCTCAGGGTTGGCGTCTTCCAGTTCCAGAAGCTCACGCCGGGCAGCGTCATATTCTGCGTCAGAAACCTCCGGATCGTCCTTGCCGTGATAGGCCTCGTCCCATCGGGCGAGCAGGGTCTCAAGTTCGGCGTGACGATCGGCAGAATTCATGCGGTCTGTTCCAGAAGGCTATCTGCGGCGCCGCGTGCCGCATCAGTAATGACGTCACCCGCAAGCATCCGGGCAATTTCTTCGCGGCGGGCTTCACGGGAAAGAGGCTCTGCAAGTGTTTCAGTGCGCTCGTTGCGGATGCGCTTGGCAATGCGCAGGTGATGGTCACCTCGTGCGGCAACCTGCGGGCTATGCGTTACGACCAGGACCTGTACGTCCTGTGCGACCTTGTGCAGCCGGTCGCCGATTGATGATGCGGTTGCGCCGCCAACGCCAGAATCTACCTCGTCAAAGACCAGTGTTCCAACATCAGAGCGCTGGGCCAGCACAACCTTCAGCGCCAGCATCAGACGCGACAGTTCACCGCCAGAGGCCACTTTGGCCAAAGGACCGGGCGCCTGACCGGGGTTTGCCGCGATAAGAAAAGAGGATTGCTCCATGCCGCGGCTGTTCCATTGTTCGGGTGCGAGCGGGAGCAGGGAGACAATGAAACGGGCACGTTCAAGTTTGACCGGCTTCAACTCACGGCTGACGGCCTGCTCAAGTTTCTGAGCAGAGTGTTCGCGCGCCTTGGACAGAGCTCTCGCAGCTTCTTCATAGGCCAGTCGAGCTTCTGTCAAAGCGATTTCAAGTCGTGACAGTTCGGCGTTACCCGAATCCAGCGCAGCCAAACGGCTTTTCAGGGACGCCAGAAAGGACGGCAGTTCAGCGACCGAGACGTTATGTTTTCTGGCTTCGGCCCGCAGGGAGAAAAGACGCTCTTCTGTCTCTTCCAGCAGCCGTGGGTCGCTCTCCGTATCGGCTGCAAGACGCGTTAGCAGCATTTCTGCTTCTGCTAACGCTTCCTCGGCTTTTTCCAGCGCATCCAAAGCTTCCTGAGCCTGCGCCTGATGAGTGGAGGTGCTGCCCTCAGTTTCTGCAGAAGACGGCAGTAGCCGGACCAATGCTCTACTGGCAGACCGCAAAGCTGCGGAAGGGTTTGATGAGCGTCGGTCACGCGGCGTGAGTTCAGAAAGGGCTGCGGCAACAGCCTCTCCGCGACGTTCATCTTGCTGAAGACTGACACGTAGCGCGGCAAGCGACTCTTCTTCGCCTTCCTGAGGAGCCAAAGTCGAGAGGTCATCAACAGTTGCGCGTAGCCATTCTTCCTCGCGCGCAGCAGCATCCATTTCGGAGCGTGCCTTTGCGAGGGCTGTGCGAGCATTGGCCCATTGATGAAATGTTGCGGCAGTTCGCGCCAGAAGGTCCCGTTTGACGCCGAATGCATCCAGCAAATTCAGGTGAGTGCTCTGATCGGCGAGGCCCATCTGCTCGTGCTGGCCCTGGATTTCCACGAGTTGAGACGCGATACGCCGCAGCAGGCTAATTCCGACAGGCTGATCCGAGACATAAGCGCGTGAGCGTCCATCAGGCGTGACGATGCGGCGCAGCACCAGAGGCTCCGAAGCTTCTTCCAGTGCGATTCCCTGTTCACTCAGGAGAGTAAAAACAGGATGCCCGGACGGAACTTCAAAGATGGCAGCCACACTGGCTTGCGCTGCCCCGGAGCGGATCAGTCCAGCATTGGCACGGTCTCCGAGGGCAAGGCCAAGGCTATCGAGCAGGATGGATTTACCAGCACCGGTCTCGCCCGTCAGAACGGTGAGACCTGCGGCCAGGGTCAGATCGAGCTTTTCGATCAGAACGACGTCACGGATCGAGAGATGGGTCAGCATGACGGGAATGTTGTGTGTAGTGAGGCGTGTTTCAAACGCCTCACATCAGAATACGCTATGCCAGGCGCGGGAAAAGAATCCACGCGGCTTGCTGGACGTCTTGGTCGGCTGCTTGAACTCACTGGACAGCAGCTTGTTATCCCGCAGATTTGCATAGGCATAGCGGTACCACTGACTGTCTGGATAGTTGTAACCCAGCACGGATGCCGTCTGTCTGGCCTGATCCTTGAGACCGAGAGCCAAATAGACTTCCACAAGACGCTCCAGCGCTTCAGCCACGTGGTTCGTGGTCTGGAAATCCTGCACGACACGCTGATAACGCGTCATCGCGGCTTCATAGTTGCGCTGCTGCTGATACCAGCGGCCAACCAGCATTTCCTTACCTGCAAGATGATCACGGCAAAGATCAATCTTCAGCTGGGCATCACGTGCATAAGCTGTCTGCGGGAAGCGGGTAATAACCTCTTCCAGAGCATCAAGGGCTTCAACCGTTCCCTGCTGGTCACGCTGCACGTCAGCGATCTGCTCATAATAGCAAAGCGCGCGCAGATAGAAGGCATAGGCCGCATCAGGGCTGGTCGGGTGGAGCTGGAGATAACGCTCAAGCTGCTGAACCGAAAGCGCATACTCACCTTGCAGGTAGTAGGCATAGCCTTCCATCAGCTCGGCATTGCCGGTGAAGCCGGAATACGGATAGTTCTGCTGAAGCAGCTCGAATTCGCCGCCCGCCAGTTCATATCGGCCGGAATGAAGAGCATCGATACCGTAATTATACAGCGTCTCTGCGTCAGCAGCCTTTGGAATGACCGGCTTCTCATGCTTGTGAGAAAGCAATGAACAGCCTGACAGAAGCAGCAAACCGCTTACGGCCGCAGCCTTCAGAACAAGACCCCGTCCGTTCCAGGACACTTCGAAATGATGCTGAGTGCTGCTTGCCATACCTGCTCTTCCCGTGAAGCCCGTCTTATATCACGGGAATGCGGGGACGAAAGACCCGCCATTTAACCTTAGGCTGCGACGCGTGTGCGACGATGGCCGCGTGCCGAAACGGTAGGGGTCTCTGCTTCAAAACGCCAGTTTTTCTGATCTGAAAAAACGCTGCGCAGAAGCTCGTTATTGATCTTGTGACCAGACTTATGGCCGATAAATCCCGCTTTCAGGCGATGCCCGCAGCAATAGAGATCACCGATAGCATCCAGAAGCTTATGCCGGGCAAATTCCCGCTCGATTTTCAAGCCCGCTGGATTAAGGATGGTCTTGCCGTCCACTACAACAGCATTGTCGAGAGACCCGCCACGGGCGAGGCCGATACTTTGAAGATACTCAATGTCTTTGCGGTTCACAAAAGTACGGCAGAAAGACACTTCTTCCAGAAAACGCGCCGGATCGAGCTGCATGGCATAGCGCTGACACCCAATGGCTTCAGCATCAAAATTTAACGAAATTGCAAGAGAGAGACCGCGTTGAGCCGGGCGTAGCTCGGCAAAAGCCCCGTTGTCGCCCTCAACTCTCACGTTTCGAAGAATTTCAATAATTTTTCGTGGCGTATTCAGCGTTTTCTTGCCCGCGCATCGCAAGAGGAAGGCAAAGGCATCTGCCGAACCATCCAGAACAGGCAGTTCCGGCCCGCTGACTGAAATGAGCGCATTATCAATTTCCATGGCGTTAAGCGCCGCCATCAAATGCTCAATGGTCGCTACACGTAAAGCAGGATCGTCTTTGCATGCGACAACAGTCGAGAGTTTGGTGTCGATAATCCGGTCATAGAGAGCGGGAAACGAAGGAGAGCCGGGGTAATCGCTCCGCTGAAAGCGAATACCTGTATCCGCTTCGGCTGGAGAAATTTCCAGATCGACATCAAGGCCACTGTGAAGGGCGATGCCTCGGCAGGATATGGGAGAATGAAGGGTTGTCTGCAGGTTCTTCAAATCGGGACGCTCAGAGAAAAGAGGCGTCTGCGTGCTGTCAGACGCGCTGGAAAGTAGCGGGCGGACCTTTCGATCTGCTGGAACCGACTTTCCATGATGCGCTGGCGTAACCTGCATGAATCCCCCGACGATTTAGACTGGCTTATAATAAAACCCAGTCATCGCCGGAGTGCCATTCAATGATTGTTGCCGGATATTACCTGACTGCTTTCCTGCGATGCGCAAGATTTTGCAGGAAAGCAGTTTGCTTATTCAGCGACGGAGATAGGTGGGAATATCGAGCGTGGAATCATCGCTACCGTCAGACGGCGCTTGGTTATGGCGCTGGTCGGAGGGGTTATGATGATCCGTCTGCTGATATGCGTCACGGCTGTTCTGTTCCGTGCGCGGTGCTTGCGGGGCTACTTGCTGCGGAGCCGGACGGCTCCGGAAAGCGCCTGTCATAAGGCCGAAAATGCTGCGTGGGGCTTCTGGAGCTGGTGCACGTGGCGGCTCGGAAAACAGGCCAGCGCGCGGGGAGCGAGGTGCTGCATCGTCCTGCGGGGCTGCGACGTGCGGCTGCTGAGGGGCCGCATGTGGCGGTGGTGCAACCGGGCTTTCTGCTGCTGGTGGGGGCGATGCAGGCTGCTGTGACGCGTTCGGGTCAAGGTTGAAGTTCGGGCGTGGCGGCCCACCTGCGTAGGTTGATCCCGGCTGAAACGTCTGGGGTGCCTGGCGGCTTTGAGCAGACGTATCACGTGGAGCCGAGGCAGATGGGGCCTGCTGCGGAGGCGACGCAGGGGTTGTTTCTGTGTTGCCCGGATCGTTTCTGGACTGGGTGTCGATGCCCGTTGCCACAACGGACACGCGAATACGTCCGTTCATGTTTTCATCGATCAGAGCACCAAAGATGATGTTGGCTTCTTCGGCAACTTCTTCACGAATGCGGTCGGCAGCTGCGTTCACTTCGTAAAGTGTCAGATCTTCGCCACCTGTGATGTTGATCAGCAGACCGCGGGCGCCAGCCATGGACGCATCTTCAAGCAGTGGGTTGGAGATGGCGCGCTCCGCAGCGGCAACGGCGCGATCTTCACCATCATCTTCCGTGGTGGCTTCACCGGTGCCCATCATGGCCTTGCCCATCTCTTCCATCACGGCCTTCACGTCCGCAAAGTCGAGATTGATGAGGCCCGGAGAGACCATCAGGTCCGTAATGCCGCGAACACCCATGTTCAGGACGTTGTCAGCCATTTTAAAGGCTTCACGGAACGTCGTGTTCTGGTTTGCGGAATTGAACAGGTTCTGGTTCGGAATAACAATCAGGGTGTCGACGTGCTTTTGAAGCTCGGCGATACCGGATTCAGCAGCCAGCGTGCGGCGGCGACCTTCAAAGTTGAAGGGCTTCGACACCACACCAACTGTCAGAACGCCACGTTCACGGGCCATGCGCGCGATAACCGGGGCCGCACCCGTACCCGTACCACCGCCCATACCGGCTGTGATGAAGACCAGATTCGCCCCTTCGAGCTGACGCTCGATTTCCTGTGCAGCTTCTTCAGCAGCTTCGCGGCCGATTTCCGGCTTGGCACCTGCGCCGAGGCCGCGTGTCAGATGGGGGCCAAGCTGGACGCGGCGTTCAGCCTTGGAATGGGCGAGCTGCTGCGCATCCGTGTTGGCAACAACGAACTCGACGCCCTTGAGCTCCGAATCGATCATGTTGTTGACGGCATTCGTGCCACCACCACCAACACCGACGACGGTAATGCGCGGGGCCAGTTCAACGTGAGAGTTCGGGGTCGGGGTAAGGTTCAAAGTCATGATCAGGTCCGGAACTGCGAGGAAGCAACGGAAAAAAGGGCGTTATTTTCTGTGTAGCTCATCCACGGTCGCGGATGAACCCCACGAGACGTTTCAGAAGGCTGCCAGATCGAGGTTCCGGGGTTGAAATGTCCCCAAAGTCACGATCTGCGCCCGCTGCCCAGGCCAGAAGCCCCGCAGCGGTGGAAAAACCGGCCGAAGCTGCAGCAGTCTCCGGCAGGCCATGAACGTTTAGCGGTTTGCCCATGCGAACCGGCCGGGCAAGAATGCGTGTTGCGACAGGCACGATGCCTTCCATCAGGGAAGCTCCGCCTGTCAGAACGACACGCCCGTTGGCGAGACGTCCCAGGCCTGCATTGTCCAGAGCATGGCGCACAAGTTCAAGTGTCTCTTCAACGCGAGGCTGAATAACGGAGATCACTTTCGAGCGCGGAATACGGGCCAAACGGTCCCGGCCTTCCCCAATGAGGGGCACGGACAGGATTTCGCGTTGATCATCGGATCCAAGTTGTGCCGCACCATACATGGTTTTCAGGCGCTCTGCAGTTTCCAGAGACGTCGAAAGAACGCCCGCAATATCACGGGTAACATGAAGGCCACCAACAGGGATTTGTGCCGTATGGATCAGTCGGCCTTCACAGAAAACTGCGAGAGAGGTGGTTCCTCCTCCCATTTCCACGACGGTAACGCCCAGATCACGTTCTTCGTCAGCCAGTACGGCAACGCCAGAGGCAAAGGGGCTGGAAACCAGTCCGTCGAGTTTGAGCTCTGAATGCTGGAGAACGGTATCCAGTGTGCGGAGAGCACTGGAGTTCATGTCAACAACATGCAGTTTCGTCGCCAGCTGTTCACACTGATGACCACGCGGATCAGCAATACCAGGCATGGAGTCAACGACATACCCGATGGGAAGGGTATGGATGACGTCCCGACCTTCTGACCATGCGCGGGCCTGACCGTCCGTGATCAGGCGCTGCACATCGCCATCCGTCACTTCACGGCCACCGGTGGGCATGTGGGCATCGATCAGGCGGCTTCGGGGATGACCGCAGGACAGATTGACGACCAGTGAGTCCATTCGTCGCTCTGCGGCTTCCTCTGCCTGACCAACGGTGGCGCGAATAGCAGCTTCGGCTTCACGAATATCCACGATCGACCCAGATCGAATTCCGTGGGAGCGCCGCCAGCCATAACCCAGAACCTGAATGGAACCATCCGGCTCACCCTTGCCAATGAGGCAGGTCATTTTCGTTGTGCCGATATCCAGCGCACCGAAAACGCCATTGCGCCAGACGCGAGGTTTGGATGTCTCTTCCGGAGGCAGCGGCAGGATTTCACGTGATGCGCGGTTCAGCGCAACTTCGCGTTCGCCGCCTACAGGGATCAGGGACCGGCCCCGCAGACCACCCCGGCGGCGAAAGGCCGGAAGATCGGACGTTGGTGTAAGATCGGTCATGGCTGCTGTGTCGTCTGGCTGCTGTCAGAAGGAGGGGCGGGTGTGTCGGTTTTGGCTGCGTCAGGAGGAGGAGTGGGCGCAGGTGTCTGATGAATGACCATCCGATCTGGAAGGCGCATGTCAATCGAGACGACAGGACGATCCAGCAGGTTCATGCTTGTCTGGTATTGCGCGAGACGTGCAAACGCTGCGGCCTCTTCGCCTTCGGGGAGCATGACAGTTGTCCCGTCTTTCAGGGTCACATTCCAGCGCCTGTTTCCCACACGAATGAGAGCGGTCACACGGGATTTGACATCCGGCTGTTTGGCTAAAGCGTCAATGACGACGGACGCGGCAGTATTGGCACCATCGCCAACGACAAGCGGTAGCTGAAGGAATGCCTGAGCATTCTTGCCTGTCATGCCCTGATCGGGAACTTCTTCGCCGGCCTGATTAATGAGCGAAAAATGCCCATGCGTTTGCCAGACGGCGATGGGTGTACGTTCGGTCAGGTTAATGATGATCGTATCCGGCATCCGCCGCTCGACGGTCGCATGATCCACGAAGGGAAGTTCATCAATGCGCTGGCGTGCGGCTTCAACAGAAAAACCGAAAATTGGGTGGCCAGTGCTTGTTCCCAAGGCTTCGTAAATTGATGCCTCGCTGGTCATGCCGCGACCGTTGATGACGACGTGCCGAATAGGCAGCGGCTCCATGGCAACAAGTTTGGCTCTTAGCGGAGCAAAACGCTCCTCCGACGCTGCGTCATACAGGAGGCGCGCTCCTACTCCTCCCAGTCCGACCACGACAAGGAACACGATTCCGGGGCGAATCAGTTTCCGTTGACGGCGCAGGAACAGTTTCGTCCGTGACGGCCGGTCCTCGTAAGGCGGCATCGGCGCCGGGCGGAAAGCCGGGTCACGTCGGAAATCGGGTTCCTGAGGGCGGGAGTCCCTGCGCATCAGCGGGTCAGTGCCTCCTGAACCAGCCAGTCACAAAGATCCGGATAGGAGATACCGCAATACGCAGCCTGTTCCGGCAGCAATGAGGTCGGGGTCATGCCGGGCTGCGTGTTAACCTCGAGAACGATCAGAGTGTCTGTCTCGTCATCGTAGCGGAAATCCGTTCTGCTGGCGCCAGAACATCCCAAAATCTGATGAGCACGCAGAGCATAATCCAGTGCACGCTCCGTCACGCTTTCTGGCAGCTCTGCCGGGACGACGTGCCTGGAGCCACCAGCTTTGTACTTTGCTTCGAAATCGTAGAATGCAGCCGTTTCGGCAGGCAGAATGTCGGTTACCGCCAGAGTACGATCACCCATAACGCCCGCAGTCAGCTCACGGCCCGGCACGAAGGCTTCAACAAGAGCTTCTTTGCCAAAGCGCCAGTTTTTTGCGATTTCGGCACGACGGTTATCACCCTGGCGGATGATTTCAACGCCGACCGACGATCCTTCCGCGACAGGCTTCACAACGTACGGCACGGGCAGCGGGTCTGCTTCCGCCAGTTCTTCAGGCGTGATGACACGGCCTTCCGCAATGGGAAGCCCCGCGGCCGCGAGCAGCATGCGGGTTGCTCCCTTGTCCATTGCGACGGCAGAGGCGCGGATGCCGGAGTGTGTGTAAGGAAGTCCCATCCATTCCAGCACACCCTGAATGGCGCCATCTTCGCCTTTTGGGCCATGCAATGCATTGAAGACGACGTCAGGGGCGGCCGAATTCAAAGCCTGAATGGTGACGGCAATATCGGCGCCGACATCGACTGGCGTTACCTCATGACCTTTCTCGCGCAGCGCGGAGATGGCTGCATTGCCACTGACAAGGCTGACAGGTCGCTCGCTGGACGTACCGCCATATAAAACTGCGACCTTCATACTGTCTTCTCTCCTACGTCACGACGACCAATGCGTCTGATCTCCCAGTGCAGGTCAATTCCGCTGAGGTCCAGAACTTTCTTGCGAACAGTTTCCCCAAGCGTTTCAAGCTGTTCGCTACTGGCATCACCAATGTTCAGCAGGAAGTTGCAATGCTTCTCACTGACCTGAGCACCACCCAGCGTCAGGCCACGGCAACCTGCTTCATCAATCAGCGCCCAGGCTTTGTGACTCTCCGGGTTACGAAACGTTGAGCCACCAGTGCGGGCACGAACAGGCTGGGACGCTTCGCGAGAGGCACGAATTTCTGCAAGGCGTTCTCGAATGGCATCTGGTGCTTCCGGTGTGCCACGCAGTCTGGCCCGGATGACAATAGCACCTTCCGGCAAATCCGAATGACGGTACGCAAAGCCCAGTTCTTCACAGGTGAGGCGACGCAACTCGCCATCTGACGTGAGAATATCCGCCCAATCGAGAACGGCATTGATGTCCGAACCATAAGCGCCAGCATTCATGCGCACAGCGCCGCCGATGGACCCGGGAATGCCGACAAGAAATTCCAGTCCAGCCAGGCCTGCAGCGGCACTGTGCTCGGCCACCGTAACATCCAGAGCTGCGGCGCCCACTACCAGGCCCTCAGTCTGGACTTCAATGTCCGAGAAACCACGGGCCAGCCGGACCACCACGCCTTCAATACCACCATCGCGGATGATGACATTTGAGCATGCGCCCAGAACTGTCAGGGGCATGTCGACGGGGCGGTTCCGCAGCAGATCAGCTAGATCATCGGCGTCTTCTGGCACGAACAGCCAGTCAGCCGGGCCGCCAGTGCGGAACCAGGCGCGGGCTCCCAGCGGTGCATTGGCCGTCAGACGTCCGCGAAGGCCCTGAACTGGAAAGTTGTTGCTCATACAGCGCTTTCCGGCGCCGGGCTCTTGGTGTTCAGAGCTTCCAGCTCTTGCGGAAGGGTCTGTGCCCACTGGGTGATTGTTCCGGCACCGAGGCAGACAACATAGTCGCCGGGCTTTGCGATCGCATTCACCATTTCAGGAAGAAGCTCAGGTGAGGGCAATGGCACGACAGACCGATGTCCACGATCCCGCAGGCCTTCGACCAGAGCATCACGATCTGCGCCTTCAATCGGGCTTTCACCAGCCGCATACACGTCAGCCACGATAACGGTGTCAGCGTCGTTCATGCAGGTGCAGAATTCGCCGAACAGGCCTTTCAGGCGGGAATAACGATGCGGCTGCACCACGGCGATGACGTTCTTTGCGCCTGCCTGACGTGCAGCTTTCAGGACAGCCGCAATCTCGACCGGGTGATGACCATAATCGTCAATGATTGACACGCCATTGAATTCACCCGTCCGCGTGAAACGACGCTTTACGCCCTTGAAGGACGCCAAGCCGGAGGCGATGACGGAATCACTGATTTCCATTTCCAGCGCCACTGCAATGGCTGCCAGAGAGTTCAGAACATTATGATGCCCCAGCATTGGCAGGCGGAACGGACCGGCACGACGCGTGCGGTTGCGGGCGCGGTTCGTGACCACAACCTCGAATGTTGCGCCACGCTTGTCCATCACGACCTTCTCAGCGCGAACATCGGCTTGCGGGCTGAAACCGTAAGTGATGATGCGGTGATCGGACAGGCGCGGGATCATCTGCTGAACCTGCGGGTGATCTACGCACAGCACCGCAAAGCCATAGAACGGAATGTTGGAGACGAACTGGTCATAGCCCGCCTGCATGGCTTCTTCCGTACCCCAGTGATCCAGATGCTCGGGGTCCATGTTCGTGATGACCGCAATGACAGCTGGAAGGCGGAGGAATGATCCGTCGCTTTCGTCGGCCTCAACAACCATCCAGTCACCAGAGCCCATACGGGTGTTGGTTCCGTATGCCTCGATGATGCCGCCGTTGATGACGGTCGGGTCCAGCTTCGCATGCTCCAGAACACACGCCACAAGGCTTGTCGTCGTGGTCTTACCGTGTGTGCCGCCGATCGCGACAGACCAGCGCAGACGCATCAGTTCTGCCAGCATTTCCGCACGACGAACGACCGGGATCAGCTTCGCTCTCGCCGCAACAACCTCAGGGTTGTCTTTCTTGACGGCTGTAGAGGTCACGACAACCTGGGCGTCACCCAGATTGGAGGCATCATGTCCGATGTGGATCTGTATGCCAGCGTGTCGCAGACGCTGAACATTCGAGCTTTCCGCAATATCTGAGCCCTGAACCCGGTAGCCCAGCATGTGCAGGACTTCTGCAATGCCGGACATTCCGATACCGCCGATACCGACGAAATGAATGGTTCCGATGTTCAGGGGCAGGGCGCGCATGGGGCAGATACTCTTGAGGTAATAGGGTAAAAAGAGATGATCAGGACCGAAGGCCAGCTTCGATCAGGTCTGCTACCTTTGCGGCAGCATGAGGGCGAGCAAACTGACGTGCAGCTTCAGCAGCAGCGGACAGACGCTCAGGATGGGTAATCAGGTCAGCGACATGAGCTGTGAGAGCGGCAGATGTGAAATCCGGCTGACGAACCATCCAGGCAGCGCCCGCATCCTGTAACGCTTTGCCGTTCGCGCCCTGTTCGTCAGAGGCTGCGATGGGCAGAGGTACAAGAATGGATGGCAGTCCGGCCATCGCCAGTTCCGCGACAGAAGATCCGCCTGCGCGACCAATAACCAGATGTGCTGATTTCAGTCGTTCGGGAACATCGTTGAAAAAAGGTTCAACCTCAACCGCAATACCAGCATCTTCATAGATGGCACGAACGCGATCGGTGTCTTCCGCACGAACCTGTTGCGTGACATGCAGACGTGTCCGGAAGCCAACCGGCAAAGCAGCCAGAGCCTGGGGCACAACATCTGAAAATACGCGGGCACCGAGAGAGCCACCCCAGACCAAAAGCCGAACAGTCTCTGTCGGGGCGGTATAGGGTTGTCCGAACAGGACTTCGATCCCGGCCCGAACGGGCATGCCCGTCAAAGTGATGCGGGCGCCCTGTGGGAGGCGCGCAACGCTGTCATAAGACGTAGCGATGAGCGGAGAAAAGCGCGACAGAAAGGCGTTTGCTTGCCCGAGAACCGCGTTTCCCTCGTGAATAACCATTTCCGGACGCTGCGATTTTGGCAACATGCGAGAGGCCAGAAGCGGCGGAATGGACGGATATCCACCAAAACCCACAACAGCGGCGGCATCGAGCGTTTTGAGGATCCGGCGTGCTTCGAGCATGCCTCGGAAAAGTGCGGTAATACCACGCACTTTCCCCCCAAGGCCTTTGCCAGCCACGCCAGCACCGTCCAGCACATACTGCGGCCGATCCTTGAACAGGCCGGCCTCGCGTCGTCCATGTCGGGCGTCCGTCATAAGAACAAGGTCATGCCCACGTTCTGCCAAGACAGTGGCAACAGCTTCAGCCGGGAAAAAGTGCCCTCCGGTTCCACCGGCAGCAACGACAATCGGACGTTTCATGGGGTGTTTCTCTCAAGAAGGGAACCGGGGGTGTAAGGGGTGGCGACACGCTGGGCAATCTTGCCCGGGCCAACGTGATGGCGCGTCAGGGCAAGGACCATTCCCATGGTCAGAGCAATGGACATGGCCGAACTTCCACCATACGAAATGAATGGCAGCGTCATGCCCTTTGTTGGGATGAGGTGAAGTGTTGACCCCATGTTGACGAAAGCCTGTAGCCCAAACCCTGTCACCAGGCCTGCCGCGGAGACAATCACAAAAGGATCTTCTTCCCGCATCAGTTTCAGCAGGGTGCGGAGAACGATAATGCCGAACACGGTGATAATACCGAAGCAGAGCAACAGGCCGTACTCTTCGCCAGCAACGGCGAAAACAAAGTCGGCATGAGCATCAGGCAGCAGATCCTTGACGCGTCCTTCACCCGGCCCACGTCCGAGCAGCCCCCCATTTCCGAAAGCACGAAGCGCCGTGTCGATCTGATAGTGATCGCCAACGTCCGGATGCAGGAACCGCTCAACACGGGAGCGCACGTGCGGGAACATGACGAACGCCATGCCGAACGCACCAATCATGCCTGCAACACAAAGCCCTACCCAATATAGACGCAGTCCGTCGACGAAGAGCTGCGTCATGAAAACCATGGTGATGACGGACAACATTCCAATGTCCGGCTGGGACTTGAGGAGCGCCAGAATGACGCCAAAGCATGCGAAGGCGATCAGCATCCCGGGGAACGCTATGTTCCCTCGCAGAACGACCGTCCGGCGTGCGGAGAGGAGCCAGCCCGTCATGACGGCGAAGCAGGGTTTAAGGAATTCTGAAGGCTGCACGGACATCATGGGCAGGGCGATCCAGCGGCGCGCGCCTTTGATCTCCATCCCGTGCACCAGTGTCATGGCTGTGGCGGCGAGGGCAAGAATACCCCCGATAAAGGCCAGCTTTTTGACGCCCGCTCGCGAAAGATAGGACACACCAAGCACGATCGCCCCAGCCAGCGCCAGGAAGATCACCTGCTTGAGGATGAACATGTTGCGGGACGCGCCAATTCTCGAAGCCACGGCAGGGCTGGCCGCGAGCATCAGCACGTAACCCAGGCCGATCAGAATTCCGACACAGGCGAGCGTGACCCGGTCGGTATTGCGCCACCAGCGGGCGATTGCCGATGAATCGACACGGGAGGAGCCCGCCATGACCGTCAACCTTCCTGTTCTGCTTTGAGCATTTCGCCCGAATGGCCTGATTTCACAATATTATCGCAAATCTGGAGAAAGTGTGACCCACGATCCTCAAAACTGCGAAACTGATCAAAACTTGCACAGGCCGGAGACAGAAGAATAGTTTTGACACCAGCCGTCACGGCTGCGTCAAACGCTGCGGGAACTGCGCGATCCAGCGTGTCACACATCGTGTAAGGAACGCGATTGGCTTGAAGCGTTTCAGCAAGAACAGAGGCATCTCGGCCAATGAGGAACGCGTGGGCAATGCGGTCAAACCACGGGACAAGCATCTCGATGCCTCCCGCCTTAGCCGTTCCCCCCGCAATCCACATCACACGGTCGTAGGACCCAAGCGCCTTGGACGCAGCTTCGGCATTAGTTGCTTTGCTATCGTTGATGAACGCGACACCATCCCGCTCGGCTACCTTTTGCAGCCGATGCTCCAGACCGGGAAATGAGGCCAATCCGTCATGAATAGCCGCGTCGCTCAAACCAAGATGCTTTGCCATCGCCCAAGCCGCGGCGACGTTCTGACGGTTGTGCCGTCCGGGAAGTGCCGGGCCGTCAAAAGATGGAACCGCATCCGGCGCCAGCATCGTGACGGGGATTCCTCGTGACGCAATTTTCTCGGCGATCGTCAGGCACCATGGATCGTCTTCGCCGATAGCGGCCAGATCTTCAGACGTCATGTTGTCGAAGACATGCGCTTTCGCTGCCGCGTATCCATCCATGTCTCCATGACGATCAAGATGGTCCGGTGTAATGTTCAGCAGGCAGGCAGTTGCAGCGTGGAACTGGTCCAGCCGTTCCAGCATGTATGACGACATCTCAATAACGTAAACGCCGGTATCAGCCAGAAGAGGCAGTGCCAGAGACGCAGTGCCAAGATTGCCGCCCGCGACACAGGGAACCCCGGCGGATTGCAGGAGATGCGCCAGCAGAGCTGTTGTTGTGGATTTTCCGTTAGTACCGGTTATGGCTGCAAAATGCGCTTTGGACCCGGCTTTGCGAACATTGCGATAAAGCAATTCTGCATCTGACAGGATCTGCACATTCTGAGCGCGAGCCAGTTCGGCCACGGGATGCGGCTTAGGCAGAATATGCGGAATACCAGGAGACAGGACGAGCGCTGTCATGCCGGAAAGGTCTGTCAGTGGCGCAAGTGTCAGTCGCTCATGAGGGGGCAGAGACGGGGCATTATCATCCCATGCCTGAACCTCTGCACCCATGTTCAGCAACGCGTTGACTACGGCCGCCCCGTTACGACCAAGACCGCAAACCGCATAGTGCTCGCCTGCGAGAAGATCTGTCGGAAAGCCTGTCATCTCAATTTCAGCGTGGCCAGACCACACAGCCCCAGAACAATGGAGACAATCCAGAATCGTACGACGATCTTCGGTTCCTGCCAGCCCTTCTTTTCAAAGTGATGGTGCAACGGTGCCATGAGGAACACACGTCGGCCTGTACGCTTGAACCAGAAAATCTGGATCACGACGGAGAGTGTTTCTGCGACGAACACGCCGCCAACAATGCATAGAACGAGCTCATGCTTGACGGCAACTGCAACCGCACCCAGTGCGCCGCCGAGGGACAGGGAGCCTGTATCACCCATAAAAACGGCAGCCGGGGGTGCATTGAACCATAGGAAGCCAAGCCCCGCTCCAATCAGTGCGGCGCAGAACACAGCCAGTTCTCCGGTGCCCGGAACAGGATGAAGCTGGAGGTAATCAGCAAAAACATGATTGCCGACGAGATAGGCAATCAGCGCAAAGACGAGCGCTGCAATTACGACAGGAACAATCGCCAGGCCATCCAGACCGTCAGTGAAGTTCACGGCATTGCCGAAGCCTGTGATCGTAATCATCGCAAAAAGTGGGAAGGCATAACCGAGCGGAAGGAGGATATCCTTCACGAAGGGGAACGCGACGGCATTACGGAGTTCCGGCGGCGTCAGATGCTGGAGCCAGATGCCTGCGATGAGAGAGGCTGCAAACTCACATCCCAGTCGTACACGCTTGGACACACCTTTCGTATTCCGGCGGGAGAGCTTCAGATAGTCGTCTGCAAAGCCAACGGCACCGAATGCGGCAGTCGTGAGCATAACGGCCCAGACGAAACCGTTTGTCAGGTCTGCCCACAAGAGCGTCGCGGAGAACAGCGCGATCAGGATCAGCATCCCGCCCATCGTTGGCGTGCCAGCCTTTTCCAGAATATGCCGTTCCGGACCAAGCGTGCGGATAGGTTGCCCCTCACGCTGGATCCGTTTGAGCTGTGCAATGAAGGGGTTGCCAAGCGCCAGCGAGATCACCAGCGCCGTCAGGCATGCACAACCCGAGCGGAACGTCAGATAATGGAAGAGGTTGAAGAACCCACCATGCGATGAGGCATGAGAGGCGACGAGATTGAACAGCATTAGGCAGAGACCGGGTTGGAGGCGTTATCGAGGGCCGCAATGACATCGCGCATCCGGCTGCCCAAACTGCCTTTGACAAGCAGAAGGTCACCGGGGCGGAGAGCATCACACAGAAAGGGAGCGAGGGAAGACGCGTCAGGGGCATAACCACCCCGCACGGTTTCGGGAAGAGCTTCGTAAAGCGCGTGCATGTGGGTGCCACAGCAGAAAGCCAGTGCATCTGCTGCGATTACGGCATCCGCGAGAGAACGATGTTCTGCCTCTGCGAATTCGCCAAGTTCACGGATGTCTCCCAGAGCGACCACGCGGCGTTTGGCGGGAAGAAGCGAGAGAGTCTCTAACGCCGAACGAATGCTGGTCGTGGAGGCATTGTAGCTTTCATCAAGCAACTGAACGCCGTTCAGCACAGTACGTATCTGTCCGCGGCCTGCTCCTGGAACAAACCCGGTCAACGCTTTAGCCGCATCCTGCACATTTTCGCCAAGCGCTGCGACAGCTCCGAGAGCCAGCGCGGCATTTCGCGCCAGATGTCGGCCGGGAGCTGTTAATCTGATGGACACGCTCGGAGCATTAGGGAATGTCAGGGTAAAAGTGCTGCCTTCCGCGGTGCAGACCAGGTTTTCTAACCGGACTTGGGCGGCAGCAGAAAAGCCACTTAACCAAAGAGATGCATGGTCAGGGAGAGCTGCCTGAAACAGGTCTTGCCCCACAGCATCGTCCGGAGCAATGGCCGTCCCATGTGGTGCTAATGCGCTGAAGAGCCGGGATTTTTCACGCGCGATTTCTTTCACGCTTCCCATGTGGCCCAGATGTGCTGTTCCGATAGTGGTAATGATCCCAACATCCGGACGAACCTGCGCAGCCAACGGGGCAATTTCCCCCACATGGTTCATGCCAATCTCACTCACGCAAAAACGTGCGTCGCGGGGGAGGCGCGCTAAGGTGAGAGGGACGCCCCAGTGATTATTGTATGAGGCAATGGCAGCATGTGTCGGTCCGAGCGCAGAAAGTGCGGTGCGGAGCATGTCTTTCGTCGTGGTCTTGCCGACGCTGCCAGTAATCGCAACGACTTTTCCATCAAAGCGTACGCGTGCGAAGCGTCCCAGTGCTTCCAGACCCGTCATCGTATTGGCAACGATCAGGAGGCGTGGATCTGTCAGGCCTCTGGTGTCATGCACCATCACACACGCTGCCCCGGCATCGAGGGCTTGCGTAATGTGAGCGTGGCCATCACTGGCTTCGCCCTTAAGTGCGATGAACAGGTCGCCAGATTTCAGTGTCCGCGTATCTATGGAAATTCCGGTGACGGAAACGTCGGCTTCAAGGCGGCCATTTGTCGCATCACGAAGCTCTTCGGATGTCCAGAGAACGCTCATGCTGCACCTGCGAGTTCACGGATAACGCTGCGGTCATCGAACGGAAGAACGGTTTGACCAACAATCTGTCCCTGCTCATGCCCCTTGCCGGCAACAACCAGAATGTCCCCTGGCTGAAGCGCGTCCAATCCTGCGGCGATCGCAGATCTCCGGTCCCCGATTTCATGTGCTTCCGGGCAGGCCGCATGGATGGCGGAACGAATACTCTGCGGATCTTCCGTGCGCGGGTTATCATCTGTGACAATCGCCAGGTCCGCCATGCGTGCTGCAACTTCGCCCATCAGTGGGCGCTTGCCACGATCGCGATCTCCGCCCGCACCAAACACGACGACCAGTCGTCCCTGAGTATGTGGACGCAGGCTGGCGAGAACGCGTTCCAGTGCATCCGGCGTGTGGGCATAATCGACGTAGGCGGCTGCTCCATTGGAGAGCTCAGCTGCACGCTCACATCGTCCGCGTACACCAGTCAATTGCGGCAGGTATTCGACAACGCTTCGTGCTTCGCTTTCATCCTGCCAGCACATTGCAGCTGCCAGCATGGCATTATCAGCCTGGAACAGGCCAGGTAATGCCAAAGTCATTTCCGGAAGCTTTTCTCCATAGAGGGAAAGCCGAACGATCTGACCGGTCGGTGTGGGTGTGGTTTCAAGGAGGCGTAGGGCCGTCCCTGTCTTGCCCACTGTACGGAGTGTCATACCGCGCTGGGCTGCTAATGCCTTCAGGGCGTTGAATGTCTCCGGATCCATATCCGCATTGACCGCGGCGATGCCGTCTGCCGGCAAAAGGTCTTCAAAGAGACGCAGCTTGGCTTCACGATAAGCTGAGATGGTGCCGTGGTAATCCAGATGGTCGCGCGTCAGGTTTGAGAAGCCCGCTGCGTTCAGTGTAACGCCATCGAGGCGATGCTGTTCCAGTCCGTGGGAGGATGCTTCAAGCGCAACATGATCCACACCATACTGTGCCAGAGAGGCAAGCGTTTTGGCCAAAGACACGGGATCGGGCGTTGTGAGCGACGGTGGGGGCGGGACGTCAACGTTAGCGATCAGTCCAAGCGTTCCAAGGCTGGCAGCCTTGAAGCCCTGAAGCGTCCAGATCTGGCGGAGAAACTCTGCCGTGCTGCTTTTGCCGTTTGTTCCCGTGACCGCGGCGATACAGGTCGGCTGCGGACCAGCAAGAGTTACAGCGGTCAACGCGAGCAGGCGCTTGGCATCAGGGGTGAGCAGAACAGGAATATCGGCTTGCGCCGGATGATCAGCAATAACGGCAGCCGCACCATTCGCGACCGCTTGTGGGATGAAAGCTGCTCCGTCCTGTTTTGCGCCACGAAGAGCGAAAAACAGCGTGCCCGGCCGGACCTGTCTGCTGTCTGCTGTGACCGCGCAGATTTCAGGGTCAACGGAAGGCGACAGAACGGAACCATTCTGCCGGAGGAGTTCAGAGAGACGCATGGGCAGGCTCAGTGCTGTGTCTTGGGAGTGTGCGCCTGATTGCGCGGATCCCCAGGGTCGTTACCAGGGCCAAGGGCACGATAGCCCGCAGGCACGGACGGATTCATGGGGATGGCGAGAGATGCATCAATGGCGTCCTTGTTGGCTGTATCCGGGAACTGGTTCAGGATAGGTCCAACACGGGAAATGATTTTCTTGACGGTCGGCGCTGCGTTCCATGCGGCAGTGGTCCAGCCATGTGTGGCCGCAGTGCCCTGTGGGCTATCGAGCATGACATACACCGCGTAATGCGGGTTGTTCATCGGGAAAACACTGGTGAAAGCCGAGACGTTGACGTGTTTCAGGTATCCACCATGAGCACCGATTTTTTCAGCCGTGCCTGTTTTGCCACCCACGTAATAGCCCGGAACTTCAGCCGATTTGCCGCTTCCCAGGGTAACGTCAAGACGCAGCAGTTTGCGCAGCAGGGCAGACGTCTTCTCTGACAGAACCCGCGTTCCGACAGGTGTCTGTGCGCCAATGTCATCGCCGCTATCTGCCTCGTCGGGCTTGTAAACAACAGGACGCACCTTGGCATCAGGTGTCTGGCTTTCGTCCTGCTGATCCCGGGCCACCAGTGTGGGCTTTAAAAGAATACCGCCATTCACAGTGGCCGCCGTGCCACGGACAATGGCCAGCGGAGGCTCAGCCACACCATGGCCGAAGCCGACAGTCATGACAGTGGAGAGGCCCCAGTTTTTTGATGCAGGCACAAGGGGGCGTCCGGCTTCCGGAAGCTCTACCGGGACGCGGTTGAAGAAGCCCATGCTCCGCAGCCAGTCCTGCTGACGCTGGGCGCCGACGTCCAGCGCAATATGAGCCGCAGCCGGGTTGGATGAATAGGCCAGCACACCCGGCAGAGACAGCCATGGTGCAAAGTGATCAGTCTTCATATCGCGGATGGTGAAGCGGCCGACACGAATGGGAATGGTCGAAAACCGATCCCAGATATGAACCACACCAAGCTGAAGACCCATTGCGGCTGTCTGGAGCTTGAATGTCGAGCCAGGCTCGTACATGCCTGTCACGGCACGGTTGAAGCGCGCGTCGTTCGGTGCGTGGTTGAAATCATTGGCGTCATAGTCAGGGAGGCTGACCATGGCCAGAATTTCACCCGTTCGAACATCCATGACAATGGCCGAAGCACCAATGGCCGAGAACTCGTCCTTGGCTGCCATCAACTCATCATGCGCGACAGCCTGAACGCGAACGTCCAAAGACAGGCGTAGAGGCGTGCGATCCGAGTTCAGGCGCTGATCAAAAAATCGCTCCACGCCAGCAATGCCATGATCATCGATATCCACGCTGCCCATGATCTGAGCGGCAGTCCGGCCAAGCGGATAATGACGGCGCTCACCGGCTTCAAAATAAATACCGGGAATACCAAGATTATTGATCGCGATTTCCTGCACAGGGGAAATATCACGAGCGATGTAAACGAACTGCTTCTTCAGTGAAAGACGACGAACAGTTTCGGCTTCATCCAGCTTGGGCAGAACGGTTTTAAGCTTCTTTGTCGCGTCCTCTGGATCAATCAGTTCCATCGGGTTGGCATAAACCTGCGCGACGGGAAGAGACAGCGCCAGGGCCTGCCCGTTACGATCAGTAATGGTGGCCCGTTTGACTGTAGGCAGGACAAAATCGCCTGCCATTTCACCACGTGGATCGCTTTTCGGAATTTCTGGAACCTGAGGTGCGATCTGGCGCTTCTCAGGCTCCATAGGCATCAGCACCGTTGCGAACGTGGCTTTGAGGGCAACTGCGCCATAAATGGCCAGAAAACCCATGCCAACGCCCAGAAGGCGACTATGCATCTGATCCAGATTAAGACGGCGGGAAGGCGTTCGCACTGCCGTCTGTGAGTCGCGCCGCTCTGCCCGTTTGCCCGGGCGCGCTGCGCGACGCGAACCTGATGGGGGTGGCACGTCCTGGGGCATCGTGCGGCGTTGCGTCCTGTCTAAGGTGCTCGCCCGAAGCTATCCGGAAAATACTGAACGAGCAGTTAATAAAGAAGAGAGGGTCTCAGTTAGCCAACGGAACTGGCGGGGGCAATGCGTCTTCGTCATTTCCCAGCGCAGAGCTGGCATGATGATGCGGGCGTGGGCGTTCTTCCGCAACGCGGGTCAAAGACGCCTCACGAACCTGATGGACGGGTTGCGTATGCCACGCCGCCGCGACCAGCGGTGTCGGGCGTGCGCCATGATAGCTCACAAGACGAACGGTTGGCGTCACGTCCGAACGGGTTGTCGCGCTGACATGCGGCGTTACGGGACGAGCAGAGGCCAGATCCATGTCTGGGGAATGGACAATCCGGTCAGCATGGGGGTGAGCAACATGCGTCGTGACGGTATGGGCTGTCATGACATGAGGTGTGGGAGCCGCAGGCGTGGCTGAAGCAATAACCGGAGCATGCTGAACAGGCGCAACTGGGTGAACAACCGGAGGAGCCGGGAGCGGAAGATGTGCCTCGGTCGCCGCACGGTTGACGACTTCATGCAGGCTTTCGCGCGGATCTGTTGGAACCGGACGCGAGCCCGGGTTTGGAAGGCGTGCTTCAAGACTGGCCATGCGGATGAACTGATCCGGGGCCATAGGGTGAAGGTCGGGAAGAAAGCGCGCTGCCAGGGTGTTCAGGCGATCCGGCTGGTTCAACAGGGCCCATTCCGTGCGCATCATGGCTGTCTGCGCGCGGACTTTCTGCGTTTCCTGGACCACCTTGGTGATCTTCTGGTCGAGGACCGTCGTCTCATGCTTCTTGGTGTAGAGAAACAGGCCAGACCCTGCGGCGAGAACAGCGCAGGCGATGGTGAAGGGCCGGATCATGCTCGGTTTCCTGAGGCGGGCGGTTGTGGGGCGGAATTACGAACCAGGGCGCGCAACCGGGCGCTGCGTGCTCTGGGGTTATCCCGCGCTTCCTCTTCCGTGGCAGGCAGGGGGCGGGAATACAGGAGAGAAAAAGCCGAAGGCTCTTTCCGGACAGGCGCCGGGTCATAGCGGGACGGATTGGCAGTGCGACCTGCCAGTTCCGCCATGGCGCGCTTGGCCAGACGATCTTCAAGGGAATGGAAGGTCACAACAACGAACACGCCGCCGGGAGCCAGAAGGCGAGGGGCTGCTTCTAGCGCGCGTTCCAGTTCGCCCAGCTCGTCGTTCACAGCAATCCGGAGGCCCTGAAAGCTGCGTGTAGCCGGATCGATCTTGGAGCGGTCTTTGGGGACGCAGGACCGAACGATATGTGCGAGGCGGCCCGTGGTCGTAATGGGTTCTTCCGCGCGGGCTGCCACAATGGCGCGTGCGATGCGACGGGACAGCTTCTCTTCGCCATAACGATAGAGAACATCCGCCAGATCACCTTCCTTCATGGAATTCACCAGATCGGCAGCAGAGGGGCCGTCGCCCCCCATGCGCATATCCAGCGGACCATCATTACGGAAAGAAAAGCCGCGTTCAGCCTGATCAATCTGGAATGAAGAAACGCCGAGATCCAGAACGATGCCGTCAAACGGTCCGTCCTGGCCCACAAGCGCTTCCATGTCCCCGAATGTTCCCTGATGCATGAACAGTCGACCATTGGCCTGCTCGGCCATGGCTTCACCACGGGCAATCGCAGTCGGGTCACGGTCAATGCCGTGCAGGGTGCAATCTGCGCTGTTGAGTATGGCACGGGCGTAACCGCCGCCGCCAAATGTTCCATCCAGATACCGGCCGCCTTCACGCGGGGAAAGTGCTTCGAGCACCTCCTTCAGCATGACGGGAACATGTCCTTGATGGACGAGCGTGATTGCGTTCATGCCGCATCTCCGGTGGCCGGTTTGCGGCTGCTGGTAAGTTCTTTTGCCCGTGCGCGGGCCTGGTGACGACGTTCTGCTGCTGCTGCCGGATTCCAGATCTGGAAAACGCGACCCAGTCCCATGAAGGACACTTCGTCGTTTAACGATGCATGGGCGCGCAGAACATCGGGAAGAATGATCCGGCCTTCCTTGTCGCTGTCGAGCGGATACGCATCTGCGTAAAGGCTGGCAGCCAGATCTTCGTGGTCTTCAGAGAACGGATCGTATTCGTCCAGAGGCTGCGCCAGGGAGGCGAAAGCGGCGGACGTCCAGGCTTCGATGCACGGATGAAGATGTGAGGGCCGAAGAATGACCAGCGCTTCGCCAGGCTGAGCCTGCGTTCTGAGAGCGGATCGGAAGGGGGCCGGAATGGAAACACGTCCCTTGGCGTCAAAGCGGTTCTGATGTGTGCCGAGGAACATGCTCATTGATGATGTGCCTCCCTTCACTTCAGGACTTGCGCAAGGTGATCAGGTATTTCTCTGTTCTTTCTTGGGATACCATGGGATTTCATGGGACGTCAAACATATATCTGCGAAAAACCGCAGAAAACTGCGGCTATTTTCATGGTGGAAATTGTGACGCGATTTTTTGCTGTTTGTTAGGAATTATCAGGGATAATCGCACGGCGAGATCTATACCTGCCGTTATTTGTTCCCTTTATGTTCTCATGGCGTAGCTTTTGAGAATTACTGGAGAACGTTTTTCATCAGAGGTGCCAGACGGCCTGTAAGCCGGGTTCTGTCCGCCAAAGGCGGGACGATCATTCCTCTGGGACATGCATCGCTGCATGCCTCACGCAACCAACCCGAACGACGGAGTGAGACGCTCCCGGCTGCCTTGCGACAGCCTGCCGTTCCTATTCGGTTTTGCTCCCGGTAGGGTTTACCGTGACCGACGCCGTTGCCGGCATCGCGGTGTGCTTTTACCACACCGTTTCGCCCTTACCCGCGACGTATTCCAAGAAGGAACAGTCCGGCGGGCGGTCTGTTTTCTGTGGCACTGTCCCTAGGGTCGCCCCCGCCGGCTGTTAGCCGGTACCGTTGTCCCATGGAGCCCGGACTTTCCTCCATGACGGGGATCCTCATCCCAGTCACAGCGACCGTCCAGCCGTCTGGCGGTGCGGACCTTGCGCCGGGAGCGTTTGCGGGTCAAGGGCAGACTTTGTTCTGGTTTCGCTGCATGATGCTGGAATGAAACCAGTATTTGCCCTGAGGCTGTTTCTTGCATGGCTCGCATGGCAGGCCCGTCGTCGAGGTGTTGTACGGCCGGCAGTGCTTGTTGAGGTGGTTCCAGAGATCCCCGGTCCGGTCCCGTCGCTGGAGGTGCTGAAGCAGATACGGAAGATCACCGGGCGCCCCAGCTTTCCGCAATGCCTGTCATCGCTGCGGATCCGCAAATGGGTAGACATCAGGGTTCCGGGCGGAGAAGACCTGCGACCTGCACGCCTGTATCGGCCAAGAGGAAGCGTATCGGGCGTGGTGCTGTTCCTGCACGGTGGCGGATTCGTACATTGCGATACGACGTCACATCATGGGATCTGTTGCCGTCTGGCTGAATCTTCAGGTGCGATGGTCCTGTCTCTCGATTACCGTCTGGCACCGGAGCATCGCTTCCCAGCAGGTTTAAGAGACGCGCAGGCAGCCCTTAAGTGGCTTAAACTCACGGCGCCGGATCTGCCGATTGCTGTGGCAGGGGATAGTGCTGGTGGAAATCTGTCAGCTGTTTTGGCGCAATGGAGTCGCTCACAGCCTGATCTGCGACTGGCTGCCCAGCTTCTTTATTACCCAGCCCTGAGCGGCCCGGTCATTCCTTTATCCCGGCATGATTACGCTGAGGGTTACATGCTGACGACAGACCTTCTGTATTGGTACTGTTCTCAGACGCTCTCATCGCCCGATCAACTGTTCGATCCGGAATTTTCGCCTGTTTTTGCGGATCATCTCAGGGATCTTCCTCAAGCGATGATCGTAACGGCCGGCTTTGACCCTTTGCGTGGAGAAGGTGAACTTTACACGCGATTGCTCAGGGAGGCTGGAGGAACCGTCAAATACCGGGTGTTTCCACGCATGATCCATGGCTTTCTGAACGGGTATGCCCTGTTCAGGGATGGGCGGACGGCATTGCGGGAAGGGGGCGTATTTTTACGGGAGGCTTTCAGGAAGGCCGGATCACGACCTTCCTGAGTGGAAGCTTTAGAGCCGCAGTTCGTGGAACGTGCCAGGCGTTCCTGCATCGGTTTGAATCGTGCGCTCACTGCGATCAACCTTCAGGCTGAACAGTTTGTCAGCTGACGGCTTGTCTCCGGGGCAGCCATTACCGTGGCGTCCCAAGACATCAATGTCCGGATTATTCTCGGCAGCATTGCCATTCACAACGAACACGAGACAACGCTTGGGCATGTCCGTCAGTCCGTCGTTGGTCACGACAAGTCGTAGATGTTCCACAAGGGCTGTATTATCGAACCAGCTCAGCTTGTTGAACGTGAACTTGTCGTAGGAAAAATCCAAAAGTCCGGAACGAACGACCACGAACATCAGCAGAAACGCCGGCACCACAATCAGGAGCCGGCGCATCAGGTGCTGTTTGAGTGTACGGGGCGGACGCCGTGTGCCCCGTGTAAAACGGGGCTTCGCGTTCGCGGGGTCAGTCAAAAGCAATTACTCCATGTCTTCGTGCCACTTGTCGCCCTTGTCGGCTAGCAGCGCTGCAGATTTCTCCGGACCGTAAGACCCGGCGCTATAAGTCTGCATCGGCACCTTGTTCTCGCTCCAGGCCTTGAGCACAGGTTCGGCCCAGCGCCATGCCGCTTCAACTTCGTCACGGCGAATGAACAGAACCGGATTCCCACGCACCGCGTCAAGCAGAAGGCGCTCATACGAGTCCGGGAAAGGCAGGCCGCCTTCCATGCGGATTGTCGTGTCGAGATCCGCCGTACGCAGGGTATAGGCGTCCAGAGCCGGGTTCTTGACGTTCAGCTGTAGCTCAACACCCTCATTCGGCTGAATGCGAATAACCAGCCGGTTTCCCGATGGCGTTGCGCCAAACAAAGCTGTCGGCGCAGCACGGAAGCGAATAACGATCTCGCTAACCTTGCGCGCAGAGCGCTTGGCCGTCCGGATATAGAAAGGAACGCCTTTCCAGCGTGGGGTATCAACCCAGGCACGCACTGCGGCGTATGTTTCCGTGTTGCTCGGCTGTCCAAGCTCTTCCAGATAGCCCGGAACGCTCTGGCCACCAACAACGCCAGCAGTGTACTGCGCGCGGACGGTCTCAGAAGCGACAGTCTCATCCGTAATGGGGCGGAGTGCGTTCAGCACGGCCAGCTTGGCATTACGGACGGTATCGGCTTCCAGGGAATCAGGCGCTTCCATCGCGACCAGACACAACACCTGCAGGAGATGATTTTGGATCATGTCCCGCATGGCGCCTGAGGTGTCGTAGTAAGATGCGCGACCTTCAACCCCGACGGTTTCAGCAGCCGTGATCTGAACGCTCTCGATCTGCTCGGCAGACCAGACGGCGTTCATGATCGGATTGGCAAAGCGAAGAGCCAAAACGTTCTGGACCGTCTCTTTCCCGAGATAATGGTCAATACGATAGACCTGATTCTCGGGGAAATACTGGCCCACGCCGTCATTGATGGCTGTCGCAGTCGCCATATCCGTGCCGATCGGCTTTTCCAGCACGACGCGCGAATGCGGCGATACGAGATTGTGGCTGTGAAGATTTTCGCAAATTCTTCCGTACAGCTGAGGCGCCGTCGCGAAATAATAGACGCGGATCCGGTCAGCCGGGGCTTCGGAGAGAATGGAGGACAGGGCGCTCCATTCACTGTCGGCCTTCGTGCCATCAAGTGTGACGTAGTGTAAAAGTCCGAGAAAACGGTCTACGAGGACCGGAGATCGGACATCATCGGGAATGAAGCGTTCCAGCGCCTCTTTGGCGCGGGCAACATAGCCGTCCCGGTCGATATCCGTACGGGCGGTACCAATGATGCGGGCATCGTCTGGTATCTGTCCCATGCGGAGACGGTTATAAAGCGCAGGCAGAAGCTTGCGCATTGTGAGATCGCCGGTGGCGCCAAAGATAACATAGTCGAATGGTTCGACTTGCTGGACGTGTTCCATGGGTGCTCTCTGACCTCTCGAACCCGGATTGTCGGGGGAAAAGGGTTTAGGGTTCAGGCCTTTGCAGGCAGGGTCTAGTTCCGCTCTGGGGGGCTTTATGTCAAGGGAACGGGCATGCACGACATCGGGAGGAGGCATCACGGAAACGCGTGCGTTCCCTAAATGTGCACATAATTCCGTTGACCTCCCAAGCCTTGGCGCGATAAGCCGCGCGGCTGGTGTCGCATCTCTGCGATGCCCCGGACTTATGCCTGAAAAAGGAAAATGAACATGGACGCAGAAAGCAAAATCGAAGGCGCCGCAACGGGTGGCATTGCTGCTGACCGCCTGCGCTCCATCATTGAGCGGGTCGAGCGTCTGGAGGAAGAACGCAAGGCTCTGGCGGGTGACATCAAGGATATTTTCTCTGAAGCGAAGTCTGCCGGTTTTGACGTGAAGGTGATCAAGCAGATCATCAAGCTGCGCAAGCAGGAGCCTGCGGAAGTGGAAGAGCAGGAAACGCTTCTTGATATCTATCGCCGCGCTCTTGGCATGTAATCCGGCGTCTCCGGATCGAACCCGCATTGTCTGGCTCTCTTAATATCCGGACCGGAGCATGATGCCCGATATTTCATGGTTGCCCGCATGGGCATTGATGTCTCTGCTGATCATTGCCGGCCTGTTCGCGCTGGCTCTGGTCTGCATGCCGTTTGCCGTTTTCGGTGTTAAGCCACGGTTGCAGGAACTCGAGTTCCAGATTGGAGAACTGCGTGCAGAGCTTCAATCCCTGTCCCTGCGTATGACGGCCCCGCCGTCGGACCGGATGGTTGCCGCCGGGCGCCCTGCTGATGAGGAAAGCCGGACTGCCGGTGTTCGTGCGCCTGTTCAGAAAACGCCCTCCGTTGAGCGCGTACCTTCGGAGCCAGCAGATTATTTTGAGCCTGCCGCTGTCGTGCGTGCTGAGGGACCGTCCTATGAGGACGGCCCGTTGGTGGCTGACCCTGATGCTCTGCGCAGAGTAGCCAAGAAGCCTGAGGCCTCTAAAAAAAGCTGGTCCCGCGCTCCTTGGGAGGGTGAGCAGACGCGACAGAGCGCTGCGCGGGAGCGGGAAGAGCTTGCCCCTCGGTCTGTATCTGCTCGAAGTGACGATGATGAGGCTTTCAGAGCCCGTGCGGAGCCGAAGCTCCGGTGGCCTCCAAGGGGCTAGACACAACTTTGTGCTGGAGTGGCTTTAGTGCTGATCCAGCACAAGGTCATCGCGATGAATCAGAACATCGCGACCACGATAGCCTAAAAGCTGCTCCATTTCCTCGGAGCGATGGCCGATAAGCTTTGTGCACTCTTTGGCTGTGTAGGACGCCAGGCCGCGACCCAGCACATCTCCCTGCTCATCTTTGATCAGCACTAGATCTCCGCGCTCGAAGTGCCCGTCAATCGCGGTAACGCCGGCAGGCAGGAGTGACGCGCCCACAATCAGGGCATTTCGCGCTCCAGCGTCAACTACAAGAGTTCCCTTGGGATGCAGGCTGCTTCCGATCCAACGTTTGCGAGCAGAACCGGTATCCGTCTGGGGAAGGAACCAGGTGCACAAACCACCGTCCAGGAGCTTCTGAATGGGATTTTGTGCCTGTCCTGCCGCAATGACCATGGATGCGCCTGCACGGTTGGCAATGCGGGCTGCCATAAGTTTCGTGCGCATTCCACCAGACGAATAGCCAGGTGGAGGCTCGCCCCCCATCGCCATGATGTCGTCCGTCACTTGCTCAATGACCGGAATATGACGCGCCGCTGGATCCGTGCGCGGGTCTGCCGTGTAAAGACCGTCAATGTCGGAAAGGAGGACAAGACAGTCCGCTTCAATCATCTGGGCCACACGAGCACCTAGGCGATCATTGTCACCAAAGCGGATTTCCGAGGTGGCGATGGCATCATTTTCATTGATGACGGGAATGCAGCCCAAGTCCAGCAGTGTCTGGAGTGTGGCGCGAGCATTCAGATGGCGCTCACGGCTTTCTGTATCGTCGGGCGTGAGAAGTAACTGCCCGGCAACAAGTCCATGCTGGGCGAGGGCATCACTCCAGCCCTGAGCAAGACCAATCTGCCCGACAGTAGCAAGCGCCTGCTTCTCGTCGAGGCGCAGGCGGCGGTTCATCAGGCCCAGTTGATGTCTTGCAAGTGAAATTGCCCCTGAGGATACGACAACGACTTCTGTGCCCGCTTTCTTTAGCCTGGCGATGTCCTCACAGACACTGCGCAGCCAATCGGCCCGCAGCGCTGCCTGTGCGCCATCAACAAGAAGAGCGCTTCCAACCTTGATAACAATCCGGCGCGCCTGCGCCAGTTGAGGGGCAGGGGCCTTGGCGGTCATGCCAGCTTGCTTTCCTTCGCTGCATTAACACGATCCTGAAGGAGCCGGAGTAACTCGGGCAGGCCTTCGCCTGTCACCCCGGAGAGTGTCAGTACTTCTGCACCAGATGCTTTTGCAAGAGCCCGTTTTTTGGCTGACTTCTGTTCGGCGGTCAGAGAATCGCACTTGTTGAGCACAATGATCTCAGGCTTGGCGGCCAAGACCGGATCATACGCTTCAAGCTCATTCCGGATCAGGCGCCAGTGCTTCACGATTTGCGACTCTGTTCCATCAATCAGATGAAGCAGCGTTGCGCATCGCTCAACGTGACCCAGGAAGCGATCGCCGAGGCCTGCGCCTTCGCTTGCGCCTTCGATCAGTCCCGGAATATCCGCAATTACGAACTCTTCAGTCGTATTCAGGCGTACGACACCAAGCTGCGGATGCAGCGTGGTAAACGGGTAGTCTGCAATCTTTGGTCGTGCACGGGATGCCACGGAAAGAAGCGTAGATTTGCCTGCATTCGGGAGGCCAACAAGGCCAACATCCGCAATGAGTTTCAGGCGAAGCCAGACCCAACGCTCTTCGCCCGGCCAACCCTTGTCGGCACGGCGTGGCGCACGGTTGGTGCTGGTCTTGTAATGGGCATTGCCTCTGCCACCATCACCGCCGCGACACAGGAGGATCTCCTTGCCGTCTTCATCCAGATCCGCAAGGAGTGTCTCGCGGTCTTCATCGAAGATCTGCGTGCCGACGGGCACATTGATGATAACGTTTTCCGCAGCTGCACCGGTTCTATCGGAACCTGCGCCGTTGCCGCCTTTACGGGCCTTGAAATGCTGTGTGTATCGGAAGTCGATCAGCGTATTGAGGGCAGGGACGGCGCGGAAAAGAACATCGCCACCACGTCCGCCGTTACCACCGTCAGGGCCACCGAATTCGACGTACTTTTCCCGACGGAAGGCGATCACGCCGTCACCGCCATCGCCGGAACGTACATAGATCTTGGCCTGGTCGAGAAATTTCATCGTATTATCCGCAACATATGAAAAAGGCCGGCCCTTGGGAGGACCGGCCCTTCCGCTCGCGCTTGGGGCGCGGTGACTTACTCGGCGGCTTCCGGCAGCGCCACGGAAACGTGGACGCGGCCTTCGGCGCGACGCTGGAACTTCACATGTCCGTCCACAAGGGCGAACAGTGTGTGATCGCGACCAATGCCGACATTGCTGCCAGCCTTCATCTTGGTTCCACGCTGACGGACAATGATGTTGCCTGCCAGAACGCTCTCGCCGCCGAACTTCTTGACGCCGAGACGGCGACCGGCGCTATCGCGCCCGTTACGACTGGAACCGCCTGCCTTTTTTTGTGCCATGGCTGTGTATCCTTCCTAGTGCGGCTTCAGGCCGCGTTGATCGCGTCGATGCGCAGCACGGTAACGTGCTGGCGGTGGCCATTCTTACGACGGCTGTTCTGACGGCGACGCTTCTTGAAGATGATGACCTTGGCCAGACGATCCTGTGCGACCACGGTGGCCGTCACGGTTGCGCCAGCAACCAGCGGCGCGCCAACGGTCACGCTGCCTTCGCTGCCGACCATCAGGACGTCGGAGAAGGTCACGGTGCTACCGGCTTCAGCCTCAAGCTTTTCAACCTTCAGGATGCTCTCAGGAGCAACACGGTACTGTTTTCCGCCTGTGCGGATGACTGCAAACATTCTGGAAACTCTCGCTGTTCCGATCTCTTGGCCGCTTTTGCCGGGGTATTCCCGGTCTGGCGCAGCCCAGTCGCTTCTTATCGTTGGTTCCTGACCGACCACATGGGACGGCTAGAACAGGCGGGTCGATACAAGGAGACAGTCTTCCAGTCAATCAAAAACAGCAAATTGTGAGTAGGTCATGCCATCTTTAATTAGGGAAAGAGTGGTGGCTCCCTCTTGCATTATGCTGAAAAGCCAGTCATAAGCCGCGCCATCGATCAGGTCTACTTTATGTAGGCCGTACGGAGAGGTGCCAGAGTGGTCGATTGGGGCGGTCTCGAAAACCGTTGTGCCTTCGCGGGTACCGTGGGTTCGAATCCCACCCTCTCCGCCATTCTATATATCCCATAACAATTCACAGCGCTTTTAGTGTCGTAGAGCTGGCGGTTTTCTGCTGTTTATGTACTCTATAACGCTCTGTGATGGTCCTTCAAGCTCATGCAGCATCGGGGTATATATGGGGGTATCATTTTACGCGTGGGGGTATCGATGCTGACGGATGTTCAGCTGCGTCGCCTTACGCCAGCAGAAAAACCTTACAAACGTGCGGATACGGGGGGCTTGTTCATTCTCGTACAGCCCAATGGCTCGCGACTATGGCGCATGAAGTATCGCGTCGGCGGTCGCGAAAAACTGCTCTCTTTTGGTGCTTATCCGGAAGTCAGTCTAGCAGCGGCCCGCGATGCTCGGGACGCAGCCAGAAGCGAGCTCCGAGCCGATCGCGATCCTGCTCTGACCAGGAAGCAGCGTCAGGCTGAAGCAGAGCGAGCAGACCGGCAGCTACAAAGTGTCGGAGAAAAGTGGATCTCGATTCAATGCACTCAGTGGACGGAGCGCCATAGAGACGATGTGGCAACCAGCCTGCAACGTTTCGTATGGCCGACACTTGGCCGGATCAATCTTGATGACATCACACCTCCCATGGTGCTGGAGGTCATCCGTCGGATCGAGGCCGCACGTGCAAAAGAAACGGCACGGCGGGTTCGGCAAAGACTAAGTGCCATCTTTGTTTTTGGGATGGCCCATGGGTTGGGAAGTCACGATCCTGCCGCTATTATCAAAGGAGCGCTCGCTCCTTTGAAAAAGGGACGCCAACCCGCGCTGATCAACCTCGATGAACTTCGGACGCTGTTTCGGGATGTCGAAGCGATCCCCGCGCATCCCGTGACCCTTCTCGCCATGAGATTTCTGGCATTGACGGTTGTGCGGCCCGGAGAAGTGCATGCCATGGCCTGGCATGAAGTTTCAGAAGATCGACGTATATGGATCATCCCCGCGGAGCGGATGAAGATGCGGCGGGAGCATGTCGTGCCCCTCTCGACCCAGGCACAGGATATTCTAGGTGCCGTCTCGACGGTGACAGGTCGGGGACCACTGGTCTTCCCAAACGCCCGTTGGGCTCATCGTCCAATGAGCGAAAACGCACTGGGATATCTCCTGCAGCGGGCCGGGTATGCTGGACGGCAGGTGCCCCATGGATTTCGCGCGTCTTTTTCATCCATCATGAACGAACGTTTTCCCGGTGACCGCCAAATCATCGATCTCATGTTGGCTCATATCAATAAAGACCGGGTGGAAGGAGCTTATAATCGCGCTCTTCATATGGAGCGTCGAAGAGTGCTGGCCCAGATCTGGGCGGATCTCTTAATGGAGGGACTAAAGGATACCGCCGCCCTTTTGCAGCACAGAAAACGTTAGGCCTGACTGTTTCTCTTTACGTTTCAGAACAGTGTTTCTCGATCCAGTCGTTGATGCTGCTTTCGCTCCAGCGAACGGCACGCGCCCCAAAAACATGGGAGGGACGTGGAAATTTTCCCTGTTGAATCAGCTTGCGCACATAAGAGGGGGAGAGCGACACGCGTGCGCAGACCATCGCAAGTGTGAGTAATTTTTCAGGCATGGTTTTTATCCTTTTCTCTATACACACGGATCATATTTCTTCATTTTTTGTTTGTACAAGCGAAAAAATCTCTGTTCGGTATACCGTACAAAGCGTAGAAAAAAATCAAAGGGAATTCCCTGGGAGTTTTTCTCTCATTTTTTTTTGAGAAGGATGATCTGCCGTATGCGGAAAAGTATGTCGGGCCCTGAAACAACGATTCTAACACCGGCTGACTGCCGGGTGGCTCGAGCGATTCTCCGATGGTCCCAGGCCGAACTCGCAGAGCGGAGTGATGTTCTCCGCGTTACGATCGCCCGCCTTGAACAATCCAGCGTATTGCCAGAAGAGAAGACACTCGAAATGCTCCGCCGGGTCTTTGAGGATGCTGGCCTCGTTTTTTGCACAGATGCTCGGGGAAATCGCAGCGTTGTCGATTGGACGCGCTGGGTCGTCCTGATCTCAGCTCCGCACCTCTCCCTTGAAGTCGGCAGCACGATCTCTCTGCTGCAAGATCATGATGGCACGCTGAAATGTGCGGACCTTACACGGGGGGCACTAATACAAGCCGCAGAGCCGCCGCGTTACGGCCAATGGACCTATAACTACGGCCAGGTTGGGGATCAGGGAATTGTAACGCTAATAAAGTCGCAGGAGGATAAGCGACGCGGCAGTGTCAGCGAGGTCACCTATCGTCTGTTGCCGTGAACGAGCAGACTCTGGCGGTGCCTTCACATCGGGGCACCGCCAAGGGCCTCTTCAGTCATTGTTTCCTGTGCCTGTGGCAGGCGTGGGCGCATCAAGATAGATTATTGGTCGACAATAACGCCTAAGAGATGAAGCCTCCATACCTGTTGTTTGGCTACACGTTGTCATAAATTCGTGGCCGTTCAGAATATTGTCTTTGGCGACAACTTTTGCCGTTTTAATCTGTTCTGGGTGGGCAGACAAATAGGCATCAAGGTCCGCAAGGTCCACGTTATGTTGATGCGACAACTGTTCTTTCTGTGTCAAAGCCGCGTCTTTGAACTGTAGCTGGCTTTGTAAATGATGATGATCCCAAACCATCACTACTCCGAGGATAATCACCACCCCCAGAAGCTGGCGCTGCCACTCCCGTAAAATACGCCAGAAAAGCGCAACAACGTCGTCGAGCAAACCAGGTGGCTGCGCTTCACTCGCAATTTTTTTTGGGTCTTCCTGAGCCGGTTCTGACGGTGAGGCTATCTGTTGACGAGCCCGCTCAATACAAGCGACCATCAACTGGTGATGCCCTGATATATGGCTTTCGTGCGCACCCAGCCGAGCATCAAAATCTTCGACAAGTCTGCCAATTTCGATCAACACCTGCGTAATAGGCTCCCCATGTCGAAAGCCTGCCTGCAAAATACTCTTTTCATACGCACTGAGCGTATTTTGCAGGAATTGTCTCTCCTTCGATTTCAGTCCATGCGCCGACCGCACGTTTTGTGTTGTCATAACAGGAGACCTTCTGGTGCGGGGAGCCAGGGAAGCCAGTCTGAGAATTCGGCGAACTGGTTTTCGAGATCCTCCAACCATATCCCCAATTCCGCCCTGTCGAATGGCGACAGCGCAGGTGGTCGACCTGTCTCGATACCATCTTGACCCGCATAAGCTTCGTAAAACATTAGTCGATGACGGTCGATGTGATGAGCACACGGCAGATCAGGCAGTACTACGAATTTTGCCCCGCGACTTATCGCTGCGCGAAATATTTCATGAGGCTTGATGGTTTGCTCGAAAGCTGCAGTTACTGATAAGCGCTGGGGCTTTACATGGGCATTCAGAACCAAAATTGTAGCTTCAGGCGCCAAAAGTTCTCCATCTTCGAAATATTTCATGAAGGAGAGATAATCAGGGTCCGCGCCGAAATGATGAACCATGACCGGACGAATGCCATAAGATTCAAAAAGACGGACAAGTCTGGCGCGCTTGGCGAGGGCTTTTAGAATGAGGTCACCACCGCCAAAATCGACGATCAGATGATGACGTTTTGCCGTCTGCTCATTAATAGCCTTCTGTAGGAAGTCCATCACGTCGTTATCGTCAGCGCTTGGTGGCCGATCTGTGCGTTCAGGAAAAAAGGCACTGAACGTTGCATTTGTGCGGTCCAGATCAAGGATCCGGAAATCAATTTCCTGCTGGATGGCCCATTCCGCATGAAGACGCGCGAGTGTCGTTTTGCCCGTGCCTCCTCTTCCGTTAAAAAAGACGATCGTGGGGTGCATCAGGCTTGCACCGGAGAGTACCTGACTCTGGGTTGTCTCTGTCATGTCCGTATCCTCGATATTGAGAACAGGAATAACAAAGACACTTATTTGATAAGCATTAAATGGAATTATTTTAATGCATTGATTGTCTGGTCAGGTTTTTTGTCAGGTGAATTAGGTATAGAATGTCTTCTTAAAGCTCTATGACGCTCCATGACACTTATGGATTTCTGGAGCTGATATGAAAATTCTTTCAATCACTTTTTCGTGTAACACGTGGATTGAGAATATCCGGCATCGGTATGTCCTGTTTTTTGAGAATCTCTAACGCCCTTGTCATATCACCCGACGGTCTTTTGCGAAGGGTTGATAAAGGCCGCTGCGGGGCGGGTGCCAGAGATTCAGGTGAGCGTGGCTGAGTGTTGACGCGCGACAATGCTTCTGTCTGATCCTTGTGATGACTGCGGACTTTGTTCACGCCGGCGCGTCTGGACCGTACACGCAACCAGGCTTTGCGGGCCGTATGGACTGTCGGCGGATTGCCGCGTCGATCGACAAGATGCTGCCCCTTGAAGACTTCAAGCCAGAGAGGCCAGTTGACCCGTTGGCCTGCAAGATGAGCCACCAGCTCATCATGATGGTGGTCCAGCCACTCCGTCAGATAGTGACGATCCAGACGTTGCTGTGCCTGTTCAAACAGCAACGTTAGAGACGGTTGCCCTGACTCGGTCATGACTGGCTCCTTGAAAAACCATCATCTTCATTGATGTGCCAAGCTCGTTGACTAGCACACAACGGGCATCAGGAGACGAGAAAATAGTGCCCCGAAAACGAGCAATCCGTAAGATGATTAGAAGACGAGATAGACCCAAAAGCGAGACAAAATAGACCTGAACTACGGATAAAAACGTGACATATTCTTGTTCGATAAGCCTCTTCCCACGCGCAAAAACAGCCCAAAACCCTAAAAACCGGGCATTTATAATGCATTTTCGAAACAGATAAGGCACGATACCGCAAATTTTGTGCAGGCACAGAAATTTGGGAGCAGGCCTCATGCGTGAGGCGTGCCATCCAGAGGGCGAAAACAGTCTAACCATTTGAAAAACGGTTATATTATTTACAGTCATGCACGCGCTGGCGTTGCCATCGCGACACGGTCTCCGTGTCGATGCATCACTGGTTTTTCAGGATGTCGTCGGTTTTCAGTCGGCTGTGAAGAGGATCAATACGTGTTTGGCATGAGATGAGGTCCATTGACCTCTCTCCCCATCAAGCGGCTTGCAGCCGAATGGCTCAGCATGGCGCCCTTAATCAGGGTTTGAGCCGTGTCTGCGTCACGGGGAGTTTCTCACGCCCAGGATTACTCTCGTATGGCCACGTTAAGTGTTCATTCCTACTCGCCCAGAAAGCGGTCGGTCTCATCGTCCTATCATGCCACCGAAACCGACCTGCAGTTGTACCGACGCCTGACACTGGATCTCGGCGTCCCCCCGAACTCCGAAATGCTGCGCTATGTCGGACCGCAAGCCGACCATCTGGTCTTTATCGGCGAGAGCGGGACATCGGAGTGGGCGCGCTTCCTCCGCCAGGTCTCCAAACGTTGGCCCGACCTCCCGGTCGGTGGTCCTGTCGCAGAAGACGGCACGGTGCTGGACTCTCTGCCCGAGCGTCTGGCGTATGAACAATTGCTGCCTTACATGGTGCGGGGCTTTCAACTCGATCTGCACCAGCCGATCAGCCCGGAAGACGGAGACTATCGCGCCGATCTGACAATCCGCTTCAAGCGGTCCGCGGCCTATCTCGAAGTGGTTGGCGCGTGTGGCTCCGACCGCATTGTGCGAAACCCTCTGGAAGAAGAATGGCTCGGCCGGCTGGATCGCCGCCTGGACTTCTATGCGGAGCTCGGCATTGAGCCAATCTGCCTCTATCTGGACCATCTGATGGATCTGGACGGACTGCAGCAGGAGTATCGCAGGGTGATCGCGTCTCTTCGCCGCAGGGAGGCACGGTCATGAGCGGGGTCTCCCTTCCTGCGAAATATCGTCGCCGTGCAGAACGGCCGGCATCTCTGCCGCGTTGGCCCATGGGCCGGATCCGCATCGTCGATATCGTCCCCTGTGAAGCAGGTCCCCTGGTGGCCGGGCGTGAGGTGATCGTCGCGTCACGGGATGGCTTTTTTGAAAGCGTTGATGAGACTTCTGCGCTGAGCTGGTGGTGTGCACAGATCCGGCTCGCCCGGTGCAGACTTGAGCAGACCCTGGATGATCAGGGCAGGCCAGCACTGGTTGTCAGTGATGACGCCTTCCAGTCCGTCATGCCACGGGATGTCCCACCGCCCCTGATCATGGCGGCCTATCATGCGGCCTTTGTGAAGCGTCTTCTGGGAGGGGTGTGCGACAGCCCACCACACTGGCTCTGTCTCTACCGAAACGCGCGTCTGCTGTGTCCGGAGCGGGAGAGTTATGGGCTGGCCAATCTCGCCAGCGATATCCTGCCTCGGGAGATGGACACGTTTTTCTCGACGCATGAGTTCGCCCGGCTCTGGGCTGTACAGACCCTGGCCACGGATCTCCTGCATCGGTGCCGTCCCAACATGGTGGTCGCAATGTCAGCGGCCATTGTCCCACCGCCCGAACGCGTGGGCTGTCTGGGAGATGTGGTGGAATACGACGATATGGACGGATTGTTCTTCCACGACTTTGAATAAACCAACCGGCGTTTTCGGCCTGCGCCTCACCCGTGCGCAGGCCCTCGCGTTCTCCGTGTCTCAAATGTCCCTGAAAGTCCGGTCGGTCTCTTCGGGCAATGGGACCCAATTTCCCCATCAAGACAAAGACGGTGCGTGGTTCCCAGGTCGTTTTTGGCGGTCTGCGGACGCACGAAATCCCTTTGGATGGGGGCTATTAAGGAAAGACACCATGACACCCTCTGGATCCTCAGGGCAGATATCGTTCTCGGCCGGCTTCAATCATGTGGTCGAGGCGCAGCTGCTGGTGCGGCAGGTGGTTCTGCCGTGCGTTAAACGTGCAATGGACGAGGTGTATCAGGAGGATGACACCCTCAGTCATCCACTCGAGGGCATCACGCTTGTTCTGGAAGACACGCTGCTGCGGCTTGAGCGTGCCGTCAGCTGTTTTCAAAATCGTTCCTGAGGACAGACAGGCGCTCCGAGAGGAGCGCCTGTCTGTGTCTTTTTCTGCAAGGAGAGAATGTCGTCTCCATCAGGACGTGAGGTACTAGCTTGTGAAGAACTGTGTCGCTTCCTAAGAAACAGCAGGTTCGGTGGCTACAGGGATGGGATGCAGGACAAACCCCAGTGATTGGGCGCGTCGGTGTAGATTGGAGACGACACGTTTGCGATGGATTTCATCGTAATGTCCTGCTCCGGGATCGGCATAAACCATGCCGTATCTAAGGGTATTATAAAACAGAACTGCTATTTTTCGGGCCGTGGCGGTCACAGCCTTTGCTTTCCCGACTCGCGCTGACAGGCGTCTGTAAAAAGCCCCCAACGCAGTATCGCTTCGCCCGAGCGTCGTGGCAGCCAGACGTAGTAGTGCTGCGGCCCGGCTTGAGGATCGGCGTGTGCGAGATGAAAGAAGCTTCCCACCGGAAATCTTGTTCCCCGGAGCGAGGCAGAGCCAGGACGTGAAATGTTTTGCACTTGGCCAGGCGCGGAGATCTGTGCCGCATTCTGCCACAAGCTTGAGGGCCAAGGACACACCGATGCCATGGATCTGCGTGAGATCCACGCCCAGCAAGCGATACAGAATGCCTCGTACGTCGAAGGACGGAGCACTCACCTGCTTTGTCTTGATCCGAGGCTTTGGGAGGTCTGCCGCAGGCTTTGCACTGCCGTGGCTCAAAAGCAGTAGCAGGCCTTCCATGCGGCGATCACAGGCCATGATCCGTTCCTGATAAATATCATAGAGCTCCAGTGCCTGCGTCAGAGCGAACACATGTTCATCTCTATAATTGCCCATCAGAGCTGCCGATATCACTTCTGCCGATGAGCGGCATCTGACGTCGCGCTTAGCGGCCAGCGTCTCTGGATCACGTTCACCGCCGACAATTGCCCGGATAATCTGCATGCCTGTGACGCCAGTGATATCGGAGACGACGTGATGGAGTTGCAGATTCATTTCCATCAGGGCTTTCTGCATGTGCTGGATATGTCCCGCAGCATACTCGACCAGACGTTCACGTTGACGCAGGTAAGCCCGCAATGCGGCAATATCGGCCTGAGGCCGAAAGCTTCCACGCAGCAAGCCATAGGAATGAAGTTGCTGGAGCCATCCGGCATCGCTCACGTCCGTCTTGCGACCGGGTACATTCTTGGCGTAGCGCGCGTTCACCAGAATGACGTCGAAACCATGCTGCTCAAGGATTTCATAAACCGGGATCCAGTAGACGCCTGTAGATTCCATGGCGACACTGGTGACTTTGCATTCTTTGAACCACTCAGCCAACGCATGCAGGTCGGAGGTAAATGTGCCAAAGGACCGGATTGGGTCCTTCGCAGCCTCAGGGGCCACCGCCGCCATATGCATCCGTGATCCAATATCGATCGCAGCGGCTCCCTGAATATGGCGTGTGAGATCAAAGGACGCTTTTGCAGATTTTCGAGGCATCGTAACATCTCCACACAGTGTGCTGGAGGAGGGTGTGGAACATGCCTATCAATCATCTTCCTAACCGGGATCACCGCAAGGCGGTGTCACCATTCTCAAGTTCGCACAGTTCCATGGACCACGTTTTTTAACGGGGACGAACCCGCCAATAAGCGAACGGCCGCTACCCTCCTGTCCGGCACAATAGCATGGCCCGTTTCTATGCCGCACAGGCGGACAAACGTCCGGGATCGTTTTTTAGCAGTTCCCCAGCCTCCTTCAGCGGGAGGTTCCCACGGCGCAACCTCTCGTTCTTACGCGATGACGCCGTAGGATCTGTTGCCTCAGTCATCACCATGTCAGCTTTCCGCCCGTCACCGATTCACAGTCTTCAATTTTGAAACATACGGTGAATATCCATGTCCCACTTTTCCTTATCCGGCTTCCTGCCACCTCCTGATGACGTGCTGCATGCCACTGTCGAATTGAAGGCCCTGATGGCCGTTCAGGGCCTGATGCTCCTTGAACTTCTTGGTGGGAATTCGGCCGCGCATCATGCGCTCGAAGGCATCGTCATCCTGCATATCGCTTTGAGCAACTGGAACGCCTTCTTCTGGATCAGCCCGGCTGAAGCGCTCAGGCCAGGACGTTCATTTCAACATCATCATTTCTGTCACGGCTCCGGCGCACTCGCTGTGTCTGGAGCGGTTTTTGCAAGGGCCATGTTCTTATGACTCAGGACTTCCGTTTTGATCCTGTCCGTTTCGCCCTGCCTGAAGGGCATAGTCTGTTCCCCATACGGGATCTGGATTGTTACGCAACACTTGCCGCTCGTGTGGGCGTCTGTCCGCACGGGTTCATGCTCGCGGACCTTGGGCCGGATGCCTGGGCGCTTCGAAAGACATACTGGGCTCCCAGGAACGACACGTGGCGGGCTTTTCGATCTGCTGTTCAGCAACGGCATCCTCATCTTCCCGCCTGGGAAGACTTGACCCAGAACGGAATAAAATTCGCCTCGCTTTATGAACTGGCCGTTTATCGTCGGTTGCTGGCTCTTTTGCCAGGCGACGTCATCCTGAAAGTTCATCCCAGACTGAAAGACTGTTTCTGCGACCCAAAGGCCGAAGGGGATTTTTGCCTGACGTCACAGCACACCGGAAAGAAAAGTTTTATCGAAGTCGTCGGCGCTTTTGATCAGAGTTTCTCAGCCCATTCGGCCTTGCAGCAGGAACGCCGTCCTGAAACACTCCGGCGTCTCCACCGGTATTCGACTGACGAACGATCCATCCTGATTTTCAAGGACATGGTGTGCGATCCGGAGCTTCGGGACGCAGCGCTCCGACAGGCTTTGGCCATCGTCAGGACATGATGAGGGATCCAGACTGTCTCACGTCTGTATGAGACAGTCTGGAGCGCAACGGATTGTTCAGCGACAGCTTTAGGCTCAGGACCTATTAAGATATTGAACTGAGCGAGACGTTGTGATTCACAGGCTTACCAATGGAGGTAAGGCTGTGAGTGAGTATTTTTGCTGTCTGAACGCCAGATGGAGCGGATTGAGCCGTTTTTTCCTCTGCCGCATGGAGTGCCCCGTGTGGATGACCAGCGTGTTTTGAGCGGAATCGTTTACGTGATCCGCAACGGCCTTCAGTGGAAAGACGCTCCGAAAGCGTATGGCCCGCACAAGACCTTATACAATCGTTGTATTCGCTGGAGCCCCCTCGGTGTCTTCGACCGGATCTTTGTCGCCCTGACAGAGCAGGCTGGCCGTTCAAAGCGCYTGATGATCGATGCAACACATCTCAAGGCRCACMGRACGKCGGCGTCYCTRCTCAAAAAGGGGCTTTTCCCCGCYATATCGGACGGACAAAAGGCGGCCTGAACTCAAAACTCCATGCYGTGTGCGATRGTCAGGGYMGGCCTGTTCGCCTSYATCTGACAGYAGGKCARGTCAGTGACTTCAARRGYGCAGACGTGCTGCTGGCAGATCTCCCCGACGRRACAGAAGAAGTCATCGGGGACAGAGGCTATGACAGCAACCGGATCAGGTTATCGCTYGCAGAACGCAATATCASTGCSTGTATTCCCCCGAAAAAGAACCGGAAATCAAAGCYRCCTTACRACTGGCATCTGTATAAAAAGCGCCAYCTSATCGAAAACATGTTCGCGAAACTCAAAGACTGGCGACGTGTTGCGACTAGATACGACCACTGCGCTCATATCTTCATGTCTGCAATCCATATCGCAGCAAGCTTCATCTTCTATCTTAAAGAATGAGTCCTGAACCTAATTTACGCAAACCGGTCTCCGCCAATCCCGGAGCGGCTCACTCAATCTGTTCAAAATTTCAGGGAGCGTGGCTTGATATTTCCGATAAGATTGTCCTGTGTGACGTAGTACATCGGTGGCATAAATCACAAAGTTGTCGGCGGGTAACACTTCTTTAGTCTTTCCAGTGGATACTAGCATTGCACCATGGAAGGTAGGCTATGAAGGATAAAGTCGATTGGGATGCCGCTGAGCGATTGGGGTTGGCTTTGCCACTTTCCGATTGTGAGCAGATCGACTTGTCGTCAGGCCCATTGCATGTCTCTGGTGCCTCTTTCCAGATGGATTTTACCGGGTCATCATTTTCTAAATTGTTAGGACAACCGCTAGTGGATGAGTCGAAAGATATTAGAGCAACTGCTTGCGAGCTTCTCGAGGTTTATGGAGAGAAGGCTGTTCTGGTTGCGAGCGATCGAGCAACTCTCGCCTCGTACGCCCGGAATGATTTGCGTAGGGATTTCTGGGTTTCGGTTTTCACAGAAGTGCGCCGCACCTACCCGAAAGTAAATGCATCCAAGGCCACGTCAGAGCCGGTCGAAGTATAATTTTCGAACTGGAGCCACTAGCTGTCAGGTTGTGAGACGTCATTGGCGCCTATCGTAACGTGATCGACCTCGTTCATGTTCCCTGCCTGATGACTACGGTTGTGTAAAAGAGGCTGATTGCCTGAGCCTCTCAGTCACTTTCGTTGTAGGAGATAGACCGCCCAGCACATGTTGTCGCCGGTGGTTATAAGCCTTATTGAAGCCGAGTAGCAGGATCTCGAGATCCGTATGATGAGCAACGTTGATCGACAGGACTTCGGTGGCAGCGCGGTCGTTGAAGCGCTCGACCATGCCGTTGGTTTGCGGTGGGTAGGCGCGGGTCCGACGTCGATCGATGACCTGAACTTGGCAGGCTTTCTCGAACGCGTCGGCCGTGAAGCATAAACCTCGATCAGTCAGGATATGGGTCACCCGAAATGGAAAAGCGGCTTAGGCGGCAGTGAGGAAGTTGACCGCGTTAGCTGCATTTTCAGCGTTGTAGACGGCCAAATGCACGAGGCGCGAGCAGCAATCGATTGCAACGTAGAGGAAGCATTTGCGCGCCTTGTCGTTCTGAGTTTGTAGCTTCGGAAAATGTCTTACGTAGATATGGACGTAGCCAAGGTCGTAATCTCTGAAGGTGCTGTCACCCCTTGCCGGGCGGATCTTTGATTTCGGCGACCAGCAGTTGAGCCCGGCGTCTTTCAGGATGCGCCAGACGCTGTCGCGGTTGAGATGCGGTAGGAAGTGACGCAGCACGAAGGTTAGATCATCAAGACCAAATTCCGTCGCCCTACACATATGACAGACGACCACACGCTCTTCCTCTATCGCCTTGCAGGCCAGTGATCGGGGTCTGCTGCTCCGGTCCGTGCACCTTTCCACGACGCGCTTGCGCCACTTGCGCACCGTCTCGTCGCTGATGCCGAAGCACCGCGCAAAGACGTTGGTCCTTTCCGTAGAGCGGGCGATTTCGGCCCGCACGACAGGTATGGTGTGGGCTTGTGGATGGATCTGACGCATCAGCGATTACACCGGGAGACAGCATCAAACCAATGGGACACGCAGTAGTCGCCCACACTACACCATCCCAATGATGTCTCACAACTTGCAAGCCTAGGCAGAACGGAACACTTGAAAACTTACAGTCTAAGAAAAATCCCTTGAATTGATTGCTAATCCCACTCAACCGAGTGAACTGCTTTTCAACACCAACGAAATTTGCCCGCTTCATGATCCATTCATCCACTTCAGCCGACGTGGAGGGTTCGAGGGACCTACTGGTTTTGAGGCCTTCTGTGTGATTCCATTCCTCCGGTTCTTGTTGAGGGAATGGCGATATGAAGCAGCCGGGTTTCTTTGATGTTGATGAACGTCTGGCCCGTCTGAGCGGGCTTGGTGATCAACTCGAAGCGTTTTCCCGGATTGTGGATTTTGAAGTCTTCCGCCCTGATCTTGAGAAGGCTCTGGCGTGTTCTGACGGAAGCAAGTGCGGACGTCCTCCGTCTGACCCAGGCGGGTGGGATTGAAAGACTGTTTGATCGCTTTGACGCGCCCCTGCGCAACGCCGGTTATTTGCCGATGTTGGGCCAGATCCTGGATGCAACACTGGTGGCTGCTCCAAAGCTGCGCAATACCAACGCTGAGAAAGTGGATCTCTGGGCAGAACGTATTCCCGAAGACTGGCAGGACAAGCTGGCAAAGCTGTCGCACAAGGATCGTCATGCGCGCTGGACGCTGAAGTTCACGAAAGCAAAACGGCAGGATGACGGAACGATACCCTCCACAGATCTCGCTATCCCGTTCTTGGGATACAAATCCCACGTCTCCATCGACCGAAAGTTTCGGTTCATCCGCAAATGGAAAACGACGCACGCCGCCGCCAGTAATGACGCGCGATTGCGAGATGGGCTGCTGGATAAAACCAATACGGCCTCAACCGGTTGGGCTGACACGGCCTATCGCTCAAAAGCCAATGAAGACTTCATGGAAAAGCAGGGCTTTGTCTCAAAGGTTCATCGCAAAAAGCCGCATCTCAAGCCCATGCCCCGGCATATCCAGAGATCCAACTCAGGAAAGTCGGTCATCCGATCCCGCGTTGAGCACGTCTTTGCCGATCAGAAGTCACAGACAGAACTGTTCATCCGGACCGTCGGCATCACACGGGCCGCCATGAAAATCGGGATGGCCAATATCGTCTATAATATGCGCCGCTTCCTCTCCCTCGAAAGATTGAATGAGAGCGCGTAGTCCTCCAGCGGGAGGCACCCCCCGATCGGCTCAAAATGCAGATCAAAAGCGACCCAAAGCACCGTCGATCAAATCGCCAAAAGCCTGAAATTACGAGTCAGTTGCATCAGCCAACTGTTCTTCGATCACTCCACGTTGGAAAATATAATTACGACGAACACTCAGAAATTAAAAATTTCAAATAAAATAAATCAATAGATTTGTTATTCAAACATGCGAATTGCATGCATTATTTGACTAATAATAGCATTATAATTTATTATAGAATAACTTCTATTTTGTGGATAGTTTCTTGAGATAAAATTATCTATGTTTATATAGATAGAATTATTTTTCGATACTTTATCTATCATTAGTTGAGATCCAAAAACATAATCATCATGATTTAATATAATAAGATTTTTACCTTCAAAAAAGGCTGAAGTTATAAATGAAGATCCTGAAAATCCTATGAATGTTTTATTTTGATTCCAAAATCGCAATTGTTCATTAAAGGACATTTCTTCTGGATGTATAGTGTCTATGCCAAAGATCTTAAGAATTTCGCAAAGACTTTCTTCGCCTTCAAAATGTCTTGTTCCCGACAATACTTTACTTCTACTAATATATACTGGGGACTTACTTTCGTTTTTATTATAATAATTTATTATCTTTTTTGATATTGATTTCATAAAATCTGACCACTTTGAATAACAGTAATCATTTTCTATAAAAATAGGTTGATTAACAGTGGTGTTTTTCAATAATGTCCCATCTTTTAAGGAGGTTATTTTACTAACATCTATTTCTAATGCTTCAAAAATTATTTGTATGTAATCAAAACTATAAATTTGGCTTTCTTCAAAGTTTGGAGACAAAAAGAAATCTTTATCTCGATCTATAGACCATAATCTTTGAATTGTACTTAACAAAAAATGTCCATAGTGGGTATGAAAATATCCAATCCAAAATCCATTTTCTATGGTTAACCCAGAAGTTATATCTAAATGTGGAGTATTAGGTGCGTGTATATGCGAATTAAATGTTCCACTGTTTGTTTCTCCTGAAACATAAGATGATACTTGTATTAAATGTCTATCTTCGTTGTATAACGAATTATGATAACAAAAAGATTTTTCATATACTGATTTTGTAGGAATTCCTCGAAAAACCATTTTTCTGCCAAAAGTATATTTACAGATATTTATCATATTTCTCACATGAGATAAGTTGATTTTTTCAAATAAAATATTTTCTAATGTGCTGTCAAAGAATATAAATTCAAAATTTAATCGCACGTGACGGATGCTGAAGCAAAAAGGGTATATAGGGCAGCTCAGATCGTCAAAACTGGCCTTACCCGCGCAGCGTTTTAGTATCATATTTTCAACTCTGCTCTCCGGTGAAGCCAGAGCCTGGAGGTTGTACTTGATTGATGCACTAGGCGCAGCGACCCTTAGGCTTGGTATCTATTGGTTTTTGTAAGGGATTTTGATTCAGACTCTGAGACGAGACTAAAAATAAGCGACCTATTTGGGGCAGACGGATAAACAGATGGAGCGTCTACGTCCGTTCTTTTCCAAGAACCACGGCAAACCTCGTGCTGATGACCGCCGCGCGCTGAGCGGCATCAATTTTCCGAACCGCAATGGCCTGCGCTGGCGTGATGCAACCCGAAAATACGATCCGCACAAAAAACTCTATAACCGCGAGAAGCGTTGGAGCAACATAGGCATTTTCATGCAGACGATGGGTGGTTTATCTGCTGCAAAGGTCGAGTCTCAGGCCATTATAATTGATGCGACTCTCTCCAGGCACACCGGACAGCTTGCAGCCCATGATTAAAAAAGGGAGCTAGGCCGCCTGATCGGTCGCACCAAAGGCGGTATGACTACCAAGCTACTGCCGGTCACTGATCAGAACGGGCGACTGCTGAGCTTCTTCATAACAGCAGGACAGGTCAGTGATGACAGTGGAGCCTCTGCTATACTGGACAGTCTTCCCATGACACGGGTGAATGTCGGCGGATCGGGGTTATGATGCTGACTGATTTAGGGGGGCCTAGAGGAGTGGCGACAGGCCCCCACACGCTATGAAAGATGTTCGACCGTCTTCTTCTCCGCCATCTGCATCGCTGTAACCTTCAGGTTCTGATTATGAGTAATGAACCTAAATACTAGATCAGAAGTAGAAATTTTTACGCATAAATATAGCGATTATTTTTAATTTAATCTATTTAAAAAATAAAATACAGTATTTCTATCGTGTAAATTAAGTTTTTTTCTATCTAAAATATCACTTAGCAATTTAATTGCTCCAGCGTGATTTAATTTTGCGGCACGAATATACCATTTTACGGCAAGACTGTTTTCTGATTCTAAATTTTTTAAATAAAAATTTCCCAAAATTGTAGCAGCATCACCGCTTCCAGCCCAAAATGCCTTTTGAAGGTAGGAAACGCCATGAAGGGTGTTGCCCTCACATAGGAGTTGGTAGCCATATTGGGTTCTAGCTTCGTTATGTCCTAGGTCAGCTGCACGTTTCATCAGCTTCCGGGCAGAATCGGACGAACCCGGTACAATGCCACACGACATTAATCGAGCAGCGTTGAGGTAAGGAAAGGGGTCCTGAATCTCAATGCTAATTGAACGATGACACCACTCAATTGCGCTTTGTTGTGCTGTCATCCCTGGCAAAAAATATGCTGTAATGCCCTCACTGGCCATTCGAGAAGCTAAAGCTTGAGACCAAGGGTCTCCCATTTGGGCTGCCTTCAAGACTATTTTGCGACATTCTTGATTTCTCAGCCCTCGCATTCTTAATAAGATTTGAGCCGAAAAGCCGGCGCTGGGAATATCACCACCTTCCATTCCCTTAATCGCATAATCCAAAACTTCATCTAGATCTATTGGCGCACTGTCATCAGTTGTATAAAGGTCGCCGATCTGCTCAAATGAGCCCCCCGATGCCCGCGCTTTCGCGATCAAACCCCACGCACGCGAATAGCCAGCATTGCCCGCCTTTTTTAACCAAAGCATACCTGTGGGTAAATGCCGTGGCACTATTTCGCCACGAAGGTATATTTCACCTAAGCGAAGGTATGCAGTAGGTGCTCCATATTTTGCTAATTTATGCAAGGTGCGCAAAACAAATTTATTCGGGACTGTCTCAGAATCAATTTTTTTGGATAAGTGAGAAATATAAGCATTTCTTATGAATTCCAATATCATATGTTTTTATTTTCTAAATATGTTGATGGAATTATAATGTTTCAAATAAATATTTATATTTCTTTAATGGGAAAATTCCTCACAATAATTTTTTTTTGATTTATTATAATTTTGTTAACTGAATTTTTTTATACAATTCATAGCTGTAATTATCAATTGTATTAATAAAAGGCAGTTAATAATGATAGAAAACAATAAAAAATATACGTCTGTTTTTATTGGCAGTGTAATAAACCTTGATGGCCTTCTAGAGCAGAGTATCGTTAACGAAATGTTGGCGGCTAATGTGGGACTATATGGGCACCTGAATGGGATATATTCAGCTGTTGTTGCGGGGTACATGGGAACCTTGGGTGCCGAGATGGCCTCTGATCAATCTGCACCTGGCGTTGGAGAGTTTGGCTTTAGTTCTGGCTATGCTCAAGGAACAGTTACAATAAAAAATACATCTTCTAGTAATATTACAGTTCAAGTTGGTGATATATACACTGCCTCCAATGGGCAACAATATGAAGTACTTTCTTCACCAGGGCAGCCTGGTTATGTATTAGGGCAGACAGGGGCAAATAAAAACGGATATATTTCTTCTTCTTCTGGTGGTTATTATAACATAGGGTCAAATAATGAAGTTGTTCTAAAACTAGAATCTATAGACGATAGTTTGAAAGGTAATACAGATATAAATTCTATTTCGAGTTTAATGGATAAAAATTTAAACTCTATTCCGGTTGTATCATCTTCATCTTTTACTGGAGGTGGATCTACTACTAATTATGTTTTCTCACCTGAAAATGGTGCTGCATTCTCGAGCGTACCTTTTTATTATCTCTACCAAAAATATGGCTTTTCACCAACGGAAGGAAACGTGAATGTTAGAGACGAATGGACTCAAAATGACCTGAATGCCTGGAAAAGTTATGTTCAAGACGCCCGTTCTAGCGGGGTCATGAATATTGCTCCTATTTTTACTTACAATGGATTGGATGCTGATTATAGTCAAGACTTCTCTACATCAGATTATTGGAAAATTTATCGAGATGCAGCTCTCTATAGTGGAGGACTTTCTTTCGATACCCCCGCAAATTTTTTTAATACTTTCACACCGTCTTGGTTTTCCGCCAATGGAGAGGCGGGGACAACTTATCAAAATTTTKTAGAATCGCAGATTAGGTGGGCCACATCTGAAGGTTTACGAACTTCAATTATCATTGGTCCTTACTCTACTGATAGTGGTAGTGAATATACAAGCAATTATCTCGAAGGTATTGAGAAAATGCTTGAAAAATTAATAAAAGACAACGCCTCACCTAGTCAAATTATCATTGAAAATTATACTTCAAGTAAAAATACTAACACATATGATTCAAATATGTCGAATACTGAAAGCCTTAATGCTGTAGCAGCTTGGGTAAGTGAAAATTTTAGTGCCAGTCCAACTAATTCTGAACAAGGACTCGAGGTAGTTGGGGCGTCGGGTGTTAGTCTAATTATGACCGGTATTAAGCCGACTATCAACGTAATGTCGGGCACTTCGACGATCTATGATGCTCCTGCCCTCTATGCCTCGTCGACATCAGACATTGTAACTATGACTCTCACACTCAGTGGAGTGCATGGCCTTACGCTTACTGGCGAAAATGGTACGTTTAGCAACAATACTCAAACTCTGACATACTCCGGCACACCGGAGGAGCTGACGAATGTTCTCAGTGTTCTTAAAATCAGAGATGACGCTAGTACGTCCGGTATAGCAAACCTTTCCCTGAAATTTGTCAGTGAGGATGGTAGCAGCATTATTGGAAATACTTCAATAAGATACGCTCCTTCTGAATATATATATAGTTCTGGAATAGAAACTCCTAGTACTTTATCGTATGGTAGTACGTATAATTTTATGTCGGATCCAATAATAACGGACTCTCTTGGGGAGAGTGACCTTATTTTAACTGTTAAACTTGGATCTACCGCAGGTAAATTGTCCTTATTGGACAAATCCGGGACCATCTCATCAGATGGTCAAACGCTAACTGCCACTGGTACAGCAAGTGATTTGAGCTCCGTTCTCTCAAGTCTCTGCTTTTTGAACACTGCTGTCGATAGCGGTGTGGCAACATTTAACGCCACTGTAACCGATGAAAATGGTATTTCGACGACGTTAGCAAATACTTCCTTTGCCTATAATGGCTACACAAAAATGATTAATCTCGACGCATACACAAAAAATGTCAATTTTTTAGGATTTTCTGCGCTTGATTTAAAGGGGGGCTTATCAAATATAACTTACGATATTTCAGGGACTGGTCAAGTCAATGTCATAGGAAGTGGTCTGTATAATTCTCTGAACGATGGACAGAATTATATTTTGCAAGATGGACGAGAGCAGTTCATCTTGGCTAATGGGCATAGCATTAGTGTCGATGCCTCCAAATCTTATGGCGCGCAAATCGTGATGAATTCTTCGGCTGAAAGCCATGTATCCACAACTTCAATTATTACAGGAAATAAGTCCATTGTTTGGACAGGTTCCGCAAATACAATTGTTAATGCAAATATCAAAGGCGAGGATGATCCCAATCTTATAGGAAATAGTAGTGACAGTAGCTCCTTAATTAACACTCAGTATGGCTCTAATACGACCATTAACTACTCGACGCAGTCAACAGTGACGTGGATCAACAATGGCTCAAATGTTACAATAAATGGCTCTTCTGCAACTTCGACAGATCTAGTTGCTATTGATCAAAACTACGTTACAGGAACTACAGTTATTCATGGCGGCGCTGAAAATCTTTGTGTCATTGAATGGAATGATCCAACCAAACAAACTGATCCCACGGCTCAAGTGGAAATTCATGCAGGCTCAGGGCAGCAAACGCTGTTTGTTGGAGGAAATTATGATGCCACAAGTGTGTACGGGGATGGAGAAAATGCAGGATCACAGACCATCGTGTTGTCTGATAACATCTCTCAGAAAACAAATGTCTATGGTGGCAGAAGTTCACAGCAGATTTGGACAAGTAACGGTCTACTAAATGCGACAGCAGGTTCGGATGATGACGACGAACAACTTCAAATTATTATTCAGGGTGGCTCGACCAATTTTACTGCTGGTGGACAAAAATCTGATATTGAACAGTGGGGTGGCGCGCTAACAGCTGACATGAGTGCGGGAAGTGAAGAATCATACATGAATATTACTCTTGATAATATAACAAAAGATTTTATTTATGGAATATCTGAAATGCATACAAAAAGCGGAAATTATAGTTTTAATATAAATACAGTTAACAAAGATATTGGAGCGTCACTATTATCTTATAATAATGACGATGCTATAATTACTCTCGGTGGTAGTTCAATTATTATGCAAGGGGTAGGGCATTCCGTAATAATGACCAACCACTCCAATCATTTGGCAACTATCAGTGTAGATACCCGCACCTTAGGAGTGTGATCTGGAGGGTTCTTAAAACCTCTTGGTTTTGAGGCCCTCTCTGTGATTCCATTTCTCCGGTTTTTATTGCAGGAGTGGCGACATGAAACAGCCCGGTTTCTTTGATGTTGACGAGCGGCTTTCTCGTTTGAGCGGGCTTGGTGATCAGCTCGAAGCCTTTTCCCGGGCTGTGAATTTCGAAGCATTTCGTCCTGATTTGGATAAAGCGCTGGCTTATGCAGAAGGCAGTAAAGGCGGTCGTCCGCCGTTTGATCCGGTGCTGATGTTCAAAATCCTGGTGATCCAGACGCTGAACAATCTGCCCGATGAACGGACGGAATACCTGATCAATGACCGTCTCTCCTTCATGCGCTTTTTAGGCCTGGGGCTGTCGGAGCGTGTGCCTGATGCCAAAACCATCTGGCTGTTCAGGGAGCGTCTGACGCAGGCGGGAGTAATTGATATTTTGTTCAACCGCTTTGATGCGACCCTGCGTAACGCTGGTTATCTGCCGATGTCAGGCCAAATCCTGGATGCCACGCTGGTAGCGGCTCCGAAGCAGCGCAATACCAACGATGAAAAGACTGATCTGCGGGAAGGACGGATCCCACAGGATTGGCAGGATAAACCGGCAAAGCTGTCCCACAAGGACAGGCATGCGCGCTGTACCCTGAAATTCACGAAAGCGAAGCGACAGGAAGACGGGAATATCCCCGCAACGGATCTGGCCATCCCGTTTTTTGGTTACAAGTCGCACATCTCCATCGATCGGAAATTTCGGCTGATCCGTAAATGGAAGACGACAGATGCCGCCGCCAGTGACGGCGCGCGATTGAGAGAGGGCTTGCTTGATAAAAACAATACATCCTCAACGGTCTGGGCAGACACAGCCTACCGCTCAAAAGCCAATGAGGACTTCATGGAAAAGCAGGGCTTTGTCTCCAAGGTTCACAGGAAAAAGCCGCATCTCAGGCCTATGCCCCGCCATATCCAGAGATCCAACGCAGGGAAGTCGGTGATCAGATCTCGCGTCGAGCATGTCTTTGCCGATCAGAAATCACAGACGGGACTGTTCGTCCGAACCGTAGGCTTAACGCGGGCCACCATGAGGATCGGGCTGGCCAATATCGTCTATAATATGCGCCGCTTTCTCTTCCTGGAGCGGATTAACGCCGCCGCGTAGCAATCCAGAGCATGAAACCCTCTCTCTGCTCAAAACGCAGAGTGAAAATCAGGACCAGAGACCAGAAATTAGGCGCAAGGGTAATCAATCAAGGGTTCTTCGAACCTTCCATCTATCGGGCCACGTTGACAAAAATTCTATACGATCACTTTGATATCCGATTCCTTTCCTGCCTGTGGGATAATGGACGGAGAGAACAGGGATGGTGCGAGGCGATCTGAAGGATCGGGAATGGTCGATGATTGATTCTCTTCTGCCGCCTGAACGCGGGCGTTAGCCCCGCCCAGCCGGCGACAATCGCCTGTTTCTCAATGGTATGCTGCTGTTCTGCGCACAGGTTGTGCCTGGCGGAATATGTATGAGCCGCTACAGCAAGCGGAGCTCTGTCTATGTCCGGTTGGGCCGGACAGGGCATGTGGAATGCCCTGCTGCAAACCCTAGTATACCTTGGTCTGATCGATGACTGGCAGCATATGATCAGCACCACTGTGTCTTGCCCATTCACAGGCTACGGGCGCAAAAAGGAGGCTCATTCAGAGGCTTTAAGTCGATTACGCGGCGGCTTTACGGGCAAAATCTATTCCCGATGTGACAATCAGAGATACCCTCTCGGCTTTATCCTTACGGGAGGGCAGGTCTAGGATTACAAAGCCACAGATCCCTGACGAAACTGGCTGTTCCGAGCTCCAAAACCATGCTGGCCGATTGGGTGACGGTCATAGCTTCCGCCAGAATCTGCTGACGCATGGGATCTTGCCGATCATTCCATCGCGCAACGGCCGCAGTGCTCCACAGAAAATAGGCTGGCAGCGCTACAGGGACCGTAACCGCATCGAGCGGATGTCCAATCACCCCAAGCAAATGCGCCGCATCGCCTCCCGCTACGACAAGGCCGCCTTGCCCTTCACGAGTTTCCTCAATATTGCCGCCGCCGGGCTCTGGATCATGTCTTTTGTCAACGTAACCTACGTCGAACAGAAAATACTTATTTTGCAATGATTTCAGTCAAATTGTACATATAATTCAAAACGTTTCTGAAGTTAAAAATGGCCAAATTATGACCATTGCAGGCTTGATTTAACGAGATTTTAACGCATTTTATGGAAAATATTATTTAGCGTTTCATTTGCTAACGTTTTGACACATCGAAAGTTGAATTTATGCCTCCACAATTAGATGCGCTTATCGCCCTTGCGGATGAATTATACAAACATGGCAATCAACGAGAGACATTAAAAATTATCGAGAATATCTATGCGCTGTATGACCTAGGTCACGTTGATAAGAGATCTGATCCAGAGCCTGGCGGCGGCAATATTGAGGAAACTCGTGAAGTGGCTGCCCATCGCGCAACTGGATCGTCTTTCGATGTTCCATCAGGGGCAATCCCGCAGTGATTTGTTGGAAGGGAAGCAAAATCCGATCGCTTGTATGTGATCTCTGGTGCCCACGCTTGATATAGCTTTAAAGATTGAGGGGTATGATTAGGGGTATTTCCCAACGTCTAATCAAAAAAACAAAAACGATAATAATTATATAATTAGAAAAATCGATTGACACCCTCTCCGCCATGATTTCTAAGATATGTGTATCTGACCTTAACCCTTACGAAGACTATCCTCCGTCTTGGAGTGTGGGTTGTGTCGCGGTATTGGGAACAAATCAGAGTGGGTTGTAATCGCTCTGCAATCTTCGAAATTCCCAAGCTATGTGAGAAGCGTACTTCTCTTGTCGCCTAACGGGACTCTTGTACTTTCAGATGGCTGCGCTCGCCTCTAAAGGGGCGGCTGGCATCCAGGAAGTCTGCGTTCGTTTGCATCGTATAAGCAATAACGACGAGGTAAGTGATTGCCCGCGTCATTTCCAGTCGCGTGACCAGATCTGTCTCATGCTCATCCAGTGCGCGCAGTCGTCTTACCGCCGCATTGGCGACGCGAGCGGCCTTATCATGGCGTCGGGTAGACTGCTCAACGTAATGGAGCACCAGTTGGATGGGGCGTCTCGCACTGTCGGGAAGGTATTCGCGGTCTAGCAAGGTTCGTAGGCGAATAATGTTCAGGCCCAGCGTGAGTGTGGCGAGCGTCCCCAGAATACAGGCTTCGATGAGCGGAGCAGGGGTGGGGCCAGCATGACGGATCAGACGTGCGAAACGATCCGTGTTACGGCCGATCCAGATACTGATTTGTGGTGTCTGTGCGGGATCTGCGAGGCCGCGCAACTCAGCCAGCATAATTCTGCGGAGACGCAGCCGTTCATCAGAACTGTTGAACGGCAACACTGTCCTGAAAACCAGAACGCTGATGCCCACAGCCATAACGACGGCCATATTGCCGTTATAAAATGCCACCTCGTTCATGACGTGATGGTTCTCCAACCCAAGCATGGCAGGAAGAAGAAGGCCGTAAGCTGCCGCGCCGCCAGCAGTGGAGGGGTTGCCTTTCGCCAGACCGCCAAGGAACATGGCCGGCCCTAGGAAAAGCGTCAGGGTTTCAAACGTTGTGACTTTGGGCATAAGCACAAAGACAAGTATCCAGGCCACAATGTAAGCGACCAGTGCTCCTTTCAGGAACTCCGTAGTCCCAAGGACTGGGTTTTCTTTGGTCGCAAACAGGCCACAGACCAGCGTTGTAATGGCGATGAAGCCAAGTCCGCTTGGCCACGCTGTGATCTCATAAATCAGGGCCGTAACAAGAACGGCGCATGCTCCGCGGAGGCCATTATGAATAGCTTCGCGTGTGTCACGGTGGGTCTGGCGTTGAAAATGAAAATGATCGCCTGGAATAGAGTGTGTGCTGGCCTCGTATTCCTTGATGGCAAGTTCCAGGTCTCCGAGTAGCTCCCCAAGTGACATGAAGAGAACGCGTTCATCGAGGTGTGTCTCGGTGTCCTGTTCATTCAGGCGTAGATCGAACGGGTCTGTTCCCGGAATGGGTTCATTGCTGTTTTCCAGATCGGTAATCCGGTGCGGTGCAGCATACAGGCGGCAAACATCACGGAGATGCTGGAGTTCTGCCAAAAGATCCGGAACGGACTCAGTATTTGCAATACGCTTCGGGAAATCCTTCAGAAACGAGAGGATCTCATCAGCGGCCTGCGTGAAGGCAGGGTGGTCATGGTTCAAAAGTTGCAGGCGCATTGCCATACCGAACCCGCGAGAGAGCAGGGCTGATACGGAGGCCAGAGCCGCACGGGCATGGTCACCTTCGTGTCCATGCGGGCCCATCTCGACTTCTGCAAATTCAATCTGGTCGTTAATGCTGAGGATGGTGCCGAACTGCCTGCGTGCTGCATTCAGGGCGCCGCGTTCCTCACCGAGAATACTCGTAAGCGTCTTCGTAACGAGAACCAGAGCAGACTCCAGCTTCTGGCGCAGTTGGATCCGGGCCTGCCGTTCCTGAGTGGTGGCAAAGATCAGACCCATGAAGGCTTCGCACAGAACGCCAAGGGTAATGTAAGTGGTTCTGGAAACGGCAACGGTGAAGATATTGTCCGGATCGGAAGCCGCATCCATGCAGATGATCGAACAGGTATATCCTGCGAGAACAAGAGCATAGGAGCGGAAGTTACTTACGAATGTTGCGAGCCCACTGCACACGCCAATCCAGACGGCGATCATGGGGAAGAAGAGCCAGGGTGCCTGAGGCGCGGCAGCCATCAACGCAATTGATGCGACCGCTCCGGTAATTGTTCCAATGATACGCCATTTGGCTTTGGACTGGCTTTCACCACGGGTCGCCTGTGCAACAGCCCAGACAGTCATTGCGGCCCATGCGGGACTGTCCAGCTCCATCCAGAAGGCAATTCCGATGGCGAGACAGGCTGCGAATGTATTTCGCAGAGCAAAAGTCAGGGTCGCTGCGGATGGCGCATAGATCCATGACAGGGGCAGCTTGACCCTGGGCCGCAGAGCGGCTGACGCACCTGCACCTGATGGGGAACTGTTCGGAGTCGGACGTCCTGTTGACGTAGTACTGCCACTCATTGTGCGGCTTTCTTACTCCTGAAGCCGTCAATTAGGCGAGAGCGGAAATGGCCATTCTCAAATCTGCGACAAATTTTGTGTATTCGCGTGTCCTGCTGTCCTCATCCGGAATTCTGAGCAGGTAAGAGGGATGGACGGTCACAATGCCAGTACTGCCATCGTCCAAAGTCATGTAACGGGAACGCTCCCGTGAAATAGTGATGGGTCGTCCAAGAACGGAACTTGCTCCGGTCACGCCGAGCAGAACTGTAACCTTTGCCTGAAGGATACGCCGTTCAGCTGTGATCCACGGGGCGCAGGATTTTACGTCTGTCGCATCGGGTTTCTGATGAATGCGTCTTGCACCGCGGCGGACAAATTTGAAATGTTTGACCGCGTTACTGATCCAGGCCTGTTCCCGACTGCCCCCGGCTTCCTGAAGTGCGCGCTCGAAGAGTTGTCCGGCTGGGCCAACAAACGGTCGTCCCTGAAGATCTTCCTGATCTCCCGGTTGCTCGCCGACAAAAAGGATCTGGGCCTGCGTCGTGCCTTCTCCGGAAACGGTGCGTGACGCGTGGTGACAAAGATCACAGAGAGAACAATCAACGGCGAGGGACCGCAGGTTTGACAAAGAGGACGTCTTTTCAATCTCCTTCAGATCAGGTGTGACATGCACTGTGGCCGGGTTGGCCCAAAAGGCATTGTCTTTCCCGGCGGTCGAAGTTTTCTGTGCAAGATCAATCAGATCTGCCTCTGGTTGTCCTGCCTCATCAATAGGTGGTCCAACACGGTACTTGTGCCCGTCCCAGCAAAGGGTCGTCTCGTCTGAAAGGAGAACCCAAGGGGAAACCCGCAGTCTGATGAGAGGGTATCTCTGACTGTCTATGAGCTGTAATTTTTGGCGTGTTCGAATGATCTGCCAGTCTGTTATCCGGTTCTGTGGGAACGCGTCTCTCAATTCAAGAATTTGCGCTCGAACGGTGCTGGCAATCTGCTCAAACCGGGTGATGTCTGTCTCACGTGGGCTTCCGTGCTCCTGGATATGTTCCAGGGCGCGATAGAGAAGATCAAATCTCTCCGGGATATCGGATGCAAACACGGACGGGATCAGGGCCGCAAATTTTCGGGGCAGACGCAAAGGGGAGGGAGTGTCAGGTAAATCCCGATCTGTTTTCGCTGCGTAAAGAGCGGCAGGTGCTCTAATACTCCAAGTGATCGAAGACCCCGGGATTCGCTTGCTCAGGAAATTACGCGATTGTGTTCGCCATCCTGAAAAATCACTTGGTGAACAGAGTGTAGCGTCAACGGTTTGCATAAGGCTTCCCGGAAAGAAAATTAGCGAATTCCGAAACACGCTCTGAAGTGATTACTTCTTTTTTAAGGAACGTGTGGTCAATTTGGTATTAAAGTTGAGTGGCTATCTCGGTGGTATTGGGTATATATTCTGCAAACAGGCTCGGCAGAATGATTTCACGCTGTTGAGCATAGTAAAAATGCTATTTTGAATGGAAGGTAAGATATTATGTCGGAGAATACATCCCACCCGGATCTGTTGGAGCTTACAGCGCAGATCGTTGCTGCACAGGTTTCCAAGGGTAATGTGGATGCGGCGTCTCTCCCGGCATTGATCCGCCAGGTTTATGAAGCTCTTGCAAATGCTGGTGCTCCACAGGAAGAGCCGCAGCCAGAGCGTCCGCAGCCTGCTGTGCCGATCAAGCGTTCAGTATTCCCGGATTACATCGTCTGCCTTGAAGACGGCAAAAAACTGAAGATGCTCAAGCGTCACCTTCAGAGCGCTTATAATATGTCCCCAGAGCAGTATCGTGAGCGTTGGGGTCTTCCGTCCGATTATCCGCTCGTTGCTCCGAACTATGCACAGCGTCGCTCGGCTCTGGCTCGCGAAATCGGTCTGGGTCGCAAGATCAGCGCAACAGGCGAAGGCAAGAAAGAAACTGGCCGGACGCGTCAGTCCAAGAAGCAGGACTAATTCCCGTCTCGCTGGAATTGTCTTTCTGAAAAAGCACTATCTGTCATGTGGTCGGAGAATACTGTTTCATGAGTTTAGAGGCAGAGACGCTTCTCCGATCAATGGCTAACAGCAAGCGCCTCCTTCTCTGGAGGGGCGCTGCGCTTCTGTTTTTTCTTGCAGCGCTTATTATCGCTGTTGGTAAAAGCCACTCAACTGTTTCCAGTTTGGATGCGCGTCCGCACATTGCGCGTCTGGTTATTCACGGCGTGATCGGAAACAACGTTTCCCAGATCACGACGGCTCTTCGCAAAGCGCAGAAATCTTCTTCAGTGACCGGACTCTTGCTGGTTGTTGATAGTCCGGGCGGCGGTGTCACGGGCGGGGAACGTCTGCACGATTCGATCGAGAAATTTGCACAGGTAAAGCCTGTTGTCGTCACGATGGGCGATATGGGTGCGTCTGCCGCCTACATGCTCTCAGTTCCAGCACAGCATATCGTGGCATTGCCTTCCACGCTGACAGGCTCGATCGGTGTGATCCTGCAGCGGCCCGATCTTTCTCCGCTGCTAGGGCGTGTCGGCATTGATGTTGCTGCTATTACGTCTGGCGCCATGAAAGATCAGACTGATCCCACAAGTCATCTGACGCCAGAAGGGCGCACGATGCTTCAGGGATTGGTCAATGATCTCTTCGATCAGTTCGTCGCCATGGTCGTTAAAGGGCGGCACATGCCTGAAGACAAGGTGCGAAGCCTTGCAGACGGTCGGGCCTATACGGGTCGTCAGGCTTTGAGCCTGGGCCTGATCGACGAGTTGGGAGACGAAGACACTGCTCGGCAATGGCTCAGGCAGCGCCTGAAAATTGGAGACGCACAGTACCCGGTGATGCCGTTGCTCTCTGTAACCAAGCGACACTGGTATGATTTTCCTCGCAAACGGGCCATGCTCGAAGGCGTGTTTGGCTCAGGCTTTACGGAGATGCTGGAAGGGCGATTAACCCTCAGCAGCCTTGACGGGGCCGTTGCGATTCTGCAACCCTGACAAGCCAGTTTCATGGGCGGAGGCAGATAGGCTGCAGTCATGACCAAATCGGAACTTATTGCAGAGCTTTCCACGATTTATCCTCACCTTCTGACGCGGGATATCGAACGGATCGTTCACACCATTTTTGACGAAATCAGTGCAGCTTTGACGCGAGGCGATCGTGTTGAACTTCGCGGGTTCGGCGCATTCATTCCCAGGCGCCGAGATGCGCGGACGGGTCGGAATCCACGCACTGGAGACACTGTTTCTGTCGAAGAAAAAAGCGTTCCCTTCTTTAAAGTGGGAAAAGAGTTGCGTGAGCGTGTGAATCAAAGCGCGACCAAGTCAGCCACGGCAGAATGACAGGAGTTTCTGTTCCCTGTGTTCTGGATGCCGCTGTTTGAAGCAGAAAAGCGGAGCTGATGCTTTCGGGCACGCGTTGAGAAGCGTCGTGCGCTATTGTGGGGCAATGTGGAAAGCCCCTTCATTATCTGTCTGGATAATCCCGATTTTTATAGGGGTTCTGTGCTGTGCCGCGACGTCCTCGGCAAAAGCTGCCTCAGGATATCCTCTGAAAAAAGCAGCTTCAGTAAAAATGCTACAGAATCAGAAGGGTCGGGCCACTGTCACGCCCTGCTATCATTCCCAGTTGGGGCTAATTGTTCTCAAGAGTAATGTAGAGAGCACTCATTCCAGGCATGGAAATGGCTTTGCGCCTGTCGGGGAAGCCGTCTTCCGGTCCAGTGCAGCCCAACATGTTTGCATCACGGGGCATGGCCGCCGCGGGTGAGCGCGGCGGTATTCTATGGGCTTTATTCCTGGCCTTTGAGGCTGCTGATTTCCGAAAGCAGAAAATCTCGGAATACGGCGATTCTTTTGGAAGTTCGCAGTTCTTCCGGATACACGAAGTAAGCCTCAACCAACGGAACGGCCTGATTGGGAAGAACTCTGACTAGGTTGGGGTAGGACGCAGCCGTGTAGAGCGGCAAAGAACCAATACCTGTGCCTGAAGCAATCGCAGTCGCAACGGCAGCAATATTGTTGATGGCCAGCCTGCTTCCCCGATGAGCCAGACCTTCATGACGAAGGAGGTCCAGAAGCCAGTTTACATTCGGCAATGGTAGGTGGCGTCCTGCAAAGCCGATGATCTGATGTTCCGCTAATTCCTGCAGATTTGTCGGGGTGCCATACCGGTCCAGATAGTCTGGGCTGGCATAGATTGGCATAGGAAAATTAGCGAGATGGCGCTGTACAAGGTCTGGCTGCGTCGGCGGATGCAGGCGAATAGCCACGTCTGCTTCACGCATTCCCAAATCAAGGTCTGCGTCTTCAAGAAGAAGCGTAACCTCGATATCCGGGTGCAGTTCCAGAAAGCGATGCAGCCTCGGAGAAAGCCAACAAAGGCCAAAACCGGTGGTTGTCGTGATCTTTATTTTGCCCGCCGCTCGTTCCTTGCTTTCGCTCAGGAATGCCTGTGTCAGGGCCAGCTTGGAGAAGACTTCACGCACTGTGCGATTCAGAACCTCACCCTGTTCAGTCAGGATGAGGCCTCGTGCATGCCGATGAAACAGCGGAACACGCAGAACCTCCTCCAGAGCTGAAATCTGCCGCGAAACGGCAGACTGGCTCAGGTTAAGTCTGTCACCTGCATGGGTGAAGGACCCGGCTTCGGCGACTGCGTGGAAAATACGCAGTTTGTCCCAATCCATGTGGTGGTCTCCCCGATCGCTGGCGCGTCGGTCCTCGTCCTTCTTGCCCATGTCACCTGGCGTTGTTTAAAGCGGTGTGTCGTTGAAGGGACGAAACTGTCTGAACCTGCGACGAGGGTCAAGTTTTTGTCATAGCAGGTATGCCAGAAATGTAGCGTTCGGCTTCCAGAGCGGCCATGCATCCTGTGCCTGCAGCCGTCACAGCCTGCCGATAAATGCGATCCTGAATGTCGCCTGCGGCAAAAACACCCTCTACCGAAGTGCGCGTTCCACCAGCTTCCGTGATGATATATCCATCTTCGTCACAGGCCACTTCATGGCGGAACGGCCCCGTATTCGGGCTATGGCCAATGGCGACGAACACGCCATCAACGGACAGAGTTTCGCTTTCTCCCGTCTGAGTATTCTTCAGACGAACGCCACACACAACTTCCGGCGTTCCGGCACCAAGAACTTCTTCGACAGCACGGTTCCAGTGAACTTCGATTTTCGGATTCGCAAAAAGACGCTCCTGCAGAATGCGTTCTGCCCGGAAACCGTCCCGTCGATGAATAACGTGAACCTTGTCAGCGTGGTGAGTCAGATAGAGCGCCTCTTCCACGGCCGTGTTGCCGCCACCCACGACTGCAACCGTTTTACCGCGATAGAAAAAGCCGTCACAGGTTGCGCACGCCGAAACGCCGCCAGCCTGAAGGCGCTTTTCCGACTCGAGGCCAAGCCATTTGGCCTGGGCGCCCGTTGCGATCACGACTGTACGTGCAAGAAACTCGTCCCCTGAGTCGCCTTTCAGATGAAAGTATCCATCTGCGGCCGGACCGTTCTTCAGGTCTGCCTCGGTAATCAGGTCATAGATCAGGCGTGTGCCGACATGTTCAGCCTGTTCGCGCATCTGCTCCATCAGCCACGGGCCCTGAATGGGAGCCGCGAAGCCAGGGTAGTTTTCGACGTCGGTCGTGATGGTCAACTGGCCGCCAGGCTGAAGACCAGTCACGAGAATCGGTTTCAGGCTGGCGCGTGCGGCATAAATGGCGGCAGTGTAGCCAGCGGGGCCTGCGCCCACGACCAGAAGGTCCGTATGATGGATTTCAGGCATGATCGATCCTCGTCCGTGTTTTGACCCCTCATATAGAGCTTTCAGACGCATGTGCCATCTTTGCGGACGCTGCCACCTGCCATATACGTCAGATTCAAATGAACGCTTCTTTCTCTTCCATCCCCGTTGAACTGGATGCCATTGACCGGCAGATCATCGCCGAGCTTCAGGCAGACGGTCGTATGACCAATGTGGAGCTGGCCAAACGCGCCGGTATTTCCGCTCCCCCCTGTCTGAGGCGTGTCAGGCGTCTGGAAGAACTTGGCATCATCAAAGGGTATCATGCAGAAGTTGACGCAGCCCTGCTTGGCTGGTCGCTCAATTTTTATGCCCTCATCGGTCTCGATAGCCAAAAGGGAAGTGTTCTGGAGGCATTTGAGGCGCAGGTCGGTGCCTGGCCCGAAACACGCGAATGTCACATGATTCGTGGCGGAGGAGATTTCCTCGTCCGTCTCGTCGCTCGTGATGCTGCCCACCAGAACATTCTGACCCGCCGTCTGACAGACAGTGTCCACGTCGTGCGGGTGCAGACACTCCAGACCATTCATACCAGTCGTGATCTGGCTGGAGTTCCTATCTGATGGCAGAAGCATCCCCAACGGTTAGCGCTGGGATGCTTTTGCCTGCCCGGATCAGCATTATTGTTCCCTGCTATAATGAGGCAGAAAATGTTGTTCCCCTTGTCGCGGCTTTGGATGCAGCTTTGGAAGGAGAACGTTGGGAAGTCATTTTTGTTGATGACAACTCCCCGGACGGAACTGCCGAGCGCGTTTCGAAAGTTGCGAATAATGATCCTCGTGTAAGGGTCATCAAAAGGGTAGGGCGTCGGGGTCTCTCATCTGCTGTTATTGAAGGTTTTTTGTCGTCTAGCGCACCGTATGTTGCGGTCATGGATGGGGATCTTCAGCACGACGAGACTGTTCTGCCCAAAATGCTGGCAGATCTTGATGCCGGCTCCGATATTGTTGTCGCCAGCCGCCATGTCGAAGGCGGAGACAACGCCGGGCTGGCAGGTTATTGGCGGCATCTCCTGTCAGATACCGGAATTCGCGCTGCTCAATCGGTTTTGCCGCACCGCCTGACTGATCCGATGAGCGGGTTCTTTGCCATGCGGCGAGAGTTTTTTCAGGCTGTTTTTCCAAAACTTTCCGGAACCGGCTTCAAGATCCTGCTGGATTTGGCGATGTCTGCGCCAAAGTCCGTGAAGATCACGGAAGTACCCTTTGTTTTCCGTCCGCGCCTTGCGGGAGAGAGCAAGCTGGATGTCGTTGTTCTTCTCCAGTTCGCAATGATGATTCTGGATAAAGTCACGCATGGCTGGCTGCCATCCCGTTTTCTGGCATTTGCGCTGGTTGGGCTTGTTGGCGTGGTCGTGAATGTTGCCGTGATGCAGATTGCCCGACTGGGAGGAATGGATTTTTCTCAGTCTCAACTGGTTGGAACGGCCGTTGCGATCCTGACGAATTTTCTGCTCAACAACCGTCTCACTTATCATGACCGCCGCCTAAAGGGCGCGAAGATGTGGGTGGGATTAATTATTTTCTTCGCCGTCTGTTCTCTCGGGGCGGCCGCTAATATCGGGGTGGCCCGTATGGTGCTGCACGATGTTGGCCATGGGCACTGGGACCGTGCGTCTGCCGCAGGGGCCGTGATCGGTGTCGTCTGGAATTACGCTGTGTCTTCCACTCTCATCTGGCGCTGACGTGACTGATAATTTCAAGAAGCAGGCCAGCCTGTTCTGGGCGCTTCTTGTTGCCCTGACTGTGACGCGCCTCGGATTGGCAGCATGTCTGCCGCTCACGCCTGATGAGGCTTACTATTGGGTGTGGTCCCGCCATCTTCAGGGGGGCTATTTCGACCACCCTTTCATGGTAGCCCTCTGGATCAGAATTGGGACATGGCTGGCTGGTGACACGTCTCTGGGGGTGCGTCTGCTCGGGCCGCTTTCCGTTCTTCCCGGAAGCTGGGCCCTGTACCATGCGGCCAAGCTGTTGCTCCCATCGCGCCCTTGGCCGGTATCGGGCTTTCAGGCCGTTCTTCTCCTGAATGCAACGCTGATGCTCGGACTTGGATCAGCGACCATGACACCGGATACACCGCTGGTATTTTTCGTTTCGGTGTCTCTTTTTGCACTCGGGAAAGCCGTTTCGTCGTCGGGGGGCAGAACAACCGGCTGGTGGCTGTTAACAGGTGTTTTGCTCGGTCTCGCCTTCGATTCAAAATATACTGCTGTTCTCATCGGTTTAGCCCTTGGGGGGGCAGTTCTCACGACCCCGAGGCTCAGGAAGCAAGCTGGCCCATGGCTGGCAATTCCGCTTCTGATCATCACGACGACCCCGGTCCTTCTCTGGAATGCATCCCATCATTGGGTCAGCCTGCTGAAACAGGGTGGACGAGCAGGCGACTGGCATCTGGCTCGTGCATTCCAGTTTCTGCTGGAGCTTGTCGGAGGTCAGATTGGTCTGGCGACCCCCCTTGTTTTCGGGCTCTTTGCTTTGGGTGGCTGGGCGTGCATCAAACGGAACAGGCTTCTGGCATGGCTAAGCCTTCTGCCTCTCGCTGTGTTTGTCACGCATGCTCTGGGCGATCGGGTGCAGGCAAACTGGCCGGCTGTCGTTTATCCCGTTCTGGCTTTGGCTGCGATAGAAGCAAGTCGGAGTGTTCGGTGGCCGGTCATCAGCGGAATAGCCTTGACCGTGCTGGTTTATGGGCAAGCTGTCTTCTCTCCGCTGCCGTTTCCCGCCGCTAAAGATCCGATCCAGCGACAGACGGCTGGATGGCCCAATTTCAGTCAAAAACTTGTCGCTCGTGCTCAGGAGACGGGAGCATCTGCTTTCATAGCTGAAGAGTATGGTCTCGCATCTCAACTCGCTTTGACACAGAACAGTCTTCCAGTTCTGGGATCAGATCCAAGGTGGAGCCTGTTTTCTTTTCCGTCTGCTGAGGTGCCGCTCGGTTTAAAAATTGAAGAGCTTCACCGCATTCCCGCAGTGCTGGATCAGGACACGCTGTGTCGCCAGAACCATGGCCATAATGTGCGGTGCTACCGCGTTGACGTTGTGAAAATGCCGTTTGGTGTGCAGTTGCCAGGGCGGACTTAAAGCTCTCCTTAACCTTTGATTGCCATACTGCCCTCTCTCAGGAGGCAGCATGTCGAAAGCAAACGGCAAGGACGAGCGCAGGATCATCATCAAGCGTTTTGAAGTTGTAGAAGGTGGCCATCACGGCGGAAGCTGGAAGATTGCCTATGCGGACTTCGTGACGGCCATGATGGCGTTCTTTCTGGTCATGTGGCTCATCAATGCCACGACAGAAGAGCAACGTAAGGGCATCGCTAATTTCTTTAATCCGATAGCAGTTCAGCAGGACGCACCACCCAAACTGAGTGTCATGCCCGATCTCTCTCCCATCGCGTCATCTGATCGCCCTATGGCGGTCAAGCCCGGTCAGGCCGCGGGGCCAAATCCAGATGACGGTCCATCAGGACAGAATCATCTTCCCCAAAAAGATGCGGAAAAGCACAGCGCACAGATTGTAGTTCTGCATGATGGGCAGATCGAGCCAGGAGAGCCCGTATCCGGCCAAGGGGCATTCACCCACAAGCCGGCCTTCCAGAATGCTGCCGATCAGATCAGTAGAGCCCTGAATGCTCCGTCACAACTGGCAGACGTCCGAGATCAGGTTTCCATCCAGGTCGGTGATGACGGGTTGCATGTGGAGATTGCGGATTCTGAACATCAGCCAATGTTCGCGCTGGGCTCTGCCACTCCAATGCCGCGCGCTCTTCAACTCCTGAGGCTGGTCGCTCCCTATCTTGAAAAGCTTCCGGGACACCTCTCCATCGCCGGCTACACGGATGCGGCGCCTTACAAAGCCGGTTTGCCATCCAACTGGAGCCTGTCCAGCAGCCGTGCAGTTGCGGCGAGGGACGTTCTTGTTCAGGCGGGCTTCCCCGACCGACGCCTGCAAACCGTCAGCGGCTATGCCGATAGAAACCTTTTTGATCATGCCAATCCGCTGAGTCCACGGAACAGACGCGTCGTTCTGGTTCTGTCTCCCGATCAACCATAATCAAGTCGCCACTCAGGAAATATTGAATGTTTATTCTTATCGGCCTTGGTGTCGTTCTGGCCTGCGTGTTTGGCTCCTTCGTGGCATCAGGCGGCGCCATAGGCCCATTGCTTGCGTCCATGCCCTTTGAACTCCTGACAATCCTCGGGGCAGCAATCGGCACATTTGTCATGGCCAACTCAATTTCCGCTGTGAAACACCTTCCGGCCGGTTTGAAGAAAGCCATGAAAGGCTCGCAGTACGGTCGACAGGATTATCTTGAACTTCTGGGGCTGCTGTTCCACGTGACCAAGCTGGCGGCCAGCAAGGGGATGATGGCTATTGAGAGCCATATTGAAGATCCCCAAGGCAGTACAATCTTCGGGGCGTTTCCGAAGATTCGGGATAACGGGCAGGTCTGTTCCTTCATCTGCGATTACCTGCGGATGGCAGGCATGAATGCGACAGATCCGTTCCAGATGGACGACGTGATGGGACGGGAGCTTAAAAAGAATCTGCGGGAGGAGATGCATCTTCCTCATGCACTGCAATCCGTTTCCGATGCTCTTCCAGCTCTTGGAATTGTTGCTGCCGTTCTCGGTGTGATCAAGACTATGGCATCCATCAGCAAGCCTCCTATCGTGTTGGGCGAGATGATTGCTGGTGCGCTTGTCGGAACGTTCCTCGGTATTCTGCTGGCATATGGCATTGTTGCCCCGATTGCTGGTCGTCTCGGGGGCGTTGTGGAAGAAGAGGCGTCTTACCTTGATTTGGTTCGTTCCGTCATTGTCGCGCATCTGCAAGGGAATGCGCCTCAGGTCAGTGTAGAAATCGGCCGCAAAAGCATTCCCTGTGACCTCATGCCAACCTTTCAGGAGGTGGAAGAGGCTGTCAGTGCCGTTGCCGTGGGGTGAGGTTGTTTTCCCGCGGGTGATCTTTACGATGCCGTCATCACTATGAATGACGGCCGAAAGGATCAGGCATGCGTCCCTCCGCACTGCGGGCTCTCTGTCTCTTACTTCCTCTTTTTCCTTTTGCGTCGGTACAGGCTGCTACGGCCACTCCCTCAAGGGCTCAGCTTGAGCAGGTCGATGGCGGATCAGCCCTTCACTGGGTGAAGGCTGAAAACAAAAAAACACAGGATGCTCTGGCTTCTGACCCCAGATACAAGCCGCTTTATAATCGGATCCTCTCGGCTCAGCAGTCACCGGATCGTCTCGCTGTTCCCACACAAATGGCAGGAGAGATCTGGAATTTTTGGCAGGACAAAGTCCATGCCCGCGGGGTCTGGAGAAGCACGTCCGAGGCTGAGTTCAGAAGCGGACATCCGCTATGGAAGACGCGCTTTGACTTGGATGAGCTCTCTCAGTCTGAACATGCCAACTGGGTGATGGAAGGGCTGAATTGTCTGGAACCAGCAGATCGGATCTGCCTTCTGGGCCTGTCCAATGCGGGCGAAGACGCGCACGAGCTGCGAGAATACGACACGACCACCAATCAGTTTGTGCAGAACGGTTTCCGGTTACCAAACGGAAAGCAGGCGGTCGCATGGCTCGATAAGGATACAGTCCTAGTCTCTCGGGACTGGGGCACGACGGATGCCGGTCTGACAACGTCAGGGTACCCGTATGTTGTCCGTGCCCTGAAGCGCGGGCAGAGCCTGTCTCAGGCTCAGGAAGTGTTCCGTGGAACCGGTCAGGACATGGAAGTCGTTCCCACTGTCTTGCGGGACGGGCAGGGGCATCAGGTCGTTCTGATCGACCGGCATAAGGATTTTTTCCATAGCGAAGTTGAACGACTGGATCCGGGAACGCTGAAAACGAGCCAGCTTCCCATGCCGGAGAAATATGACGGTCTGAGCTATCAGGATGGGCAGTTGGTCTTCCATCTGCTCCAGGACTGGTCCACGGCGAAGGGGGCAATCCCTGCAGACAGCGTTGTCGCGGTAGATCCAGATCATCCTCAGGCCCCCGAGATCATTGTCACCCCGACCAAGCGGCAGACCATCGGGGATGGAATGGATGGCGCTATTGCGGCGACCAAGGATGGTCTGATCGTTGTTATGTATGACAATGTTCAGCCGGTACTGATGCTCTATCGACGGGGTTCGAGCGGCCATTGGTCTGGGCGGAGCATTGAGCTGCCCAAAAATATGGCCGCTAGTATTGTCTCCTCTGATCCTCACAGCTCAGAAGCATATCTCCAGCTCGAAGGCTTCATTCAGCCGCCGCAGATCTGGAGCGTCAACACAGCCAGGCAGAACACCCAGCTTCTCTATAGCCAGCCCGAGCTGTTTGATTCATCCAAGCTCACGGTCGAGCAGCTTTTTGCGCCCAGTAAAGACGGAACGCAGGTTCCATATTTTGTTGTGCATGCGAAAGACTGGACGAAGAATGGTACCAACCCCACGCTCATGACCGCCTATGGGGGCTTTGGCCTCTCTTACCTGCCTGTCTATCATCCAGACCTTGGGATCACGTGGTTCGAGCGTGGTGGGGTTTACGTGATGGCAAACATCAGGGGTGGCGGAGAGTTCGGGCCGGCCTGGCATGAAGCCGCGCGTCACGCAGGGCGCCAGTCTGCCTATGATGACTTTGCATCCGTGGCCCGGGACCTGTTTTCGAGAAACATTACATCGGCCAAGCGTCTGGGTATTCGTGGACGATCCAATGGCGGTTTGCTGATGGGGGTAGAATTCACGCAGCATCCGGAACTGTGGAACGCGACCATCATTGGTGTGCCGCTGCTCGATATGCTGAATTACGAGCACATGGCGGCAGGCGCGTCATGGGCGGCTGAATACGGAAGTGTGTCCACATCCGAAGGAAAAGCATTCTGGGATAAGACGTCGCCGCTTCAGGCTTTGAGGCCTGATGTGCACTATCCAACACCATTCATTTTCACTTCGACCCGAGATGACCGTGTTGGTCCTGTGCATGCTCGCCTGTTCGCAGCGCGCCTTCAGGAACTCCATGTACCCTTCTTCTATTACGAAGATATGGAGGGAGGTCATGCCGGAACCGTCAATGCTGCCGAGGTGGCACATGAACGGGCCCTGGAAGCAGTCTATCTAAGCCGCAGGCTGATGGACCCACGCTGAGGGGAGACTTGCCTCCTTGCCGTAACAGGTAAGGGGGCAAATTCTGAAATCTTTGTGTGACGGCAATAAAAAAAGCCGCGCCCATGAGGGCTGCGGCTTTTCTCGTCCGTTCAGATAACGGGAAGGACTTTAGAAGCCTTCACGCTCCAGACGCTTGCGCTCCATCTTGCGGGCACGACGAACAGCTTCTGCTGCTTCGCGGGCGCGACGCTCAGAGGGCTTCTCGAAGTGGCGACGCAGCTTCATCTCACGAAACACGCCTTCGCGCTGCATCTTCTTCTTGAGCGCCTTTAGCGCCTGGTCAACATTGTTGTCACGAACGAGTACCTGCACGGTGCCGTCAACTCCTTCTGGGCCCGCCTTTAGCGTCACCCGTGATATGGCAATCCAATTGGGATGGAGCCCTTAACACACTCTTTTGGAGATGTGCAATTCATTCGATGGTGCTTGTGCTGATTTTTATCCATGCGCAATCTGCGGGCGATTTGTGCGTTAACGTTCTGCAACTGATAGAGGAAGCTCATGGCCCTGCTCAAGATTGCCCGTATGGGTCACCCTGTCCTGCACCAGATCGCAGAACCTGTTTCTGATCCAACATCCCCGGAAATCCGCCATTTGATTAAGGATATGCTCGACACGATGGTCGATGCAAATGGCGCCGGGCTGGCTGCGCCTCAAGTTCATCACCCCTTGCGACTTTTCGTCTATCGCGTGCCGGCAAACCGGGTTTCCGATCCTGAACAGGCTCTGTTGCCACGTGTTCTGATCAATCCGGAAATTACACCTCTTGGTGAAGAGATGATGGTTTGTGGCGAAGGATGCCTCTCGATTCCAGGTTTGCGAGGCGATGTCCTTCGCCATGCCAAAGTCCATTATCGGGGCGTCGATGAAAATGGAGAAGAGGTTGAAGGCGAGGCGGTCGGGTTCCACGCCAATGTTCTTCAGCATGAGAACGATCATCTGGATGGCATTCTCTACCCGCAACGCATCGAAGATTTCAGCCGCTTCGGGTACGTTGAGGAAATAGTTCGGTGACAATGCGCCTTCCGGACGGACCACCTTCTGCGACCGCACATCTCTATCTTCGTGAAGAGCAGATTCGTCAGTCCTACGAAGCACTCATGCTCGCGTGGCGCAGTCTTAATTCAGAGTGCGAGACACTTTTGCGGGAAAACGGTCTGGGCTCTGCCCATCATAGAATTCTTTTTCTGGTCGCAGCCCATCCCGGGATCACTCCCAGCGCTCTGCTTGCCAGCCTCGGGATCACAAAGCAGTCCCTGGGTCGGGCTTTGGGAGACCTGCGTGAGCGAAATTTTCTTGTGCAGGAAGAAGACCGGCATGATCGGCGTAAGCGCCCGCTCAAGCTCACGCCTGAAGGGGAGGCGATCGAGCGACAGCTTTTTCAGCTGATCCGTGATGTCATGACGCGGGCCTACAGGGAGGCAGGAGTAACTGCAGTTGAGGGGTTCAAGCGTGTTCTTTCACCTCTCCAGATCGCTCCGGGAGGAGGTTTTCGATGAGTGACGAGCATATTCTTGTTGTCGATGATGATTCTCGCCTGCTCAGGCTCCTGCAGCGGTACCTCGCTGAAAACGGCTATCGTGTCACTACGGCGCAAGATGCCCGTCAGGCTCGCGAAGTGCTGCAATTGATCCAGCCGGATGCCATCGTCCTGGATGTCACAATGCCAGGAGAAGACGGTGTTTCGTTAACGCGGGCACTCAGAGCGGAGGGGCTGTCGTTACCGATTCTTCTGCTTACGGCTCGGGGCGAGCCGGCGGATCGGATCGACGGACTGGAATCCGGTGCGGATGATTATCTGGGCAAGCCTTTCGAACCCAGAGAACTGCTGCTTCGCCTTCGTGCACATCTAAGAAGAATTGTGCCCGCAGTCTCCGCAGTCTCTGAAGTGCCCTCTCTTTTACGGCTGGGCGTGCTGGAGTTCGATGTGCCGCGTGGCCTTCTGACCGGCCCGGATGGACCGGTCCATCTGACAGGCGGCGAGGCTGCCCTGCTGGGGGTGCTGACCAGTCGCCCAGGGATTGTTATGTCGCGCGAAGACATTGCCAAAGCGCTCGACATGGATGAAATCGGAGAACGTGCTGTGGATGTGCAGGTGACGCGTCTCAGACGGCGCATTGAGGTCGATCCCAAGGAGCCACGTTTCCTCCATACGGTTCGCGGGAAGGGTTATGTTCTCAAACCCGGGATCTGAAGATCACTGGGGACGACTGGATCGTCCGCTAAGGCGGGTTCTTCCGCGCTCCCTTTTAGGGCGGTCCATGCTGATCGTCCTGACGCCGCTGCTTGTCACGCAGGCGATCGTCCTGATTTTGTTTTACGGGACTTATCTGAATGTCGTCTCCCGGCGCCTGTCTGATGGCATCACAGGCGAGGTCTCGCTCGTCATGTCGATGCTGGAGCGGACGCCTGAGCAGGATCGGCGCGAAGCTCTTCTGAGAGATGCGTCTGCACGAACCCAGCTGGAATTCGTTTTTCATCCGAATGCGACTTTAGGGCGCGAAGGGACGAATCATGTTCTCGGTCCCATCGACGATGATTTTGAGCGTGCTCTGCATCAGGGGCTGGGACGTCCCTTTTTTGTGGACTGGTCTGCCGTTCCGGAAACCGTCAGAGTCTCTATCGCTCTGCCTGATGGTGTGCTGGATGTTCTGACGCCTCATAAGAGGCTGAGCATTGGCCCGATCTGGATGTTCGTTGCTTGGGCGTTCAGCAGTTCTGCGCTTCTTTTTGTCATTGCCGCACTGTTCATGCGCAATCAGGTACGCGCCATTCGCAGGCTCGCTCAAGCAGCTGAGCTTTTTGGATTAGGCCGCGACGAAGGGGCTATCCGCCCACAGGGTGCGCGTGAGGTGCGTCAGGCAGCCATCGCGTTCAACCGCATGCAGGATCGCGTTAATCGGTTTGTCGCGCAAAGGACGGCGGTTCTGGCGGGGGTTTCTCATGATCTGCGCACCCCCTTAACGCGGCTGCGCCTCAGTATGGCCATGCTCCCGACAAAAGGACGCATTCAGGCTGAAGATCTCCAGCCCGATATTCAGGATATGGTGACGGATATCGAAGATATGGAGCGGCTAATTGGCAGCTATCTGTCTTTTGCGCGTGGAGAAGGATCGGAACGCCCTGTCCTGACAGATCTGCGATCCCTTATTGATGAGGTTGCTGTGGCTGCCAGACGTGCTGGCGGTCAGGTCTTGGGGGTCGAGGGACGGGAGGGTGTTGAGATACCAGTCCGGCCGGATGCGCTGAAGCGTGCGCTCACCAATTTGGCAGATAATGCCAGACGGCATGGGGGCGCCATGCGAATCTCTCTCTGGGAAGGAGAGAGAAGGATCGAGATTACAGTGGAAGATAATGGACCCGGTATTCCCCCTGATCAGCGGGAGACAATTTTGCAGTCAACACGATCAGGAAGTAACGGCGGAAGCGGTCTGGGGCTGACGATTGTCCGCGATATCATTCATGCCCATGGGGGCACGATCAGGCTACTTGAAAGCCCACTTGGCGGGCTGGGCGTTCTGCTCAGCCTGCCAAAATAAGTGGAAGATCAGGGCAGGGTATTACCCGCACCACCATTGCCGGTGCCCTGATTGCCCAGCGGGCCCTGGCTGCCACCAAATGTGCTGCTCATGTTGCTCATTGGGTTGTAGCGACCAACGTTACCCAGCAGCTCCTGAATGACCGACGTCTTGGTGCCCGGCGTTGGGGTTGTGGCGCCCACCATGCCGACGCGAATGGAATCCTTGCGGTTCAGGGTATCCATCTTCCGCAGTACGCCAGAATTGTCGAAATTCAGAACCACCACCTGCTGCTTGTCCACCGTTGGGAAGCCCAGGGGCGTTGGAGACGTGATCATGGACACATAGATCCATGTGTTGTCGTCAAAGGTTGCGTGTGCGGTTGGGGAGCCGAGGCTGTCGAGCACGTCAGACCGGGTGCTGGTACCTGGCACCAGCTGGGCATAGTCGGTTTTCTCGATGAGCGAACCGCGCGGCTCGGGAATCGGGCTGAATACCGAGCATCCTCCCAGAAGGAGCGGAGCACAGGCCAAACCGGTGAAACCGAGGCGTTGCACAAGACGTGTTCTGCTTTTGGTCGTCAGAAAAGATGCGTTATTCATGGAACCGGAAACTATCCTGTGCAAGAGAACCGCTCAACCCTGCGGGTGCCTTAAACGATACCTGCCTGTCAACGATTTCCCCTATGTAACCGGGGATGGAGTGCTCAAATGTCTCATTCTCCCGAATTTTCACGTCGTCTCCCCCTGAGTCGGGTAGGGGCAGGAACAGAAGAAACCGTGACGGCAACCCCGCAGGAGCGTGAAGCCCTGGCGCGGCGGTTTGGCATTCCGGCAGTGCATCATCTTGAGTGTCGCTTCGTTCTGACACCTGAAAGCAAGACCGAAATTCTTGCTCAGGGCCGTCTGAGCGCGAAGGTGACACAGGAATGCGTCATCACGGCAGAAAAATTTGACGATGTGCTCGCCGAGACCTTTGTTCTGCGGTTCATTCCGGAATCCCAGATGCCGGAAGATGAATTCGACATCGATTCCATTAATCTGGATGCCCCTGACGACGTTCCGCATGATGGCAGGGCGCTGGACATTGGTGAAGCCGCTGCCGAACAACTGGCCCTGATGCTGGACCCATATCCTCGTCTTCCGGGTGCCGGTCTGGAAAATGCTGTTGACGTGGCCCCTGCGGAAGGGGAAGAAGGGGACGATCAGTCCGAGGACCTGCCTGAGTCAGAGCGTCGCCCAAACCCATTTGCAGCGCTCGTGGGTCTGAAGAACGGGGATAAAAAAGAATAAAATCCCTCGCTTTAGCTTGCGGGTTTGCGTTTGCTCTGCTAGAGCCGCCCGCCTGAACTCGGCGTAAATACGAGACGACGAACAACGGGGCACCGGATGCCGCTGGGAGCGGAGCAAGGGTGCCGACACAGAAGCAGAAAGAGGCATAAAAGCCATGGCCGTCCCTAAAAGAAAGACCTCGCCGTCCCGTGCTGGCATGCGTCGCAGCCACCATGCCCTGCAGGCTGAAGCGCATGCGGAATGCGCGAACTGCGGCGAACTGAAGCGCCCGCACCACGTTTGCAGCCATTGCGGTCATTACGATGGTCGTGAAGTTGTTGCAGCAGGCAAGAGCCTGAAGACGGCCGTCCGCGCCTGATCTCTTCTGCGGATGCTTTGATGGAGTATCCGCATCTGCGATGCTGTCCGGGAAACTGTCTTAATGTCTAAAGCGCCTGTCACGCCTGTTCGTGACGCCGCGGCCCTAGGGCCTTATGCCCTTGCCGTCGACGCAATGGGGGGAGACAGGGCACCGGATATCGTCCTTGCCGGTCTCGAACTGGCGGCTGATCGTCATCCGACAGCCAGACTGCTCCTGATCGGAGATGAGGCGGTTCTTAAGCCGGCTCTGGCACGATATCCTAAAGCTGCCCGCATCTGTGACATTCGTCACACTCCAGCCAGCATTTCGATGGAAATGAAGCCGACCGCAGCACTGCGTGTTCGTGGCTCTTCCATGCGTCTGGCTATGGAGGCTGTATCTTCTGGTGAAGCCTGTGGTGTTGTGTCTGCTGGAAACAGCGGAGCGATGCTGGCCCTCGCCAAGATTATCGTCAAAGCGCTTCCTGGAATTTCCCGCCCCGCGATGGTTGCTGTCCAGCCTTCTGCACGCGGTGATACGGTTATGCTGGATCTGGGCGCCAACATCGCGTGTGACGCCCGAAATCTGGTAGAATTCGCCATCATGGGCGAGGCTTTTGCTCAGGCCGCGCTGGGTTTGCCAAAACCAACAATCGGGCTCCTGAACGTCGGCTCTGAAGACCTCAAGGGTGACGAAAGGCTGCGTCAGGCTGCTGAGCGCCTTCGGGACAGCGCGCTGGCGGAACAGTTCCACGGCTTTGTTGAAGGTCATGATATTACCGCCGGAACGACGGATGTTGTCGTGACAGATGGTTTTACGGGGAATGTTGCTCTGAAAACAGGCGAGGGGGCTCTTAAGCTTGCTTTCGGTCTGTTGAAGCGCGTTTTCGAAACCAATCTGCTGACTCGCATCGGTTATCTGCTGGTTCGCCCCGGGCTGGAGCGAATGCGGGAATGGATTGATCCACGGCGTTATAATGGCGCCGTTTTTGTTGGGTTGAATGGCGTTGTTGTGAAGTCTCATGGTGGCGCAGATGGCGAAGCTTTTGCCTCAGCCGTCGATATCGCAATGGATGCCGTAACCCATAACCTGAACGACAAGATCCGTGCCCGCCTGGATCAGCTCGGTATGCTTGGAGCTGATGTAGCTGCTGCTGCCAGCACGGTCGCCCCAGAACCTGTGAGCTGAGAAACTTTATGTCCGGTCCCCTTCGTTCCCGCCTGACAGGCGTGGGTGGCTATCTGCCACGCACGATTGTCACGAATGACGATCTCGCTCAGAAGATCGAAACATCCGACGAGTGGATCCGGGCACGCACGGGCATCACGCAGCGTCACATCGTTTCAGGGGATGAGACGACGGCGTCCATGGCCGCTGCCGCGGCGCGTCAGGCTCTTGAGCAGGCCGGTGTAAACGCTGAAGACGTTGACGCCATCATTGTGGCAACCTCAACGCCAGATCAGGTTTTTCCCGCTGTGGCAACGCAGGTGCAGGCCCTGCTCGGGATCACCAAAGGGTTCGGCTTCGATATCAGCGCTGCGTGTTCGGGGTTCGTCTATGCGTTGGCCTCAGCAAATTCGTTCATTCAATCCGGGTTGGCCAAGAAGGTTCTCGTGATTGGGAGCGAGGTCTTTTCCCGACTGCTGGATTGGAATGATCGCACAACCTGCGTTCTGTTCGGAGACGGCGCTGGTGCTGTACTTTTGGAAGCTGGAGCTGAGGAAGGTGAGGGTGTTCTCTCGACCCATCTTCATTCTGACGGTCGATCTGGGGACATTCTGTACGTTGACGGGGCAGTAGGCTGCGCAGGCACGACTCAACATCTCAAAATGCTTGGGCGAGAAGTGTTTCGTCATGCGGTTGTTAAGCTTTCCCAGGCTGTTGATGAAGCACTGGAAGCCAACAACCTGACGGGTCAGGATATTCAGTGGCTCGTACCGCATCAGGCCAATCTTCGTATTATTGACGGTATGGCCAAAAAGCTGGCTCTTCCTGCCGATCGTGTCGTGGTGACAGTGGACCGTCACGCTAACACGTCTGCGGCCTCCATTCCGTTGGCTCTGAATGAAGCCGTCAGAGACGGTCGTATCCAGAAGGGCGATCTTGTTCTGATGGAAGCGCTGGGTGGCGGTTTGACCTGGGGTTCTGCGCTCGTCCGCATGTGAGACGGCGCATCGTCTTTTAAGGTTAACGATTGATTCCTTTGACTGTTCTGAACGTCATGATACGCATGTGTCATGAGTACAGTCACGCGCGCGAATCTTGTCGAGCACATCTATAGCCGTGTTGGGCTGTCCCGGCACGATTCCTCCATGATTCTGGAAAGTGTGTTGGAGAAAATTTCCTCCACACTTGAAGCAGGTGAGTCCGTGAAGCTGAGCGGCTTCGGAACCTTCTCTGTTCGCCAGAAGGGAGAACGCATCGGGCGAAATCCCAAGACCGGGGTTGAGGTTCCAATCTTGCCTCGCGCTGTCTTGGTGTTTCGGTCTTCGCAGCTTTTGCGGGACCAGATGAATGGCGTGGAAAGCCATGCTGACGATGTGGACGACGCAGATGATTGATACCAGCTCGACCAATAGTGCTGATCTCTCCGACGATAATCTGGCTGATTCTAGCGCTGGGAAAATCAAAAAGGGCCCAGACGCTTACAGAACCATCAGCGAGGTTGCGGAGGAACTCCATATTCCGCAGCATCGGCTGCGTTCGTGGGAAACTCTCTATCCGGGTGTGAAGCCATTTCGTGGGGAGAGTGGGCGTCGTTATTACAGCCCTGAACACGTCGAGACGCTTCGTCTTATTTCCGATCTTCTCTACGTACAGGGCTATAAGGGCCAGGGCGTTCTGCGAGTTTTAAGAGAAGAAAAAGCTCGGAAATCTCTAGAAAATCGCACTGCTTCTCCTAAGCCAGAGGAGAATATTGCGAGTGTTCACGCCGCGCCCGCTCCAGTTGCGGATCCAGTTTTAGTAAATGCTGCGGATGATATTATCTTTCCCGAAGCTCCGGAGGTGCCAGAGATCTCTGGTGCTCCTGAACTGAGAGAAGAAAGTGTCGCCGTTAGTGAGACATCAGTGCTTCACGACGAAGAAGACGTATCGCTTTCAGAGTATCGCGAAAAGCTTGAACCTGAAGAAAAAGCGGATCAGGTGCTTGACGAGTGTCTGACGGGAAGGACATTAGCCGAAGCCGAAGCCGAAGCCGAAGCCGAAGCCGAAGCCGAAGCCGAAGCCGAAGCCGAAGCCGAAGCCGAAGCCGAAGCCGAAGCCGAAGCCGAAGCCGAAGCCGAAGCCGAAGCCGAAGCCGAAGCCGAAGCCGAAGCCCCTTTCTCAATTTATGACACAGAAGAAGTTCTGGTTCTTCAGGATGCGAATCAGCACCTTGCTGCCTCCGTCAGGCATCTGGATGCAGAAAACGAATTTTTGCGTTCTGAAATGAAGGAAATTCTGGAAGAACTTCAAATTTTGAGAAGTCTTCTTCCGGTATAGGGCATATGCCCCATTGCGGTGATCAGTTTGCACTGCTAAACCACCGCCACCGCAGGACGAACGGGCAGTAGCGCAGCCTGGTAGCGCACCAGTCTGGGGGACTGGGGGTCGTGGGTTCGAATCCCGCCTGCCCGACCAGTCCTGCGGTAATTACCTTAAAAAATGATGGTATTATAAAAGGCCTTTTCAGGCCTTTTTCTTGTCTGTGCGCTCTTCTGTCCAGAGCGTCCACAGCAGGTGGAGTGCGGCCATAATTGCTGGTCCAAGGAACAGGCCAAGAAGGCCCCACGTTTCTGCTCCGCCCAGAATGCCTAGCAGGACCCAAAGAAATGGCATCTTGGTGCTGCCGCCAATTAGAACCGGGCGGACAAAATGGTCAGCTACAAAAATAACAACTGAGCCCAGAGCCATTACGACAATTGCGCCGATCATGCTGCTTTTAGCCAACAGCAAGAGAGCGACCAGTCCGACTGTTGGCCAGGCGAGGAACGGTATCATGGCAGCCACGGCCGTGAGCATGGCAAACAGTAAGGGTTGAGGAGCGCCTGTCAGCATATAGGCGGCTCCCATGATTGCCCCTTCTCCCAGGCCAACCAGCACCAGCCCCGCGAGTGTTCCGTGAACGGATGAGATCATCTGTTTGGCAAGGCTTTCGCCTTGTTCACCAAACAGCCGGTGTGAGCCCACAAGCCCCTTACGAATTACGTAATCTCCATCCTTCAGCAGGAAGAAAAGCGTCAGTAGGGAGAACGCAAAAAGTGTGCCGCGTCGTGCGACCTGCGACCCAACCTGCTTTGTCATCTGCATGCCATGAGCGACATCGACTGAGTGGAGCAGATGGGACAGCCGTTGTGGGCTGGTCATGTGGTTTTGCCACCACGTGGTTGCCTGCGTGGACACGAATGGAAGGCGCGGGACCCATTCAGGCATTGGAATGCCGTTATTCCGCACGTCTTCAATCCATTCCAGCGCGCTTCTGATTTCGTCGGCAAGTTTGACGCCAACGAGAGAAACCGGGACCAGAAAAATCAGGGCAACAACCAGGGTGAAGCTCATCGGCAGCCAGTCATTGCGGCCAAACCGACGCTCAGCGCGCTGGTAAAGCGGCCAAAGGGAAATGGCGAACACGCATCCCCATAACAAGGCCGGAAGAAAATTTTTCAGTGTGTAGAGACCGATAGCCACGAAAAAGAGCGCCAGAAACCCACGCGCACGCCGCTGTATGGTTCCCGTGGAATCCGAGGCTTCCACCGGAATGACTTCAGGGGAACGAGGAGGAAATTGATCGGTCATGGGGGTCCTGAAAATAGTGGCCGGAAATTATGGCTGATGCGCTATCCGTTCGCGCACTGGCGAAGTGTTTGCACCATGCCCGTAGGTTCTCAGTTGAACAGTGAGCATCCGGACTGGATAGTGAGGCCCACAGCCTGTTGGGAGAACTGTTGCCGGTAAGCGGCCTGAATTGCACGGAGATTGTGCTGAAGGTTCTTGTCGGGAGGTGTCACAACCCAGAGAATTCTCGACGGTTCCCTGCCCACCACATGGGTCACAGTATTCATCCATTGCCCATCAGCCTTGAAAACTGTCAGGCCGCTCGGGAAATAGGGGGTAATTTCGGATGTAACGAATGTCTGCCACTCATCATCCGTTATGGGCAGTCCGCCCGGGCGCGTCTGCCCGAACATCATTCTGATCTGCAACGTATCCTGAGCACGCATTTCGCGGCAGAGGTCGGGCGTGACACTCACCGGGACGACGCAGCCTCCCAAAAGGGGAAGCGAAAGGAACAGGGCAGTGAGACCGAGGTTTTTCATGAGTATGTTTGTGCCAGTGCATTTTTAAGGATGGTACATTCGCTGGGAGTAAACAGACCCCGCCGGATAAACAGATCGATCAGAACGAGATTGACGTTGAACTTGAAGTCATCGGTGTCCCGAACGAGAGAGAATGCATCCGCTAGCGGTATCAGATGAAAGCTCTCAACTTCACCATCTTCTGCTACCGGGACAAAGTCTTCTGGCAGGATCAGGTCGTAGCAGTGAAGAATATCCCTTCTAAGGCCTTCAGGGCGGTCCATGGCGTAGTGCAGTCGGCTGACGGGCACTGCGCGGCGGGATAGCTCTTCCGGGATGCCAGCCTCTTCCTGAGCTTCCTTGATAACGGTCATCTGTGGGTCAAGCCCGGCACTCATGCCGCCAGCGACCAGATGGTCCAGTTTCCCAGGATCAAGACGCTTGGACATACTCCGACGGGCGATCCATAGCATTGTGCCTGTGGAATGTTCCACGAGGCCATTCATATGGATGCCTTCTGCCGCTACTCCCAGGACAGGAATGGCACCCCGGTCAACACGCCCAATGACATGGCCTTGCGCGTTGCGAACGTCGAAGGGCTCATCATGCGAAGCATATACGCCCTGTCTGGCAAGAGTTTGGGAGAGGGGAAACAAGTCCTCTCCTGACGCAACGCCAAATTTTTCCTGTGTTTTTAATCCCAAAGATTCAAGCTGGAGGGACGTTTCCGGGGAAATCCATCCAATCTGCTCGTGAGCACAAAAAAACGGGAGCCGTCCGCCGGGAAGGCGTGCGCTATTGCAGGCCTCTATATGTCGGAGGAACGGATCGAGATTCGGGAATGGGGACTTTTCTAGCACAATCGAAAGTTTCGCATGCCCGCGAGCGATTGCAAAGCGGAGCCTCTCTTTCTCATAGTCTGGCATGTCAAAGAAACACGATTCGAAATCGGAAAGCCTGTCTCTCAAAGAACTCTGGAAAAAAATTCGTCCTGAAAACCCTGGCCGTACGGCGTTCTGGGTCGGGGTGGCGATGGTTCTGCTTCTTGTAGAAAGCGGGACGACTGTTGCGACCCCCTGGCTATTCAGTCGGATGGTGTCAGCGTTGTCAGAGCATCAGGTGCTGCTGGCTGTCCCGTTCTGGTTAATTGGCCAGTACGCGATCATCCGTGTTGTTGCCGGGCTATCGACACCGCTCCGTGAAATGCTGATTGCTCCTATTGAAGCTGACCTGCAGAGGCGTGTTGCGCTGGTGGGATTGGAGCATCTTCACGCCATGAGCGTGCGGTTTCACCTTGATCGGCAGACGGGAGCTCTCACGAGGACACTGGATCGTGGCTCGGATGCGATTGGCACACTGCTCAGTCTTGTCCTCTTCAACGTTCTGCCAAACACCATCGAACTGTTGATGACGCTTTTCGTCGTGTTTCGGATCTTTGACTGGCGGTATGTCGTGGTGGCTGTCGGCGGGATCGGCGTTTATGCGGCTGTATCGTATGTTTTTACACGTATGCGAATGACAGCTCGGCGTGCGCGGAACACAGCCAACAGTCAGGCACAATACCAACTCGTTGACAGTATGCTGAACTTCGAGACAGTCCGCAGTTTTGCCAACAGTCATCAGGAAATTCTCCGTTACGACCGGTCGCGCGTCGCCCTGAAAAATGCTGAAATTCGTTTGAAACGACTGGTCGGCCTTTCCCAGATGGCGCGAAGCCTGCTGATTGCGGGGGCAACTGCGGTCATATTGTTGCTGGCCGCTCATGATATCGTGCAGCACAGGATTGGTGTCGCACAGTTTGTTCTGATCGGCAGCTACCTTCGAGGGCTCTATAGTTCTGTAGGAGCGCTGAATTACGTCAGTGCTGGCTGGAGAAATGCCCGGGTAGATCTTGAAAACTACCTCGAACTCCTTGGTACGCACTCAGAAATCGTTGAGGCGAAAAATCCAGCACCCTTGCCCGTCAAGCTTGCGACAGGTGGTCCTGCCGCGATCAGGTTCGAGCATGTTTCCTTCAGCTATGATCCGTCCCGCGAAATCCTGCATGATATCAATTTAGATATTCCGGCGGGAACATCTCTGGCAATCGTCGGGCATACGGGCTCCGGAAAATCTACGATCGGGCGTTTGTTGACCCGCGCTTATGATCCGACATCGGGCTCTATCTTTATTGACGGGAAAAACCTGCGGGATGTGGCGCTGGAAGATCTGCAACGGGTGATTGGAACCGTCCCTCAGGACACGGTTCTGTTCAATGCAGGAATTGGCGAAAATATTGCCTATGGAGATCCTTCCGCTCCAGAGGAGGCAGTGGAACTTGCGGCCGCCCGTGCGCAAATTCATGACTTCATTAATGAACTGCCAGAAAAATATGACACTGTCGTAGGAGAGCGTGGGCTGAAGCTCTCAGGGGGCGAAAAACAGCGGGTCGCAATCGCGCGCGTCCTGCTCAAAGATCCCAGAATTCTCCTTCTGGATGAAGCAACAAGTGCCCTCGATACGTGGACGGAAGCTGCCATACAGCAGGAATTGCGCGCGCTTTCTCTGTCCCGAACAACGGTGATCGTTGCGCACCGTCTATCGACCATTCAGGACGCTGATCAGATCGTTGTGCTGGATGCGGGAAGGGTGGTCGAACGTGGAACGCACACGGAATTGCTGCAAAAAGACGGCTATTATGCAAGAATGTGGTCGGTTCAGGCGGGAGAAGCGGTCATGAGGGCTTGACGAAAGCCCTCTCGTTCGCGATAAGCCGCGCCTGATTTACGGAACGCGCCGGGCCTCCGCTGTCCTGCGTCATCCAGCATCGAGGAAAGTGCTACCATGTCTCGCCGTTGCCAGGTCACGGGCAAGGGCGTGCTGACGGGCAATAACGTCAGCCACGCCAATAACAAGTCCCGCCGTCGTTTTCTCCCGAATCTGCAGGAGACCACGATGATCTCCGATATTCTTGGTTCTTCAGTGCGCATGCGCCTGTCAACCAACGGTATCCGTACGATCGAGCACAATGGTGGGCTGGATTCGTTCCTGCTGGGAACGCCAAACCGCAAGCTTCCTGAAGAAGCTCAGGTCATCAAGCGTCGTATCCTGCGTGTTCAGGAGCGTAAGGCTGCACAGACAGCCTGAGAAATCTTTCCGGCTTCGGCTGGTTCATAAAGATTACTCTTGAAAACCATGGCGGTCTGGGTCATTCAGCCGCCACTGGGACAAATCAGGTTCGGCTTTAACGAGCCGCAGCGGAGGTGTTTCAGTCCAGACTGAAACACCTTTTATTGTTTTTTGGAGGTTCTCCGTGTCCGAAAGCGTTCAGGAAGCCAAATCGGCTCTCTCGAAGATCCGCAATATCGGTATTACCGCTCATATCGATGCTGGTAAGACCACCACGACCGAGCGCATCCTGTATTACACGGGTGTCTCCCATAAGATCGGTGAAGTGCACGACGGTAACACCACCACCGATTACATGGCGCAGGAGCGTGAGCGCGGCATCACCATCACGTCCGCTGCCGTGACGTGTGAGTGGAACGACCACCGCATCAACATCATCGACACCCCGGGCCACATCGACTTCAACATCGAAGTGAACCGCTCGCTCCGCGTGCTCGATGGCGCTATCTTCGTGATTGAAGGTGTTGCTGGCGTGCAGCCGCAGTCCGAGACCAACTGGCGTCTTGCTGACCGCTACAACGTCCCGCGCGTCATCTTCATCAACAAGCTCGATCGTACGGGTGCAGACTTCTATTATGCTTTCAGCACGCTGAAAGAGAAGCTGGACATCGTTGCAGTTCCGCTGCAGCTGCCGATCGGCGCTGAGGAAAACTTCGTTGGTGTTGTCGATCTGGTCGAGATGCGCGCCATCGTGTGGGAAGGCGGCGAACTCGGCGCCAAGTTCCATTACGAAGAGATCCCGGCTGACCTGAAGGAAAAGGCTGAGGAAGCTCGCCAGACCCTGCTCGACACCGCTCTTGCCGTCGATAACGACGCCATGGAAGAGTACTTCGAGAAGGGCGACGTTGACGTCGCAACGCTGAAGAAGTGCATCAAGAAGGGTGCAATCTCCGGTGAGTTCCGTCCCGTCATGTGTGGTACGGCCTTCAAGAACAAGGGCGTTCAGCCTCTGCTCGATGCGGTCATCGACTATCTTCCGGCTCCGGACGAAGTTGAAGGCATCCGCATTGCTCCGCCGGAAGGCGAAGAGGTTGACGAAGACTTCCTGCCGATCGTTCCTGTCGATCCGGATGGCAAGTTCGCTGGCCTTGCGTTCAAGATCATTTCCGACAAGTACGGCACGCTGACCTTCGTTCGCGTCTATCGCGGCGTTCTGAACGCTGGCGACACGATCCTGAACACGACGAAGGGGCACAAGGAACGCGTTGGCCGCATGTTCCAGATGCATGCTGACAAGCGTCAGGAAGTGAAGTCCGTTGGTGCGGGCGACATTGCTGCGTTCGTTGGTCTGAAGGACACGGTCACGGGTGACACGTTGGCTGATGCCGCTGATCCGGTGGTTCTGGAGCGTATGCAGTTCCCGGTTCCGGTTATCGACATCTCTGTCGAGCCGAAGACCAAGGACGGCGTCGAGAAGATGACGCTGGCACTGCAGAAGCTGACGGCTGAAGATCCGTCCCTGCACCTCAAGACCGATCAGGAAACGGGTCAGACCATCCTGTCCGGCATGGGTGAGCTTCACCTGGACATCATTGTTGACCGTCTGCGTCGTGAATACGGTGTTGATGCCAACATTGGCGCGCCTCAGGTGGCCTATCGTGAGACGATCACGAAGTCCCACATTGAGACGTACACCCACAAGAAGCAGTCGGGTGGTTCGGGTCAGTACGCTGAAGTCAAGATTGAGTTCGCTCCGTCTGACAAGCCGGACGAGATCGTGTTCACCAACAAGGTTGTCGGTGGTACGGTTCCGAAGGAATACATCCCGGCTGTCGAAAAGGGCATCCGGATGCAGAGCACCACGGGTGTTCTCGCTGGCTTCCCGACGGTGGACTTCCAGTTCACGCTGCTCGACGGTAAGTACCATGACGTTGACTCGTCGGCTCTGGCCTTCGAAATCGCCGCCAAGGCTGCCTTCCGTGAAGGTATGAAGAACGCCGGTCCGGTGATTCTTGAGCCGATCATGGACGTTGAAGTCACGACCCCGAACGATCACGTAGGTGACGTTGTTGGCGATCTTAACCGTCGCCGCGGCATCATCCAGAGCCAGGAAACGTCTGGTTCGACCGTGATGATCCGTTCCCAGGTGCCGCTGAAGGAAATGTTCGGCTACATTTCCCATCTGCGTTCTGCAACGAAGGGTCGTGCATCCTTCACCATGCAGTTCCACCACTACGAGGCTGTTCCTCGTAACGTGGCTGAAGAAATCATGGCGAAGTCCGCCTGATTTTTTCACCTCGGTGAGACATCTGACCCCGCCAGAGCAATCTGGCGGGGTTTTTTATTGCTATATTTTATAAAGACACCTGGATACCGCTGCCTGAAACGCAAGCGTCTGTTATCGCTGCTCTTTCCACGAATAATTTTCTGCAAGCAGAGTGTTTCTCGTCTTGTTAGGTTTTCTTCTGCGAGTGTTAGCACTTAGGAGCGCCAGCTTTTACAGGCTTCTGATAGTGTCGCTCTTCATCTGACGCAGGCTGTCCCAACGTTGGCGTCTAGACTAAATGTTCGCTTGAAAAGGTCACCCCAGCGATCGAGCCGTAGCGTGTATGCGAGTTTTTAATCAGACGCCTCGCCAGAGTTTTTGTTTAAATAGGCGAGCCTGATGACGCATAATAAAAGGCGATGAAAGGTTGCCCCTCCGTCGCCTTTTCTGAAAACGCTTGAGATCAGTGCAGATTGTCTGTCCGGCGGATAAACGCTGCGACATTGTCATGAAGCTGCTGCAAGGCTGCCGGGTCTACGTAGACCATGTGTCCGGACGAATACTGAGCGTATTCGATGTTCTTCTGAAGGCTGGTAGCCATCGGAAGATGCTTCATCTCGTAAATACCTTCGTAGTAAGGCGTTGCGAGATCGTAGTAGCCACCGTTTAGCATCACATGCAGGTTCGGGTTCGTCTTGATTGCCATGGCAAGGTCGCTCATGACATTGGGAACGCCTTTGGGCTGATAGCCATGTCCTGGTTGGGTATGTTTGTTGTCCCAGTTCCCTTCAGGATTGAAGAGGCGGTAGGTTTCGTCTGTGCCGTACTTCAGAGTGTTCCGCACATAGTCATTGAAGACCGAAACATAGGCAGAACTGATAGCGCTGGACTGCGGATCGTAATCCGCTTCCTTCGTCATCGGATCAAGCGTCGGGCTGGAATACCGCGTATCGAGGCGACCTGTTGCCATTCCCGTTGCAGCCTGAAGCTGCTGTTCGAACTGGCCGCCGTTCACGCGGAGATCAGAGCGCAGAATATAGTCCACCGGCAGGCCAGTGTAGGTGTGGAGCTTCTCTGCGATGGCCTGACGCTCGCTTTCCGGCAGGTCTGCTCCCTGACGGAGCGCAACGGTATAATCCGTCACAGCAAAATGCTCGACTTCCTTCAGGAAGGCCTTCAGGTCCGGGTGCTGCTGTGGCAGGCAATGATGATACCACGCCGTCGCAGCATAGGTGGGTAGAGCGAGAACATACGGGTCATCAACGCCAGGGTTGAACTGCGGTGCATCAGCGCTGTTGTCGTAATTCAGGATCTGGGAGAGCAGGATGACACCATTGAAATCGATGTTCTCTTCCTGCTCCAGATCATTGATGACGACTGCGGAGCGCATGGTGCCGTAGCTTTCGCCAAACAGGTATTTGGGCGAATTGTAGCGGTGGTACTTTGCAAGAAACTTCGAGATGAAGTGGGTGAATGCTTCTCCGTCACCATCGACACCAAGGAACTCCTTGGCTGCATCCTTGCCCGCAATACGCGAGAAGCCGGTTCCCGGAGCATCGACAAACACAACGTCAGACACGTCCAGTAGAGACTGGGGATTGTTGATGAGAGCGTAAGGCGCGGCGGGAAGATGCTGGTCACCGGGTGTGTTGACGCGACGTGGCCCGAACGTCCCCATATGAACCCAGACAGACGCCGACCCAGGCCCGCCGTTATACAGGAAGGTAATGGGACGCTTCGCTGATGGAGCGCCATCCTTGAAGTAGGCGGTATAGAACATCGATGCGACAGGCGGGTTCTTGTCGCTGTCGTCTTTGCCGGCTTCAACCTTGATGCCGCGCTTGGTCAGAACCTCATTGGAATCATTGTATTCTGACCCGTGCACGAGAATGGTCCCGGCAACAGCCTGATAAGGAATGGTCGAGCCATCCACGACTACCGTGCCGCGTGTAACGCTGTCGGCATTGGGGGCAGGAGTGTCCTTGGCGGGTTCAGCGGCAAGAGCGGGTGTTACCATCATGGCAACACCCAGGAAGAGAGCCTTGCGAAGCATTCAGAAGGGCCTTGTGTTAAGTGTTCTGCCCTTCTCTAAACGCATAGCTGACTTGCAGACAAGCCAGATGTTATAATGTTTCGTTCTTAACCGAATGCACGGTTCGTATGCATGATTGCCACGCCGATTTCCCGTAGCAGGTTGAACGATCGTTCCAGCGGCTGGAAAATTTCCCGGTGTTCCCGGGCAAAACCACTTTCTTCACCTGCGTCGCCTGGCTCGCCGAAGTCCAGATTGGCTACGCTTGGGCCAGAGACCGGGAAGAGGTCATCCAGCAGATGCAGAGATCGCGGGATATCCAGACACAGGATCAGGTTGGTGATGGAATCACGTGTCAGGCTATTGCGAGGGCCAAAATAGGGAATGCGCGTAGACAGAACCCACAGGCGATCAATCAGTGCAAAGCGGATGGCGTGCAGCAACTTTTCGCGGGGCTCCATATGCGGTGCATCGGGCCACGCGGCGCGCAGGGCAATATGATCCGTCTGGATACGGCGGAACATTGCCGGTGCGCTCGTCCAGAAACGTAGAACTTCCAATCCATGGGAAATGGTCAGGAAATTCTGACGCTCTTCTTCGTCCTGCGCCTTGGAGGCCCGATCCAGCCAGGTCCCCGGATCAAGCTGACGTATTGTTGCACGCAGGACTTCCAGATCGGAGTGAGCCAAGGCCTGTCGAGCAAAGTCCATGGCTTCGCGGAAACGTGGCGAACTGGTGACAAACTGCTCGAATGTTTCCGGATGACGCTGCGCCGCACTTCCAAGTCCATGCAGCACATTGGCCCACCAGCCAAGCTGCTGAAGGATCGCATTGTTCGGGATAGCACGTAGCTGACTTGGATGCGTGATGCGCGTCACTGTAGCGGCGTCAGACTGACGTGCAGAGGGACGGGAGCCTGTCTTGTCGATCAGGGATGGTCCGAAAGCACTCAATAGTGCTGCATATCCCGGATCGTTGACCAGAGCGCCCATGTCCAGCGCGATGGTCGAAAAGAAGTCTGCTGCAAAGTCCGGGCGTTCATAGACTGGATCATTTACGCTCGTCGGAACGTGCGCCACATGCTCGGCCAATGTCGCAATCGTGGAGGCTGCAATGCTTCCCGTTCCGAACAGCGTATAGCCGTCACCACCCTGGAATGCGGTTTCTACACGGCAGCCGACACCAGCATTCTGGAATGCAATCCGCGTTCTTGCCGGAGAAAAATAGTCCAGACGCTGACGAAGACTGAAAGGATGGGCGCCGCGGCCGATACTTTCGCCATGGGTGTCGAACAGTGTGAGGGCAACGTCTTCGAGATCATGTTCTTTCAGCAGGTCCAGCGTCCGCATCCGCAGGCGCTCAACCAGATTCGTGGCAGCTAACTGCCCGACATATCGACCCGAGTCCGAATAACCGAACTGCAGGGATAGCCTGCCATTCGCGCGGAGGTAATCCCGCCAGTGTGGGGAGCGGAACGCTTCTTCAAGGATAGTCTCTCCGTTTTCGAGTGCGCTTTCTGTCTCGAAAAGAGGAGAAATTTCGATCTGATGATCCTGAATGCCGAACAGGCGGGCGAGCCACAGCGTGGCCAGCAGCGTGTATCCGCTTTCTGTTTCAGCAATAAGGAAACGGATGGGGGAGCCGGTATCGATGTGCTTGAGAATCTGCGCCATCGTCATCATCAGGCGCGCGGCCGATGCCGGCTCGACGAGCAGAGAGCCAAAATCGACATGGCGCGCTGTTAGATCATCGAGGGCATCGTTGATTCGAGACAGCAGCACTCGACGGCGAGACGGAAGAGCCGGGTCGTCCGTCAGACCGAGGCGCGTTCTTGCAACGTTATAGATTTGAGCGGCATTCAGTCGCGTGTGGATATGCGCAATACCAAGACCGTGGCTCATGAACCCAGCCCGGAGTGTGCGCAGTCGCAGGGCATCTGACGCTTCCAGTCCCGATGCGGCATCTCGGAAGAAGGGCTGGAGTTCTTTCGCGTCCAACAGTGCTTTTTCGCGGTGCGCGATCAGGGTCTGTGCAAAGTCGCGAATGTCTTCGGGGGTAGCACTTTTGCTTCTCGGACATGCGGCATGTTGTGTCCGGACCGCTTCCATGGCGCGGCGAACACGCATCGCCAGTGCCGTGTCCTGAAGGCGGAGTTCAGTCAGGCCCGATTCAAGACGTTCAAGCTGCGCAAGTTTGAGTTCCAGACGGATGCGAATTGTGTCCCACCAGCCAATGTCATTGCGCCCGTCTGTATCAAAACCGACCCAGCTTGCGAGAATGACGGGTGAGGGATCCACATGATCCGCCTCGTTCGCCCACCGGGATGTCATTTTTTCAATGAGAGATGTCGTGAGCTCATCAAGGGCATCGCGGCCACGCAAAACGGCAGCCAGGGCGAGGGACTGCTCATCGGCAAGTGTCGGCGGTGCCGACCGGCGATGTGTTGTCAGGCATGGGAGAGGCGCTTCCGGATTGGAGGCACGTTCGGCCATGAGCGCATAGACGTGGTCAGCCAGAGCAAACGTTGGGTGAGCTGTAAAGACAGCAGCAATTGCTGGTTTGGTCAGGGCTTCCGGCGACGGTGCCTGCTCGACCAGTTTGGCAGCAACCTGCTTCAGACGCTCTGTCGGGTCCGCATCTTCAAGACCGACATATTGGCGAAGATGAGCGGCACGCTGCGAAAAATATTCGTCCCGCAATGTTCGAACTGTGTGTTCCAGCTCCTCGATTTTCTCACCTTTTCCGATGGACAGTTCATCACCAATGGAGGCAATCAGATCACTAAGACCGTTGCGTTCCTGTGTCAGGCGCGTGGTCATGGCGTCGATGCGGTCGGAAAGGGATGTGTCGTGCCGGGAGGCGCAGTCAGACATCGGGAGCAGTCTCGCTTCTGCGGGAGGTAAATTGAAAACGGGCAAGTTATGTTCCATGCCCGGCCTGTAAGCGCAACCTTGTTGCGGACGCGACAGTGCGTCCGGATGATGCTATCGGAGGCTTCATGCATCCGGATATGAAGAAAGATGTCAGTCAGGCCACTCCGCAGAAAGGATCTTCGCCAACAAGATTGGCCGGAGGCCTTCTGATCGGCATGGGCGCGGTTGCCACAGGCACGACCTATCTCGCGGCCAGACATTTCTACGACGATAGCCTGGCGTTAGGCGTGCTCCGGGCAGGCTCACGAGCTGGCGTTGTCGGAGGCTTGGCGGACTGGTTTGCAGTGACGGCCCTGTTCCGACATCCGATGGGACTTCCTATTCCTCATACGGCTATCCTTCCCAGACAGAAGGTGCGGCTAGGGCAGGCGCTGGGCCGGTTTGTGTCCGGTCAGTTCTTTACGGATGCCGACGTTCATCGGGCCCTCTCCAAGATTGATCTGCCAGGTTTGATTGCGGACGCCCTCAGCGAGCCATCTACCCGACAGACACTTGTCGCCACGCTGCGCGCCAGTATCCCCAGCCTGTTTGATCGCCTTGAGGACGGTCGGGCGAGTGCTGCTCTATCGCGCGCGCTGCCGGTCCTGCTCAATGGTGAGGAAATCGCGCCACTCGTCTCTCGCGCCATGAGGGCAATGGTGGACAGTGAGATGCATCAGGAAGTGCTCTCCTTCCTTCTGGCAAAGCTCAAGGCCACGGTCGCTGCCAAGGAAGGTGATCTGAGGCAGTTCGTCGAGGAGCGGGTGCGTGAACAGGGGGGACGCTTCCTCGGCTGGGCCATTGGCGGATCCGTTGCCAATCGGGTTCTGACGGCTCTTCAGGCAGAAATTGAACGGATCGATCCGATGGACTCGGACATTCGGCATGGCTTCACGACGTGGGTGCGGGGTGAAATCGATCGGATGGAAACGGATCCGGATCGCCGACAGGATCTGACGCGAGCGATTGGCTCGGTTCTGACCCATTCCAGCCTGAAGGCCTGGAGCGGCGAGCTCTGGGAGCGCGTCCGCCGGATGGCAGAAGAGGATTGCGCAAAAGAGGACGGTTGGAGTGCCTCTGTTCTGGATACGGCGATTACCGGCCTGGCAACGTCCATGCGTGAAAATGATCCGCTGAGAGAGCGCATCAATACGACCGTGGAGCGCATGGTCTCGAAGCTGCTTCCTGGCGTCAGAGACAAGCTCTCCGGGTTTATCGCCAATGTCATGGCAGGATGGGATGGCGATGACCTTGCGCGCCGTCTGGAAGCACGTGTAGGGCGGGATCTGGCCTATATTCGCGTTAACGGGACTGTCGTCGGGTTTTCGGCTGGAGCTGGCCTTGATCTGATCTCCCGCCTGTTTTTCGGTGTCTGAAGAGGTTATAACTCCGTTTAAGACATCACAAACTTCTTGACCTTTGTGACAGCATGGGTCATCTGGAACCTAATCAGGACTTCATAAGTCTTGAATGAATGTAATGTGAGTGTGCAAGCTATGCTGAGGCTCTCCAAACTAGCCGATTATGCCACCGTCCTCCTTGTCCACCTCGGACAGCACGAGGGTCTGGCAACAGCCGCCGCGCTGGCAGGAGAGACCGGAGTACCCGAGCCAACCGTTGCAAAGCTGCTTAAGGGTTTGGCTTCGAGCGGACTCGTCATCTCTCATCGAGGGGCCCGTGGCGGTTATCGGCTGGCAGGTGCGCTGGAAGAAATTACGATCGCCACGGTTATCGCCGTTGTTGATGGTCCGATTTCGATTACAGCCTGCTGCGACGGTCGGGAGTGCGAACATAGCTCCCTATGTGGCCTTTCGGGGCAATGGGACATGGTGAATGACGCCATTCTCCGAACGCTCAACAGTATTACGCTTGCGGATATGGACCGACATTCCGTTCTACATAGCGGGAAGGCGCCCAAGGAGCCTTCTCTCGACACTACCGGCGCCGGGCCAGTCCCCGTGGCTGACCCGGTCAACTGAGGACACCAAATCATGCCAGCTGTGACGGAGACCCGCGAGACAGTCGAAAAGCTCGCGAAGTCCAGTTACGAGTGGGGCTTCGAGACTGATATCGAAATGGATATCGCTCCCAAGGGCCTGAATGAAGATACGGTTCGCCTGATCTCGGAGCGTAAGAGAGAGCCTGAGTGGATGCTGGAATGGCGTCTCAAGGCTTTCCGCATGTGGCTGGAAATGAAAGAGCCCGAATGGGCCAAAGTCAGCCACCCTCCGATTGATTATCAGGATGCGCATTACTTCGCTCAGCCCAAGAAGAAGCCTGGCCCGAAAAGTCTGGATGAAGTCGATCCCGAACTTCTCAAAACCTACGCCAAGCTAGGCATTCCGCTGCATGAGCAGGCGTTGCTGGCTGGTGTAGAAGGTGCTGAAGATCAGAAGCGTCTGCCTGTTGCCGTTGACGCTGTTTTTGACAGCGTGTCGGTTGCGACAACCTTCCGCAAGACGCTTGAAGAAGCTGGTGTCATCTTCTGCCCGATTTCGGATGCCATTCGCGAACATCCGGATCTCGTAAAGCAGTACCTTGGTTCGGTTGTACCAGCCGCTGACAATTTTTTTGCAGCATTGAATTCCGCTGTTTTTACGGACGGGTCGTTTGTGTTCGTTCCAAAGGGTGTGCGTTGCCCGATGGAACTCTCCACGTACTTCCGGATCAATGCCCGCAATACCGGCCAGTTCGAGCGGACCCTGATTATCGTCGAAGATGGGGCGAGCGTCTCTTATCTGGAGGGGTGTACGGCTCCTCAGAGAGATGAAAATCAGCTTCATGCGGCGGTTGTCGAGCTAATTGCGATGGATGATGCGTCCATCAAGTACTCTACGGTGCAGAACTGGTATCCGGGAGACGACGAAGGTCGCGGTGGCATTTATAACTTCGTGACGAAGCGCGGGGCCTGCCGCGGCGCAAGGTCCAAAATTTCCTGGACGCAGGTTGAGACCGGGTCTGCGATTACGTGGAAGTATCCATCCTGCGTTTTGGCAGGCGAGGGCTCGGTTGGCGAATTCTACTCGGTGGCTGTGACCAATAATCACCAGCAGGCTGATACAGGTACGAAAATGATTCATCTGGCGCCGAATACGCGCTCGACCATCATTGCCAAGACCATCTCGGCCGGTCGCTCTGACAGCACATATCGTGGTCTTGTTCGTATGCAGCCGAAGGCTCGCAATGCGCGCAATTTCACGCAGTGCGACAGTCTGCTGATCGGTGATCAGTGTGGTGCACATACGGTTCCGTATATCGAGAGCCGCAACATGACCGCGCGTATCGAGCACGAAGCAACGACGTCTAAAATCTCCGAAGACCAGCTTTTCTACTGTCGCTCTCGCGGGCTTTCTGAAGAAGACGCAGTTGGTTTGATTGTTAATGGATTTTGCCGCGAGGTGCTCAAGGAGCTGCCAATGGAATTCGCGGTCGAGGCTCAGAAGCTACTCCAGGTCAGCCTCGAAGGAAGTGTGGGTTAAGACATGAATGATTTTCTCAAGATCCAGGGCCTCGAAGCACGCATTGATGCCGATGGGACGCCAAAGGAAATCCTGAAAGGGATCGACCTTGAAATTCCAAAGGGCGAAATCCATGCCATCATGGGTCCAAATGGCTCCGGCAAATCTACGCTCTCCTATGTCCTTTCCGGCCGCGATGACTACGAAGTAACGGGCGGAAGCGCGACCTTTAAAGGTCAGGATCTTCTAGCTCTGGACCCTGAAGAGCGTGCGGCTCTGGGCGTATTTCTCGCATTCCAGTCTCCCGTCGAGCTGCCGGGCGTCAATAACGCCAATTTTCTGCGGACAGCCGTAAATGCGGTGCGCCGTGCGCGTGGTGAAGACGAACTGGACGCTGTTGCGTTCCTGAAGGCCGTCCGGGCTGAGACCAAGCGTCTGTCCATGTCTGACGAAATGCTTAAGCGTGCTGTTAATGTAGGCTTCTCCGGCGGTGAGAAGAAGCGCAATGAAGTGCTCCAGATGCGCTTGCTGCAGCCCTCTTTCGCTATTCTCGACGAGACAGACAGTGGTCTGGATATTGATGCCTTGCGTATCGTTGCAGATGGCGTGAATTCTCTTCGCGGGCCAGACTTCTCCGCGCTTGTCATCACGCATCATCAGCGTCTGCTCGATTACATCGTTCCTGACCGTGTGCATGTCATGGCCAAGGGCAAGATCATCTTTAGTGGTGGTCCGGAAGTAGCGAAGACGCTTGAAAAGCAGGGCTACACCCAGTTCCTCGAGGCTGCAGCGTGAGTACAGGGACCGCAGTTCAGTCGTCCCCAGCCCTGAGCGCTTTCGTCGGGCGTGCAGCGGGACATGGCTCTGTTCTGGCTGAGCGCGGGATTCCCACGCGGCGTGTCGAGGCATGGCGATATACGCCACTGCGGGCCTTTACGGAAACGGTGTGGAACGAAGCGCCTGCACTGTCGGATCACGACGTGCAGTCGCTGTTGGATGTACTTGCGTTACCAGAGGCGGAAAGCCGTGTAGTTTTCGCGAATGGGCTGGAGGCTGTGTCTCAAACACGCCTTTCGGAAAATCTCGTTCGTTCGCAGGGTGAAGCCGTTGACCCGTTAGAGGATCGCTTTTCAGCTATTCTCAACGCAGCCCTGCGTCAGGATGGTTTGTCCATTCGCGTGCCTGCGGGCGTTGCTGCTGGAACGCTTGTCCTCGTTTCGCTCACCTCAGGGAACGCCATTTCCACACACCTGCGCCATCAGATTGTTCTGGAAGACGGTGCATCTCTGACGGTGTTCGATGTTAACGCAGGGGACGGTCGGTATGTGACTAATCCGCGGTTTGACATTGTGGTTGGGAAGGGTGCCCAGCTGAATCACGTCAAACTGCAGCGTGAGGGCGCGGACGCGGGGCATCTTGCTCTTGTTTATGCATCCGTGGACGCGAACGGAAACTACGACAGCTTTACCCTGAATCAGGGTAGTGAGCTGGCGCGGCACGAAGTTGTTGCGACGCTAACCCAAGCCCATGCACAGGTCCATGTGAACGGAATTCAGATCGTGGATGGCACGCGCCTGAACGACCTGACGTCCATGATTCATCATGCAGCGCCTGATTGTGGATCGCGCCAAACGGTTAAGACTGTGCTCTCCGAGAGCGGACAGGGCGTGTTCCAAGGCAAGATTCTCGTCGATCGTGTTGCCCAGAAGACTGACGGCTATCAGATGAATCAGGCGCTTCTTCTGTCAGAGAAGGCGCAGATTAACAGTAAGCCTGAGCTGGAAATTTACGCGGATGACGTAAAGTGCAGCCATGGCGCGACTGTGGGAGCACTGGATGACGAGCAGCTTTTCTATCTGCGCTCTCGTGGTGTGCCAGAAGCAGAAGCGCGCGCTATTCTCGTTCAGGCCTTCCTTCTGGATGCACTTGATCTCGTAACAGATGAGACTCTTCGCGACGTACTGATCCGGAGCATCACAGCATGACGCCGGCCGTACGCGCGCAGTTTCCGATCCTGTCTGAGCAGGTGCATGGTCGTCCGCTCGTCTTTCTCGACAGCGCCGCTTCAGCCCAGAAGCCGGAATGCGTGATCGAAGCCATGCGCGATGCGGCGTATCATCAGTACGCCAACATTCATCGCGGCTTGCACTGGATGAGTGAGCGGACAACAGAAGCTTACGAACGTACGCGTGATGCTGTCGCAGGGCTCATTAATGCGCCAGACCGCCATGAGGTTGTCTTCACGCGAAACAGCACAGAGGCCATCAATCTGGTGGCGCATAGTCTTGGTTCTCTGATGAAGCCAGGGCAGGCGGTTCTGATCTCAGAACTGGAGCATCATGCCAATATTGTCCCATGGCTCATGTTGCGGGACCGGGTTGGTATCGAACTCCGTGTGGCCCCAATGGATGGGAGTGGTGACATCGATCTTGAGGCGTATGAAGCGCTTCTGGATGATGGCAATGTCGCTCTCGTATCCATTACGCATATGTCGAATGTGCTGGGGACCGTCACACCTGCCAAAAGACTGGCAGAAATCGCTCATGCTCATGGCGCACGCATTCTGTTTGATGGGTCGCAGTCTGTCGTACATCGGAAAATCGATGTGCAGGATATCGGAGCAGATTTTTTTACCTTCACTGGCCATAAGCTTTATGGGCCAACAGGTATCGGCGTACTCTGGGGTAAGCGGGAGCTTCTAGATGCCATGCCACCGTTCCTGGGTGGTGGCGAGATGATCCAGAATGTCTCCTTCGAGCGTGCGACCTGGGCGACTGTCCCTCATAAATTCGAAGCAGGAACCCCTGCCATTCTGGAAACGATTGGTCTGGGCGCGGCCGTTAAGTTCGTGGAGGGGATTGGCTACGACGCCATCTCTCGTCACGAAACAGCCTTGACCACATATGCCGAGCAGCGTCTGGGCGAGGTTGAGGGGCTTAAAGTTCTTGGGTCTCCGCAGGTTCGTGGTGGCGTTCTGTCCTTCGTAATGGACGGCGCTCATCCTCATGATCTCGCTACCTTGCTGGATCAGTTGGGAATTGCGATTCGTGCTGGTCAGCATTGTGCGGAGCCGCTTGTCCGTCGTCTCGGTGTGCATGCTACGGCACGCGCCAGCTTCGGTATTTACACGACACAGGATGAGATTGACGTCCTGATCACAGGCCTTGAACGGGCACGGAAGATGCTCACATGAGTGATGCCATGACCGAACAACACCCCATTGATGAGAGCACTCCCGTAACAGGTGAGGGTACCGGCCCGGACCAGGACGCTGTTATAGCGGCCATCGCGACCGTTTATGATCCGGAAATCCCGGTAAACATTTATGAGCTGGGTCTGATCTACGCGATTGATCTGCATGATGACGGCCGGGTCAATGTAGAAATGACCCTGACGGCTCCGAATTGCCCGAGTGCTCAGGAACTGCCGGAAATGGTGCGTGACGCCATTCTGAAAGTGCCAAATGTGACGAATGCCACTGTGGAAATCGTATGGGATCCGCCGTGGGACATGAGCCGCATGAGTGATGATGCGCGCCTTGCGCTTAATATGTTCTGATCTGAGGGGCAAAAGTCATGTCTGAAACCCTGACACGTCGACCACTTCCCGCTCTGATGTCTGTGTCTGATCGTGCTGCTGAGAGGTTGCGCGTTCTCTATGCCGGCGCTCATCAGGGACAACTTTTACGCATTGGTGTTGGTACGCGAGGCTGCTCAGGCCTGTCTTACGAAATGACTTTTGTGGATGAGCCAGCCGTAACGGACGAGCGCGTAGAAGATCAAGGTGTGACCTTGCTTGTTGATCGCAAGGCCACACTTTTTCTGACGGGAACAGTCATGGACTACGAGATCAAGGATCTCGAAGCCGGATTTACCTTCAGGAATCCAAATGAGAAGGGACGTTGTGGTTGCGGCGAGAGTTTTCACGTTTGATCCGTTTAGGATCACGTGAAAATACCAGAACCGTTTCCACTTCTGTGGACCAGAGGAACTGGTCCACAATTGTCCAGTTCAGGACTGAATAACCTGCCTCTTTTAATGCGCGGCCATCTTTTTCCAACGCAGCAGGATTACAGCTCACATACACAATGTCTTTAACGCCAGATTTGGCGAGTGGCATTGTCTGTGCACCAGCACCAGCGTAAGGCGGATCAAGAACTACAGCTCGCGTTGACTTCAGATCCTGAGGCAGAAGAGGCTGACGCATAAGATCACGATGGAATCCGTCCACCCGTCGGCCGCCTGCTGCTGCCTTTAAGCAAGTTGCAGCAGCAAGATCGCCTTCATACGCTATTACGCGGCCTTTTTCCGACATGGGGAATGTCAGAGTACCGCAGCCTGCGAAAAGCTCGACTGTGATATCTTTTTTGTTGAGTGGCGGAAGCCCATCAACAACAGCCTGTACAATGGCGTTTTCCGCATCTTCAGTCGCCTGAAGAAAGGCAGCAGGAGGCGGAGTGATTTCCACGCCTCCAAATGCTTCCTTGACTGCCCGCGTCTGTGAGACCGTTTCAATAGAACGATCTTTCGGGTTTTGCCATGAAATCCGCGGCAGTCCGTGTTGCCTCCCGAAGGCGGCAAGTTTCGTGCGGTCAGCGGTAGTCAACTCAGCTGGCGTCGAAAGCGTCAGGTCTGGCCCACTATCCAAAAGATTGAGGACTAAGCCTCCACGGCCGGTCAACGCACCCAGAGAAGACAGGACCTCACGGAGTGGCTTCAGCAAAGCAAAAAGGGTCGGGTGCAGGACATGACACTCCGTCATATCCACCGGATCGCCATTGCGTCGATGAAGCCCGAGGATAACGCCACCTGGAACACGCTGGATCGCGAGGTCCATGCGTCGGCGCGTGTATGACGGCGTTTGATAACGCTGTGGAACAGGAAGATCTTCAAAGCCCGCTGCTGTTAGAGCTTCAGCGACTCGCGTTGTCTTCCAGTCCAGCAGCGCAGGCAATGACATCTGTTGAATCGCACAGCCACCGCATTCGCCAAAGAGAGTGCACGGAGGTGCAACTCTATCTGACGACGGAGCCGTAATTTCAATCAGTTCAGGGCGCGTACCAGAAAAACGGGCTAGCACTTCCTCTCCTGGCAACGTGCCAGGAATGAAAAGAACATGCCCGTCGTGATGAGCCACGCCGTCAGCCGCAGCGCCTAAACCTTCAATCCGGAGGGGAAAAGCTCCGGTCCCGGGGTTATTCATCACCGTAATGACGAGCATCGTGCTGAACGGGAAGGGTCAGGTCTGTTTCGGCTGCCACCGACAGCCTGTGTCGCCGAGGCACCAGCATGAATGCAGGTGTATCGCCGCCAAAGCCTGTCTTCGGCGCATCGTTTTCAAAGGCAGGGGCAAGTTCAACGGACTGGCGATCATGAGGAGCAGGCTGCGCAACGGGGGTTGCAACAGGCTGTGGCGCGTTTGCCACCTGTGTCTCGTCACGATCCGTGCGATTGCGCTTGCGCCCTCCACGTCGGCGCTTGTTACGGCGCTGTCCTTCCGATTCGTCCTCGATGCTGGATTCTTCGGAAGTCTGCGATGGGAGTGCCTGCTTGGGTGTATGAATCAGACGGCCATTCTCGTCTTCCTGAGCCCAATCAACGGACTGTATTCCGGCGAATTCCAGACGGGGAATAACCTTCCCTGTCAGGGTTTCAATTGCGTCCAGGAGGCGGCGGTCACGCGGTCCAGCAATGCTGAAGGCATGACCATGCTTACCGGCACGACCAGTGCGTCCGATGCGATGCACATAGTCTTCCGCATTGAACGGCAGATCAAAATTGAAAACATGCGACAGACCGCCGATGTCAATTCCACGCCCGGCAACGTCAGAGCAGACCAGAATCTTCAGCTCTCCAGACTTGAAGCTATCAAGCGTTGAAAAGCGTAAGGATTGTGCAAGATCGCCATGCAGATGGCCCGCTGCGAAACCGTGCTTCGTCAGATAACGCTGAAGCATGTCCACGTCGCGCTTGCGGTTACAGAACACAATGGCGTTTTGAACATTCTGCGCCTGAAGCAGCTTACGAAGTGCCCGACGCTTCTCGTCCTCTTCAACGACGATCAGGCCTTCTTCAATCGTGGTCGCGACAGAAGATGGACGGGAGACCGTGATCTGTACCGGATTTCTCAGGAATGCATCTGCAAGGCGACGAATTTCCGGCGCCATAGTGGCGGAGAAGAAAAGCGTCTGGCGATTTGCAGGCAACAAGCTGACGATTTTTTCGATATCGGGAATGAATCCCATATCGAGCATACGGTCAGCTTCGTCGATAACGAGCGTGCTTGTCTGTGTCAGCAGCAGGCCGCCGCGTCCGAATAGATCGAGAAGACGTCCCGGAGTCGCAATCAGGACGTCCACGCCACGGTTCAGAACTTCGCGCTGTTCTGCCATGCTTTCACCGCCGATCAACAGCGCATGGGTCAGGCGTAAGTGCTTGCCGTAAAGCTTGAAATTGTCTGCAACCTGGAGGGCCAGCTCACGTGTCGGCTCAAGAATGAGCGAACGCGGCATTCTGGCCCGAGCGCGAGAACCAGACAGCTTCTCGATCATCGGAAGCGTGAAGGATGCTGTCTTGCCCGTTCCGGTTTGAGCAACACCCAGAACGTCGTGCCCCTTCAGAATTTCAGGGATAGCCTGAGCCTGAATAGGAGTCGGATGCTCGTAACCGAGTTCCTGAATGGCGCGCATGATGGCGTCAGAAAGGCCTAGATCAGCAAAGCGCGGACGGTCTTCTGAGGTCTCAACAGCGACTACAACTTCAGCTTGGGCCGGCTCAGCTTTAATCTCAGCGACCACTTCCGGAATAGCTGGCGCAGTTACCGGAGCTTCAGCCTCGGGCCGAACCTTCCGAGGGCGTCCACGACGAGCTGGTGCTTTCGCTGGAGCCTCTGCTGCCTCTACCGGAGGAGCAACTTCAGGACGTGCTTCGGCTTCTGCTGGTTCAGGTGCGGACACCTCGGCTGCGACAGCAGCTTTGGGTTTACGCCCGCGACGTGGCTTCGGTGTCTCTGCTGGCTCCACGACTTCAGGTGTAGCCTCAGCAGCAACGACTTTCGGTTTACGACCGCGTTTTTTGGGAGCAGGCGCTGCGACTTCTTCAACGACAGCGTCACTCACAACCTTCGGCTTGCGACCGCGGCGCTTGGGCGCAGGAGTTTCGGTTGCTTCCGGAGCAACAGCTTCGACGGAATCGGTTGTTTCCGGAGCTGGCTTGCTTGCCTTGCGGCGAGGAGTGCTCACAGTGTCGGTATCAACCGTCTCGCTCTTGGGGCGACGGCCACGACGTACTGGGGCAACTTCAGCAGTTTCTGGTGCGCTTTCCTCTTCGGAGATTGCAACTGCCTTCGTGCGCCGACGAGAAGGTGTTGCGGTCTTGGCAACGGCTTCTGTCTCGGTCTTTTGAGCTGCGGGACGACGACCGCGAGGCTTCTTTTCAGCTACGACCGGCTCAGGAGTAGCCGAATCGGCATCTTCCGTTTCGATCGGGGAATTCTTGATTGCCTTCGCACGGCTGCCTACGGGGCGTCCGCGTTTTGCAGGGGCAGAGGTACGGGGCTTGGAAGGACCGGAGGTCGTTTTCGCGCTCAAATGACTCTCGAGACTCTCGTTGACGGTACAGACCTGACGGAATGGACCGGAGTTGAGGGCGGGCACATGTCCCGCAACTTTAAAGTGGTGCGTTATCGGCTAAACGCTGGAATGGCAAGCGATACAGCCCATGAAGCGCCATATCGCTACCACAATCACATGCCGTGCGCCATGGCTGCAATCAGAATGTTCACAAGACCAAGGCCAGCCATGAGAACCATCCGGTTTCTGAGAGTATCAAAAACAGCAGGCTGAGGGCGCATGGCCCGGCGGGCTCGCAGGAATGGTCCGCGAACTGTCGTTATGAAAACCACCGCCATGACAATCCCGATCAGCTGCATGGCATTGATCGTCCAGTTTACGGCAGCAAAGCCGCCTTCATGGAAAACAAGCGCCCAACCGCTCACCAGGGAAAAAGGCACAACCTGCCAGAGACCTTTGAAAAAGCGTGTGTAGTTTTGCAGAAGAACCGAAGAGCGTGGTCCGGGGTCAAGGAGGCCGACTGTGGAGCGGACAACCAACGCGGAGTAGATCGATCCGCCAATCCAGTATGTCATGCACAGAAGATGGATTGCGAGCACTAGGCTCCAGAGAAGTGAACCCGTCATTGATCCTCGTCATGGTCAGGTGGGTGAAGGAAGAGCAGGGATATCCCTGATGTATCGGCTGGAGGTTACCCGAGGGGAATGTCCAAAGGCCATAGGGAACGCGGATGTCGCCTGTGCTTTCTGTAAGCATGCCCGCTCATCAGGAGAAAAACAGAGTTATGCCTCCATACCCTCTTGCGCTGCTAACACCCGAGGAAAGCGACATGATGGATCATGCTGCTTCGGCTGTCGTTCCTGTCGCGCAACTCATGGAAAATGCGGGATGGGCCGTTGCTCGAGCCATTCGCAAGCGGTTTCAGAAATGTCGCGTGGCCGTTGTTTGCGGCCCGGGCAACAATGGGGGAGACGGTTACGTCGTGGCCCGTCTTCTGGCGCGATGGGGGTGGTCGGTCCGAGTGGTGGCGATGGGTGTTCCCAAAGAGGGTAGGCCGGCATTTGTCGCTGCGTCAGGGTGGGCTGGTCCTGTGCTGCCATTCGAGAGAGCGTCTCTGGAAGGAGCTGACCTGCTGGTTGATGCTGTTTTTGGGTCCGGGTTGAAGCGTCCAGTCAGTGACGACGTAGCTGAAGTGCTCGCAGCTGTTCCTCGACGTGTGGCGATCGATATGCCGAGTGGCGTATCCGGAGAAACTGGAGAAGTGCTCGGTCAGGCACAGAGTTGCGCGTTGACTGTCACGTTTGTGAGGCCACGGCCAGGTCATTTTCTGGAGCCGGGGCGAGGATTGTGCGGAGAATTGGTCTGCGCCGATATCGGTATGCCTGAGCAGGCATGGAGTGGCCTGACGCCTAAAATAAGCTTCAATTGGCCCGGGCTTTGGGAGCTGCCGGTCTCCGGAGAGGGAGACTATAAATATCGACGCGGTGTTGTGAGTGTCTGTGGTGGTGCTGTTATGCCGGGCGCCACAAGGCTGGCAGCACGAGCCGCACGGCGGACAGGTGCCGGGCTTGTCCGCATCGCAGCCCGAAAAGCTGCCGAAGCCTATCGACTCGGCGACCCGGGACTCATCATTGATGACCAGCCTCTTGGCTCCCTGCTGGAAGATTTGCGACGGAAGGTTTGGATCTGCGGGCCCGGCCTGACCCCTGAAGAGGTTTCTGAAGTTCTCCCTGCGCTATTGGCAGCAAAAAAAACGGTTCTTGCGGATGCTGGTGCTTTGGCGTGGGGGTCGGAAGACCTTTCTCGTCTGAAAGGTGTGGCGGCTGTCACGCCGCATATCGGCGAATTCAAAAAGCTGTTTGGCCCTGTGACGGGGAGTCGAACTGAAGCTGCCTTGAGTGCGGCGCGTGAACTGAATGCCGTGATGGTCATGAAGGGTTCAGATACCATCATAGCTGCGCCAGACGGACGCATTGCAATCAATGCGCACGCCACATCGGCGCTCGCTACTGCAGGGTCGGGCGACACGCTGACGGGTGTGATTGGGACTTTGATGGCTGCGGGAATGGAGGTCTGGGAAGCGTGTTGCGCAGGTGTCTGGCTGCATGGTGAGGCGGGAATACAGGCAGCCCGTGATCACGGTGGGTGGCCCGTCGCAGAGGATCTGGATCTTCCTCTGGGAGAGGCGCGGAGCGTCGCGACAGAGCTTTCAAAGGCGGATTTAAGCAAAAACCCGGTGGCCGCCCTGTTGTGAAGTAGCGTTTCATGCGCTAAAGGCCGCGCTTCCAAGGTTCGGTAACACGAACCCCGGAGACGGGGCTGAGCGGGCGTGGTGGAATTGGTAGACACGCCAGATTTAGGTTCTGGTGGCGCAAGTCGTGGGGGTTCAAGTCCCTCCGCCCGTACCAACCCGGTTTCCTGAGAAGAGATTTTAACATACCCGACCGAGAGGATCGCCTGGCTCATGCAGGTTACGCCCACGCTCAACGAAGGACTTAAGCGCGCCTTCACTGTCGTTGTCCCGTCTGCCGACCTGCAGGCTCGTCGCGCAGCCCGACTCGCAGAAGTTGCGCGCACGATCAAGCTTCCGGGTTTCCGTCCGGGCAAGGTGCCGGCATCTCTCGTCAAGCAGCGTCATGGCGCAGCCGTGAATGCGGAACTGATGGAAGAAGTTGTTAACGACACGGTTGGCAAGCTTCTCCAGGAACAGGACGTCCGTCCGGCTATGCAGCCGAAGGTCGAGCTGGTTTCTGCTCCGGACTCTGATGGCGATCTGGAATTCAAGATCGAAGTCGAAGTTCTGCCGGAAATTGCAGTTCCTGACCTGTCCGGTCTGAAGCTGACACGTCTGACCTCCAAGGTTGACGAAGAAGTCGTGAACAAGGCTCTGGCTGACCTCGCCCGTCGCAGCCGCAAGTTTGACGCCATTGAAGAAGATCGCGCTGCCGTAAAGGGCGACGTGGTCTGCGTTGACTTCGTTGGCAAGCATGATGGCACGCCGTTTGACGGTGGCACGGCTGAAGACGTGAACGTCGAAATCGGCGGCGAAGGCTTCATCCCGGGTTTTGCCGAGCAGATGGAAGGCATGAAGGCCGGGGAAGAGCGCGTTATCAACGTGACGTTCCCGGAAGACTATCAGGCTGAAGAACTGGCCGGTAAGGCTGTGACCTTCGACATCAAGGCGAAGTCCCTGAAGAAGCCTGTTGATCCGGAAATCAACGATGATCTGGCCAAGGATATTGGTCTTGAGAGCATCGAGCAGATCCGCTCCCTGATCACGGAACAGGCTGAAGGCGAGTACAAGCAGCTTTCCCGTCTGCGCATCAAGCGCGAGCTTCTGGACGCCCTGTCCGAGAAGACCGACTTTGAAGCCCCGCAGAGCATGGTTGACGCCGAGTTCGGTCAGATCTGGACCCGCGTCGAGCAGGATCGCGAAGCTGGTCGCATGGACGAGGAAGATGCAGGCAAGGACGAAGAGACCCTGCGTGCAGATTACCGTCGTATTGCAGAGCGTCGCGTAAAGCTGGGTCTGCTTCTGGCTGAAATCGGTCGCAAGCAGGAAATCCAGGTTTCCCGCGAGGAACTGCTGGGTGCGATGCAGCAGGAAGCTCAGCGTTACCCGGGTCAGGAAAAGATGGTTTTCGAGTTCTTCTCCAAGAACCCGCAGGCTGTTGAAGGGCTCCGTGGCCCGATCCTGGAAAACAAGGTTGTCGACTATCTGATCGAGCTGGCTGATGTCACCGAAAAGGAAGTCACACCTGAAGAACTCGCAGAAATCCCGCCTGCCGAGCTCTGAGAGTACTGACGTAAGAAGGACGGGCACTCTCAGGAGTGCCCGTTTTGCTGTCTGCTCCCTTTGACGGAACGCTCTCTCGGGTCCATGTTAGAGAGAACAGACAGCCCATCGGGCATTGAGGAACAGACAGTATGACCATTGGGGACCGCGATCCCGTCGAGGTGTTCAACAACTCTCTGGTGCCGATGGTGGTCGAACAGACTGCCCGCGGAGAGCGAGCTTTCGACATTTTTTCACGCCTCCTTCAGGAGCGTATCATCTTCCTGACCGGCCCGGTTTACGATCAGGTTTCATCCTTGATCAGCGCTCAGCTTCTGTATCTTGAGAGCGTTAATCCGACCAAGGAAATTTCGTTCTACATCAACAGCCCTGGCGGTGTCGTTTCCGCTGGTCTCGCGATCTATGACACGATGCAGTACATTCGTTGCCCGGTTAGCACTGTCTGCATTGGTCAGGCTGCGTCCATGGGGTCGCTGCTACTGGCGGGTGGCGAGAAGGGGCATCGTTACTGCCTGCCAAATGCGCGCGTGATGGTGCATCAGCCATCTGGTGGAGCACAGGGTCAGGCGTCCGATATTGAGATTCAGGCTCGTGAGATCCTGCTGATCCGTCAGCGCCTGAACGAAATCTATCGTGAGCACACCGGGCAGACGCTTGAAGAGATCGAGCGCAAGCTCGAGCGTGATAGCTATCTGTCTGCTGAAGAAGCGAAAGAATTCGGTCTGATTGACGCTGTTGTGCGACGTCACCCCAACGTGGCAGCCAGTCAGGATTGAATTTGTTTGAAGTGACAGGGGAGCAGGTTGCTCCCCTTGGAAAGAAAAAGCGGCATACCGATATGCCGCTTTTCATGTCTTGGAGCCCAGGGCTTCGGGGTTGCCGAAGGCTGAGACCTCGGCCTAGAGTTTTAAGTGCTTCCGCATGTCTGCTGCCGAAAAGTGGTCGGTGCGTGCGTGAGGGGAAAGAGGAACAGCGATGAGCAACAAATCCGGCGATTCCAAAAACACCCTGTATTGCTCGTTCTGTGGGAAATCCCAGCACGAAGTGCGCAAGCTGATCGCTGGCCCGACAGTTTTCATCTGTGATGAATGCGTTGAGTTGTGCATGGACATCATTCGCGAGGAGCATAAGACGCATCTCGTGAAGTCCCGAGACGGTGTTCCGACGCCAAAAGAAATCTGCAAGGTTCTGGACGATTACGTCATTGGTCAGTTCGAGGCCAAGCGCGCGCTTTCTGTGGCCGTTCATAACCACTACAAGCGTCTGGCCCATGCTCAGAAGAGCAATGACATCGAGATCGCGAAGTCGAACATTCTTCTGATTGGCCCCACCGGAACAGGCAAGACGCTGCTGGCTCAGACGCTGGCTCGTATTCTTGACGTACCGTTTACCATGGCTGATGCCACGACGCTGACCGAAGCAGGTTATGTGGGCGAGGACGTTGAGAACATCATCCTGAAGCTTCTTCAGGCATCAGACTATAACGTTGAGCGTGCGCAGCGTGGCATCGTCTACATCGATGAAATCGATAAGATTTCTCGTAAGTCCGATAACCCCTCCATTACGCGTGACGTGTCGGGTGAAGGTGTACAGCAGGCGCTGCTCAAGCTGATGGAAGGGACCGTTGCGTCCGTTCCGCCGCAGGGTGGCCGCAAGCATCCCCAGCAGGAGTTCCTGCAGGTAGATACGACGAACATGCTGTTCATCTGCGGTGGTGCATTCGCGGGCCTGGACAAAATCATTGCCGCTCGCGGCAAGGGCTCGGGCATTGGCTTCGGAGCGGATGTGCGTTCTGATGACGAGCGGCGTCTTGGAGCAATTCTCCAGACCGTGGAACCTGAGGATCTTCTCAAGTTTGGTTTGATTCCAGAGTTCATCGGTCGTCTGCCTGTTATCGCGGCTCTGAACGACCTGGATGAAGCTGCTCTGATCCAGATTCTGAGCAAGCCCAAAAATGCGCTGACCAAGCAGTATGCGCGTCTTTTTGAGATGGAAGGCGTCAAGCTGACATTTACGGAAGACGCACTTTCCGCCATCGCCAAGCGTGCTATCGAACGTAAGACAGGCGCACGTGGTCTTAGATCGATCATGGAGAATATTCTCCTTGGAACGATGTTCGATCTTCCCGGGCTGGACAGCGTTGAGGAAGTCGTCATCAATCGTGAAGTGGCGGAAAGCAAAGCCAACCCTGTTTATGTGTACGGGAAAGGCAAAAGCGAGCCGGCTGAGCAATCTGCCTGAGGATGTTGAAGGGGCCGTCTTGTCAGGCGGCCTTTTCGTTCCGACATTCTGGATAGATGCTGTCTGAATTCGTGCCTTTTCTGCATGAAGAGACATCACGGTGTTCGCGCTGCCAGGCAGGCGGAGGCCGTGGGATCGTCCCTATGGAGATCAAGTGAATGACTGACGATACCAAGCCTAAGACGCGCCGTCGCACAAAGAAGGTGGATGACGCCGCAGTTGTAGAAAAGAAGCCTGCCCGCAAGCCGCGTGCCAAAGCCGCGGCTGCCTCTCCTGTGGAGGCTGTGACTGAGGTAGCCCCGGCTCCTCGCCAGGATGTCATGGCTGTTCTGCCGCTGCGAAACATTGTTGTGTTTCCACACATGATTGTTCCGCTTTTTGTCGGGCGGGAAAAGTCAGTTAAGGCGCTGGAAACTGTCACACGCGATAGCAAGCAGATCCTGCTAGTTGCGCAGAAAGATGTTTCGCAGGATGATCCTTCTGCTGACGACATTTACCGTTACGGCACGGTTTCTACCATCCTTCAGCTGCTGAAGCTGCCGGACGGTACCGTTAAGGTTTTGGTAGAAGGAACCCGTCGTGTTCAGATCACACGTCTGTTTGATGTGGATGGTCACTTCGAAGCTGAAGTGAAAGAAATTGCGGAGGAGCCTTTGTCGGCTACTCCAGGCAGTGATCTGGAAGCTCTGGGCCGCTCAACGGTTTCCCAGTTCGAGCAGTATATCAAGCTCAACAAGAAGATTCCGCCTGAAGTCATGGTCTCGATCAACCAGATCGAGGATCTGTCAAAGCTGGCGGACACAATTGCCAGTCATCTGAATCTCAAGATTTCCGAAAAGCAGGAAATTCTCGAGATGGCCTCTGCTGAGCAGCGTCTGGAGCAGGTCTTTGCTCATATTGAGACAGAGATTGGCGTTCTGCAGGTTGAGAAGCGTATCCGGAACCGCGTGAAGCGGCAGATGGAAAAGACGCAGCGCGAATATTATCTCAATGAGCAGCTCAAAGCGATTCAGAAGGAGCTTGGAGAAGGCGAGGATGGCAAGGACGAACTTGCTGAGCTTGAAGAGAAGATCAACAAGACGCGCCTGAGCCGTGAAGCCAAAGAAAAGGCCCATGCCGAGCTGAAAAAGCTGCGTGGCATGAGCCCGATGTCTGCGGAAAGCACGGTGGTTCGGAATTATCTGGACTGGCTGTTGGGTATTCCGTGGAAGAAGCGTTCCAAGATCACCAAGGAGTTCACGCACGCTGAAGGTGTGCTTGAAGCCGAACATTACGGTCTGGAGAAGGTCAAGGAGCGTATCCTTGAGTATCTTGCCGTGCAGACGCGTTCTCAGAAGATCAAGGGACCGATCCTGTGTCTCGTAGGGCCGCCGGGTGTTGGTAAAACGTCTCTGGCACGATCAATCGCCAAGGCAACGGGACGTCAGTACGTTCGGATGTCTCTGGGTGGTGTGCGCGACGAATCGGAAATTCGCGGTCATCGCCGGACGTATATCGGGTCCATGCCTGGGAAAATTATCCAGGGCATGAAGAAAGCGAAAACGTCTAATCCGCTATTCCTGCTGGATGAGATTGACAAACTGGGCGCGGATTGGAGAGGCGATCCTTCGTCCGCACTTCTGGAGGTTCTGGATCCGGAGCAGAACTCAACGTTTGCCGATCACTATCTGGAAGTCGATTACGATCTTTCGGATGTCATGTTCGTGACGACGGCTAACAGCCTGAACATGCCGCAGCCACTGCTGGATCGTATGGAGATCATCAATCTCTCCGGGTACACGGAAGATGAGAAGGTCCAGATCGCGCGTCGCCATCTGCTGTCAAAGCAGGCTGAGGCCCACAATCTCAAGCCGGATGAATGGTCTGTTTCTGATGAGACTCTGATGGAGCTGATCCGCTCCTACACGCGTGAGGCTGGCGTCAGAAATCTCGAGCGCGAAATTGCCCGGTTGGCTCGTAAAGCCGTGAAGGAAATCATCACGACGGGTGTGACGCATGTTGAGATCACGCCGGACAACCTGGAAAAATACGCAGGTGTCCGTCGCTTCCGTCATGGTGAGACCGAGACGGAAGATATGGTCGGTGTCGTGACCGGACTTGCCTGGACTCAGGTCGGCGGTGAGATCTTGACGATTGAGAGCGTCATGGTGCCTGGAAAGGGGCAGGTGAAGCAGACTGGCAAGCTGGGGGAAGTGATGCAGGAGAGCATCTCGGCCGCCCTGTCTTACGTCCGATCACGAGCTCAGGACTTCGGCATCCGGCCACCTCTCTTCGAGAAGCGCGACATCCACGTGCATCTTCCAGAAGGGGCTACGCCAAAAGACGGTCCGTCCGCAGGTATCGCGCTTGCTACGTCTCTCGTCAGTATTCTGACGCAGATTCCCATCCGTAGAGATGTGGCGATGACGGGCGAGATTACGCTGCGTGGTCGTGTACTGGAAATTGGTGGTTTGAAAGAAAAGCTGCTTGCAGCACTTCGGGCAGGGATCAAAACTGTTCTTATCCCGAAGGATAATGAAAAGGATCTTGCCGAGGTTCCTGAGAATGTCCGGCATGCTCTCAAGATTATTCCAGTCAGTCACGTCGATGACGTGCTGAAAATTGCTCTCACGCGTATGCCTGAGGCGATTGAATGGGATGAAAATGTCGATCCTGTAGGCGGAATTTCGGCTGAGAAAGTGGCTCCAAGGGCACTTCCGCACTAACGGTTGGGTTCTTATACGATTCTAACAGTTGACGCGGCCAAAAAGCGCTTCATAGTGCGGCCGCAGATCGAACAAGCGCCTGAGCCGCAAGACTCTTCGGAGGTTGGCTCAGGTGCTCTTAACACCAGAAAGGCACATCATGGAGAAGCCCCTCAACAAGCAGGAACTGATCGCCGCCGTTGCTGACGTCGCCGATCTTCCGAAGGCCAAGGCCAGCGAAGTTGTCGATGCGGTGTTCAGCACGATCGAGAAGACGCTTGCCAAGAAGCAGGAAGTTCGTCTGGTTGGTTTCGGTAGCTTCGTGACCGCTACGCGTAAGGCCGCCAAGGGCCGTAACCCGCGTACGGGCGAAGAGATCGACATTCCGGCATCCACCTCTGTCCGTTTCAAGCCGGGCAAAGGTCTTAAGGACGCCGTAAGCGAATAATTTCGCTTTTTTGGTTCTGAGTGCCTTTACGGGTGCTCAGAACCGTGTATATAGGCTACGTGTTTTCAGAGGGCGATTAGCTCAGCGGTAGAGCGTCTCGTTTACACCGAGAGGGTCGGCAGTTCAATCCTGTCATCGCCCACCACATGAAGACTGTTTTTTGACTATGGCCTGGCGTTTCGAAGTTTATGAGACGTTGGGATCGACTTCCGATCTCTGCAAAGAGAAAGCCGAGGCTGGAGCCCCCGAGAGGCTCGCCGTTCAGGCACTTTTCCAAACATCAGGGCGTGGAACCCGAGGTCGCAGTTGGGTAGATCCCGGCGGCAATCTGGCAATTTCTCTGTTGTTCAAACCGCAAAAGCCTGAAAATTTTTTGACTGCGTGCCCGTTTCTGACCGCTTTGGCGCTTTACGAAGCAGCGCAGAGTTTCTGCCCTTCAAAAGCAGAGTTTTTGCTGAAATGGCCGAATGATTTACTCCTGAATGAACGTAAAATGGCGGGAGTTCTGATCGAGGCGGGTGGTATTGCGTCTAACAGGTGGGTTGTTGTCGGTATTGGTGCAAACCTAGCGCAGGCACCTGACGTTCCTGGTCGTCAGTTGGCAGCCCTTTCCGAGGTCGCTCCTGCAGTCGATCCCATCAAGTTTGGCGAGGCACTGACGGCGGAAATGGACCGTTGGATTGCTTCGTGGAATGATCATGGTTTCGAAGTCATTCGTCGGGCATGGCTCGAAAGAGCGCATCCGGTTGGACGTCATCTTGCGGTTCAGCGTGGTGAAACTTATATAACAGGTTCATTTTCAGGGTTGGATGAACAGGGGCGACTGCTTCTCGCTCTCCCGGGTGGTGAAACCATACCGGTCGTAACAGGTGATATCCTGCTGGGTTAAAGGGACCGGATCGGAACGTGCTTCTCGTCATTGATGCTGGCAACACCAACGTTGTGTTTGCCGTCCACGACGGTCAGTCGTGGATCGGTCAGTGGCGCATGTCCACCAGCGACTCCCGTACAGCAGATGAATATGCCGTTTGGTTACTGGGCCTTTTTGATCGTATCGGGCTGACGCCTGCTTCTGTCACGCGCGCGATTATCGGAACTGTTGTTCCCGCAGCGTTATATGATTTGCGGCGTTTCTGTCGCCAGTGGCTCGATGTGGAGCCACTTGTGGCCAATGCGGGCCTAGATTGGGGTATTGAAGCGCTAGTCGATAACCCGGCAGAACTTGGTGCGGATCGTCGATTGAACGGTCTGGCAGCCCAGCACTTTTATGGTGGCCCGCTCATTGTTGTTGATTTTGGGACGGCAACAACGTTTGATGTCGTGAATGAATACGGTCAATACTGTGGTGGGGCGATTGCTCCGGGCGTCAATCTGTCCATTGATGCCTTGCACAGAGCGGCCGCTCGATTGCCACGGATGAGCATCGGGCGCCCTCTGAACGCAATTGGCCGAAGCACAAGCGTTGCCATGCGTTCCGGACTCTTCTGGGGCTATGTTGGCCTGGTTGAAGGGATCGTAGGAAGAATTTCCGAAGAAATGGGCGGACGCCCCAAGATTGTTGCAACAGGCGGTCTTGCGCCTCTGTTTTCAGAGGGCACCAACCTGTTTGACGTGATGGCCCCGGATCTGACCCTGGATGGCCTCCGTCTTCTGGCGGACCGCAATGCGCTCCTGCCGATCTCAAATTCCCCCGAAGGCATGTAGGCTTTCGGCAATGAATATCGCTCATGATGGTAACACACGTAAGGAATAACTATGACGGATACACCTGACGGTTTGTCCTTCCTGCCTTTGGGCGGGACGGGCGAGATCGGCATGAATTTCAATCTCTACCGCCTCACTAAAAACAGTAAGGAAACCTGGCTCGCCATCGATTGCGGCATTGGCTTCTCAGGTAACGACACGCCTGAAGCTGAAGTGCTTATGCCGGACCCGACGTTTATCGCGGACCGCGCAAAGGATCTGTGTGGGCTGGTCATTACACATGCCCATGAAGATCATCTGGGTGCAGTAGCCCATCTCTGGCCTTATCTGCGCTGCCCGGTTTATGCCACGCCGTTCGCTGCCGCGGTACTGCGTCGCAAGCTGCATGAAGCGCATCTGGTTAATCAGGTAAAAATTCATGTGGTGATGCCGGGCTCGCGCTTCCATGTCGGCCCGTTTGATCTTCAGTTTGTGTCGGTGACGCACTCTGTCGCTGAAGCGCAGGCAGTTGCTCTGCGGACACCCCATGGGCTGATCGTTCATACCGGTGACTGGAAGCTGGACGAAAATCCGCTTGTTGGCCCGGTCACTGATCTGGAAGAGTTCCGTCGTCTGGGTGACGAAGGCGTTCTGGCGATGGTGGGTGATAGCACCAACGTCATGAAGGAAGGCCGTTCAGAGTCCGAAGCGGACGTCCGCAAAGGCCTGACGGATCTGATCACAAGCCTTCAGGGGCGTGTGGCCGTAACGTGCTTTGCCAGCAACGTGGCGCGCGTTGAGAGCATTGCGAAGGCTGCCATGGCGGCTGGTCGTGCTGTCATGATCGTGGGCCGTTCCCTGCGTAATCTTGAAACTGCTGCCCGTGAGTGCGGCTACTTCAGCGATCTGCCACCGTTCCTGACGGAGCAGGACGCACGCGACGTCCATGATGACAACCTTCTGATGATCATCACGGGAAGCCAGGGCGAGCCTCGTTCTGCCCTGTCCCGTATCGCGTCTGATACTCATCCCAACATCTCGCTAGGTGAGGGTGACACGGTCATTTACAGCTCCCGCGTTATTCCGGGGAATGAGCAGGCTGTAATGGCTGTGCAGGACAACCTGTCCCGTCGTGGTGTGACTGTTCTGACTGACAAGGACGCGAAGGTTCACACGTCCGGTCATGCAACGGGCGATGATATTCGCGTTCTGTATGGCATTGTCCGTCCGAAATACAGCATTCCGACGCATGGCGAATGGCGTCATCTGACGGCGCACGCGGCTCTGGCTCATGAAATGGGTTCTGATCCGATCCTGCTGGAAGATGGCGACATCCTTAACCTGTCGCCGGGTGAAGTGAAGGTTGTCGATACGGCACCGACTGGTCGCCTGGCGCTGGATGGCGGTCGTCTTCTGCCCATGACGGGTGGCGTTCTGGCAGCACGTCGCAAGATGCTCTTCAACGGCATGGTTCTTGCGAGCTTCGCTGTTGATGACGAAGGCTATGTGATCGGTGAGCCAAAGATCAGTGCGCCAGGTCTTCTGGAATCGGAAGACCCGGAAAGCATTCGCATTCAGGAAGAATTCGCTGATTCTATTGACGAAATTCCTGATGAACTGCGAAAGGACGACACGGCATTCCGTGATGCGGCCAAGACGGCTCTGCGCCGTGCCCTGGGGCGCAAGCTCCAGAAGCGTCCGCTTGTCGATGTTCATCTGCTGCGCGTCTGAGAGAATAGAGTATGCGTCTGAGTAAAGCCTTTCAGCCGACGCTGAAGGAAGTTCCGGCGGAGGCGCAAATTGCGTCTCACCGCCTGATGCTACGTGCAGGTCTGGTTCGCCAGACCTCCTCGGGTATTTATGCCTGGCTGCCAGCGGGCCTGCGTGTTCTTCGGAACATCGAGCAGATCATCCGCGAAGAGCAGGATACGATCGGCGCACAGGAAGTCCTGATGCCGACGCTTCAGTCTGCTGATCTGTGGCGTCGTTCAGGGCGTTATGACGCTTATGGTCCGGAGATGCTGCGCATTCAGGACCGTCATGGTCGTGAGCTGCTTTACGGACCGACGAACGAGGAAATGATCACGGATATCTTCGGATCTTCTGTGAGCTCCTACAAGCAGCTTCCAAAGGCGCTGTATCATATTCAGTGGAAGTTCCGTGATGAGGTGCGTCCCCGTTTCGGTGTGATGCGCGGTCGTGAGTTCCTCATGAAGGACGCCTATTCCTTCGATGCGGATTATCAGGGCGCGGTTAACAGCTATCGTCGCATGATGCTGTCCTATCTGCGGATTTTCCAGCGTCTTGGCGTTCGCGCTGTGCCAATGGTTGCAGATACGGGGCCGATCGGTGGTGATCTCAGCCATGAGTTCCTGGTTCTCGCGCCAACAGGTGAAAGCGGCGTATTCTTTGACGCCGCCCTTGAAGAGCAGGATTGGCTCGGCCGTCCGGTTGACTGCGATAACGAAGAAGATCTCGCCGCATTCTTCTCTTCCGTGACGGATCACTATGCCGCAACGGATGAGAAGCACGACGAGGCTGCCTGGGCGGAAGTGCCGGATGACAGGAAGCGGGAAGGGCGTGGCATCGAAGTTGGCCACATCTTCTACTTCGGCACCAAGTACACGGAAGCCATGGGTATCGAAGTCAGCGGTGCCGACGGGACGAAATTCTCGCCTCACATGGGGTCTTACGGTGTCGGTGTCTCCCGGCTGGTCGGTGCAATCATTGAGGCATCGCATGACGACGCTGGCATCATCTGGCCGGATTCCGTTGCGCCGTACAAAGCTGCGATCCTCAACCTGCGTCCGGGTGATGAAGCCTGTGATGCGATCTGTGAAGAGATCTACGGGGCTGATCCAGAGAACTTCATGTACGATGACCGCTCCGAGCGCGCGGGCGTGAAGTTTAACGATGCTGATCTGATGGGCCATCCCTGGCAGATCATTGTCGGTCCTCGTGGTGCCAAGGAAGGCAAGGTTGAACTGAAGCGCCGTGCAGACGGTGAGCGGTTCGAGCTGCCGGTGGCTGAAGCGCTGGCCAAGATCGGAGCAGCCTGATGTTTGGCCGCTTCGAGCGTATGGTGGCGGGGCGCTATCTGCGTGCCCGCCGTGGCGAACGCTTCGCCTCGATCATTGCAGTTTTCTCATTGGTCGGAATTGCGCTCGGAGTGGCCACACTCATCATCGTCATGTCGGTGATGAACGGGTTCAAGGCCGATCTGATGGGGCGTATCCTTGGTCTTCACGGAGATCTCTCTGTGTATGGCTATGGCCGCCCCATCGAGGCCTATCAGAACGACGTTGAGGCTATCCGCTCTATTCCCGGGGTTAAATCCGTCACACCCATGGCGCAGGGAACTGTGCTGGTCGAAGCCGGACGGTATTCGACGGGTGCGGAAGTCCAGGGGATTGCACAACAGGATTTTCGTGACTGGCGCGCCTTAAGCAGTGGCATCATCGCCGGGTCGATTGATCGTTTCACGGGAGACGACGCCGTTGCCATTGGGACAACCATGGCAGATCGTGCGGGTCTGACAATCGGTTCTCCAATTACACTCCTTTCCCCGGACGGTCAGGCGACACCATTCGGCACGATGCCGCGCGTAAAAACGTATCATGTGGCTGCCATCTTCGACGCCAATTGGAACGATTATAATTCCAACATCGTTCTGGTGCCGCTTCCTGCTGCGCAAAAATTCCTGATGCTTGAAAATGCAGTGTCGCTCATTCAGGTTTCGGTAGACGATCCTATGAACGTCCAGCTTACGCGTCAGGCCGTTGTCCAGCGTCTGGATGATCCCCGCCTACGCGTTATTGACTGGAAGAACAGTGCAAATGGCTTTTTGGATGCTGTGACGGTTGAGCAGAACGTCATGTTCCTCATTTTGACGCTCATTATTCTGGTCGCTGCTTTCAACGTCATCTCGTCCTTGATCATGATGGTGAAGGACAAAACGCGTGATATCGCGGTTTTGCGGACGCTTGGTGCGAGCCGCGGCGCAGTCATGCGGATATTCCTCATGAATGGCGCTTTTGTCGGGATTGTGGGGACGGCTGTCGGTTCTGCCCTTGGCATTGCGTTTGCCCTGAATATTGAACGCATCCGGCAGTGGCTCCAGTCTCTTACCGGGACCAATCTGTTCAACCCGGAAGTTTACTTTCTCGAGCGTCTTCCGGCGAAGCTGGTCTGGTCGCAGGTTGGAGAAGTGATTGCCATGTCTCTGGTGCTTTCTCTTCTCGCAACGCTGTATCCATCGTGGAGAGCAGCGCGAACTGATCCAATTGAGGCGTTGCGTCATGAGTGAGACACAGGTTCCAGCATTAAAGCTGGAAAATTTGACGCGTCGTTTTCGGTCAGGTGAAGAAACGCTCGAAATTCTATCGAATGCCGAGTTTACGCTTTACCCCGGTGAAATTGTCGCCCTTGTGGCGCCGAGCGGGACCGGAAAATCTACGCTCTTGCATCTTGCCGGGCTGTTGGAAGCTCCCACCGAAGGTACAGTTTATATCGGTGGCAACGCCGTAAGTGGACTGAGTGATAGCGTTCGCACGGCTGTCCGGCGTGATCAAATCGGATTTGTGTATCAGTTTCACCATTTGTTGGGTGAGTTCACGGCGCGCGAGAATGTCATGTTGCCCCAGTTGGTTGCGGGTGTGTCCGCAAAGGTGGCGCGGGCGCGTGCCGAAGATCTATTGGGACGTTTTGGATTGTCTCATCGTCTGAATTCTCTGCCCGGCCGCCTGTCTGGCGGTGAGCAGCAGCGGACTGCCATCGCGCGGGCCTTAGCCAACAGGCCAAAACTTCTCCTTGCGGATGAGCCAACCGGCAATCTGGATGTCGGAACGTCTGATCACGTTTTTGATGAGCTATTGCGTGCCGTTCGTGAGGAAGGCGTTGCAGCACTGATTGCAACGCATAATCAGGAACTTGCGGCCCGTATGGACCGGACGGTGACGTTACGGGATGGGAAGCTCGTACCGTTTTGAGTTGAGGTGGCTGGCAAGAAGAGCGCTGTATCTGCTCGCCGGTCCTGATAGAATAGAGGCATGTCTCATGCCGATTTTGTCCATCTCCGTAATCACTCAGCTTATTCCCTGAGCCAGGGCGCCATTCGCATTCCAGATCTGGTTAGTCTGGCTGTGAAGAACGGTATGCCTGCCGTTGCATTGACGGACAGTGGCAACCTATTTGGTGCTCTGGAATTTTCTCTTTACTGCCGAAGCAGCGGTGTACAGCCGATTGTCGGCTGTCAGCTTTCCCTTCCATCGCGCAGCACCAAGCCTGGAGCTCCTTCTGAGCCGCTGGTGGTGCTGGCCCGGAACGAGACGGGACTGGCCAATCTCCAGATCTTGTCCTCTGAGGGCTTTCTGAATGGCGATCCGGCTGATCCAACAATCGCTGTGGATGTGCTGTGTCAGCATGCCGACGGGTTGTTTCTTCTGACTGGCGGCAATCGTGGGCCGATCAATCGGTTGATTTACGACGAGCAGAAAGGTGAAGCAGAAGAACTGCTGCGTCGTTTGGCAGACGCGTTTCCGGGTAATATTGCGGTGGAACTCAATCGCTTCGGCGCGGCGGGTGAACGTGAAATCGAAAGCGTTCTGATCCCACTCGCGGACAAGCTTGATATTCCCCTTGTGGCTACCAACGAGTGCTTCTTCCCGACGCCGCAGATGCATGAAGCCCATGATGCGCTTATCTGTATTGCGCAGGGGCGGACGATGGCCGAAGCTGATCGTTGGCACGTTTCCCCGCAGGCTTGGTTCAAGACGCCGGCCGAGATGCGTGAGATCTTCAAGGATCTGCCAGAAGCTTGTGACAATACGCTTATTATTGCGCAGAAATGTGCCATCGCTGCATGCACGCGAAAGCCACTTCTGCCGATTTGCCCGAAGGTTCGTGAGGGTTCAACGGAAGAAGAAACGCTTCGTGCCATGGCATGGGAAGGGCTGGAGAAACGCCTTGAAGCGATCAGTGCGGACGAAAATAAACGAAAAATCTATTCAGATCGTCTGCAAACTGAACTCGACATCATCGCGAAGATGGGCTTCCCCGGCTACTTCCTGATCGTTGCTGACTTCATTCAGTGGGCAAAAGCGCATGATATTCCCGTCGGGCCTGGGCGTGGATCGGGTGCAGGCTCACTGGTGGCGTATGCACTGACCATCACTGATATTGATCCGCTACCCTTCGGCTTGCTGTTCGAGCGCTTCCTGAACCCGGAACGTGTCTCGATGCCTGACTTTGATATCGACTTCTGTCAGGACCGGCGAGACGAAGTTATCCGCTATGTCCGTGAGGAATACGGTGGAAGCCGTGTCGCTCAGATCATTACCTTCGGTAAGCTTCAGGCCAAAGCTGCCGTCCGTGACGTTGGTCGTGTACTTGGTTTGCCTTACGGCATGGTTAACCGCGTTGCAGAACTGATCCCGAATAATCCTGCCAAGCCAGTGACGCTGGCGCAGGCGATTGAGGGCGAACCGCGCCTGCAGGAGATGCGAGACAGCGATGAAGCTTTGAAACGGCTTCTGGAAATTGCTCTTCAGCTTGAAGGTCTCTATCGGCACGCCTCAACACACGCCGCAGGCGTCGTGATTGGTGACCGAGAACTGGTCGAACTGGTGCCGCTTTATCGAGACCCGAAGAGCGACATGTTGGTCACCCAGTACAACATGAAGTTTGTTGAGCAGGCCGGACTGGTCAAGTTCGACTTCCTTGGTCTGACGACATTAACAATTCTGAAGCGCGGTCTGGATTTCCTTAAAGAACAAGGAATTATCGTCGATCTCTCACGGATTCCATTAGATGATAAAAAGACTTTTGAAATGCTCGCGAAGGGAGACACGGCTGGTGTCTTCCAGTTTGAAGGCGCGGGCATGCGCGACATGCTCAAACAGATGGCCGCCAGCCGTCTGGAAGATCTGATTGCCGGTGTGTCGTTGTATCGACCGGGGCCGATGGCCAACATTCCGGACTATTGTCGGCGCAAACATGGAGAGGCATGGGAGCCGCCTCACGAAGAAATTCGGGATATTCTGGAAGAGACCTATGGGATCATGGTCTACCAGGAACAGGTCATGCAGATCGCTCAGAAAATGGCGGGCTACAGCCTCGGTGGTGCTGACCTTCTGAGACGCGCCATGGGCAAGAAGATTGCGTCTGAAATGGAGAAGCAACGCGAGATCTTCACTGACGGCGCTACAGCCCGAGGAATTCCAAAAGATAAAGCCGTAGAAGTCTTTGATCTTATGGCTCGTTTTGCGGACTACGGCTTTAACAAGTCACATGCCGCTGCCTATGCTCTGGTTTCGTATCAAACGGCTTGGATGAAAGCGAACCATCCAGTCGCATTCCTTGCTGGCTGTATGTCTCTGGCGCGGGAAAAGACGGATAAACTCGCTGCGCTTTGTCAGGAAGCAAAGCGTATGAAAATCTCTGTGCTTCCGGTTGATATCAATCGCTCAATGGCGGATTTCTCCATTGAGACACTGGAGGACGGGCGTCAGGGCATTCGTTATGCGCTTTCAGCCATCAAGCGCGTCGGGACTGCCGCCATGGAGGCGGTGGTGGCAGTTCGCGGGGACCGTCCTTTCAAGGATCTGACAGATTTTGCAGAGCGATGTGACCCTAAAAGCATCAACAAAATCCAGATAGAAAATCTCGCAAAATCAGGAGCTTTCGATAGTCTTCTTAAGGATCGTCATACGGTATTTGCCAGCGCAGATATTCTTATTCGTCGTGCTCAGGCGCGAGCGCAGGAGCAGCAGGTTGGCCAGACCGGTCTCTTTGGCGGGAGCGGACAGGAGCGGGAAATTCTCCGTCTGAATGAAGGGCGCCCTTGGCCGGATTTCGAACGCCTTTCACTGGAAGCGTCTGCTATTGGTTTCCATATGAGCGCCCATCCTCTGGACGCATACCGCACGGTCCTTAGACGCCTGGGGGTCACGCCGTCGAACGCATTGGAAAATGCTGCAAAAACAGGGAGTACCCGCGTCAAGATCGCTGGATGCGTCGTGGATAAGAAAGAGCGTCCTACCCGAACTGGCAAGAAGATGGCGTGGGTCAATCTCTCGGATAGTGGCGGTGGCTGTGAAGTCACGCTTTTTGCTGAGACATTGATGTCCTGCCGGGATCTTCTGGTCGCAGGGCAAGCTATTCTTGTGCAGGCTGAACTCAAACTGGACGGGGACGCTCTGCGGATTACGGCCCAGAGCGTTATGGATCTGGAGGTCGCAGCCGCCGCGGAGCGATCTGAAATGCGTGTGTGGCTTCGCCAGTCAGCCGCTTTGCCCAGTCTTTCCGAAATGCTTGAAGAAATGCGTGGCGGACATGGGCGTGTCGTCCTTCTTCCTTCTCTGGAAGAGACGCAGGATGTGGAAATCCTTCTGCCCGGGACATATCGCGTGACGCCTCGGTTGGCGGAGCGGATGCGCACCATCCGTGGCGTAGAGAAGGCTGAACAAAGGTAAACCAGAGAAAATTCTTGCAATAAGGGCGCGTATCAGCCATATCGCGCTCGTCCGTTTTCTTCCCTTCAAGGAGGTTGGCGGACAATCCGCACGCATGACCATGAGGTTTTCTGGTGTTCCGCAAGGGACGTCGTCATGCGGAGGTCTAACCAGATGCTAGGAATTTGAATCATGGCAATGCCAGAATTCACCATGCGCCAGCTCCTTGAAGCCGGCGTTCACTTCGGTCACCACACCCGCCGTTGGAACCCTGCAATGGCGCCGTACCTGTTTGGTATTCGCAATCAGGTCCACATCATCGATCTGCAGCAGACCGTTCCCCTGCTGGACCGCGCCCTGAAGCTGGTCCGCGAGACGGTTGCAAACGGTGGTCGCGTTCTTTTCGTTGGAACGAAGCGCGCTGCTGCTGAGCATGTTGCTGAAGCTGCCCAGCGTTGCGGCCAGTACTACGTGAACCACCGCTGGCTCGGCGGCATGCTGACGAACTGGAAGACCATCACGGGTTCCATCAAGCGTCTGCGCCAGATCGACGACATGCTGTCCGGTGACACGGCTGGTCTGACGAAGAAGGAAGTTCTCGACATCACGCGTGACCGTGAGAAGCTCGAGCGCTCCCTTGGCGGTATCAAGGAAATGGGCGGCCTGCCTGACCTGATTTTCGTGATCGACACGAACAAGGAAAAGCTGGCTGTTGAAGAAGCCAACAAGCTCGGCATTCCGGTCATCGGCATTCTGGACAGCAACTCCAACCCGGCCGGTGTCACGTACCCGATCCCGGGCAACGACGACGCTATCCGTGCCATCACCCTGTACTGTGACCTGATTTCTGGCGCAGTTCTGGACGGCATTTCTGCTGAGCTGGCTGCTTCCGGCCACGATATCGGCGCTGAAGAAGAGCTTCCGGCTGAGACCGCAGTTCTTGAAGCTGCCGTCGCCGAAGGTGAGCAGGCTCCAGCCGCTAACTGAGACAGCGTGCCGTGTTCTCTCTGATGGCACGGCAACTGAAAAACATGCATGCGGTCGGGCGTTTACGCTCGGCCGCATGATCTTTTCGAGGGATAAGAGAACATGGCAGAGATCACCGCAGCCCTGGTTCGCGAGCTACGCGAAAGCACCGGCGCAGGCATGATGGATTGCAAGAAGGCTCTGACTGAAGCCTCTGGCGACATGGAAGCCGCCATCGACTGGCTGCGCACGAAGGGCCTGTCCCAGGCTGCCAAGAAGTCTGGCCGTACCACGGCAGAAGGTCTGGTTGGCGTTGTTTCCGGCCCGAACCGCGCCGCTATGGTCGAAGTCAATGCCGAGACGGACTTTGTTGGCCGTAACGAAGCATTCCAGGCTTTTGTTGAGCAGGTTGCTCAGGTAGCTTTGGAAGTTGGTGATGACCTGGAAACCATCAAGGCTTCCAAGGTTCCGTCTGGCCGTACGGTTGCAGACGAACTGACGCACCTGATCGCCACGATCGGTGAAAACATGTCCATCCGTCGCGCCAAGGTTCTGTCCGTAGAGACCGGCGTTGTCGCAAGCTACGTGCATAGTGCACTGCGTCCGGGCATTGGCAAGATCGGTGTTCTGGCTGCTCTTGAAGCACCGTCCGAGAGCGAAGCTATTCTGACGCTCGGCCGCCAGATTGGTATGCACGTTGCTGCAACCCGTCCGGCTGCTCTGGACGTTGCAAGCGTTGATCCGGAATCTCTGGAGCGTGAGCGCGCTGTTCTGATCGAGCAGGCTCGTGAGTCCGGCAAGCCTGAAGCCATCATCGAAAAGATGGTCGAAGGTCGTGTCCGCAAGTTCTACGAAGAAGTTGTGCTTCTGGAGCAGGTGTGGGTGCTGGACGGCGAAAGCCGCGTGTCCAAGGTCGTTGAGAAGGCTGGCGCGAAGCTGATTGGTTTCGAGCGCTTCCAGCTTGGCGAAGGCATCGAAAAGGAAGAAAACGACTTCGCTGCTGAAGTGGCTGCTGCTGCTGGCACGAAGTAAGATCTTTCTTTTTCCGGCTGATGGGCTTGCCTGTTCAGTTGGATACGAGAGACTGGAAACTCCCGCATGGTTATCGTGCGGGAGTTTTTCTGTTTTCAGGGGCTGTGGGGCTGCTTTGCAATGATGGAATGGGAAGCCGCTGCGCTTGTTCTCTCAGTTCGACCCTACGGTGAAGGCAGCGCACTTGTTCACCTGTTGAGCGAAGAGCACGGTGTTTCGCATGGAATGGTCCGTGGTGGTGGTTCACGGAAACAGGCCCCGCTTTGGCAAACCGGTAATCTTGTTATGGCCAGATGGCGCGCCCGGTTGTCTGATCAACTTGGAGGTGTGACTGCCGAGCCGGTGCAAAGTGTGGGAGCCAGATTGCTGGACTTGCCGTTGCAACTGGCGATGGTCAGCAGTGCATGTGCCCTCGCTGACGGGGCGCTCCCACAGGGTGAGCCTCACCCTGAGCTTTTCATGCGCCTGATCCGCCTGCTGACATTGATTGCTGTTGCTCCGGAGCCGCCCCCCATGGCGGCCTATATTCGCTGGGAACGTGAACTGCTCGGTGGTCTTGGGTACGGTCTGGATCTTTCGACCTGTGCAGTTACGGAGGCGACTGAAGATCTGAATTTTGTCTCTCCACGATCTGGCCGGGCAGTCAGCGTTGCGGGAGCAGGAGAATGGCGGGACCGCCTATTGCCGCTTCCGGCCTTCCTCCGACATAACGAAGAAGAAGGCCTGCCTGACGAATGGTTGCAGGGAATGACGCTGACAGGTCATTTTCTGGCACGCTGGGTCTTTGGCGTCCGGCATCAACCATTGCCTGCAGCCCGCGAAAGGCTTTTCGAACGTGTCCGTAGATTGACGGAGCCAAACGAGTTGCAGAGGGGGGCGGTCAGTATTGCACCTGAACCGGACCTGGACGAAGGCCACTGACGACATCCGGGTCCGCGCGCCAGTTCCAGACTGACCAGTCCCATCCCGGATGCTGATTAATTTCTGCGGTCATACGTTGTTCTTCATTCGCAGAGACATGGTGGCCGGACTGGTAAGCGTGGTAAGCTGACATATTGCCCATATAGACGCACCCGCAGGCTGTCGGATCCGCATAGAGCAGGACCGGAATATTGCCTTGCATGCGGTACGTCATGGTGTTGGCAGGAAGCAGGTTCATCATTTGCCAGCGGGCTGTCGTATCGGCCGGATGGGCGACAAAGCCGCTGCGAGCCAGTGTATGCTCTTCATGGAGGATGGGCCGGTAAGGTGAACAGGCCGAAAGAAGAACGAGGGCGGCGCTGGACAGAAGCGGGCGCCAGTGTCTAATTCCTGCGGAGAAAAGGGGAAGTGCATGGGCGTTGATCTGGCGGGTCATATTGAGGATACCAAGCTCGCGGAGGCTTTGAGCGAGCGATATATTGCGTATGCGATGTCGACGATCATGTCGCGGTCCCTTCCGGATGTGCGTGATGGTCTCAAGCCGGTGCACCGGCGCCTCCTCTATGCGATGCAGCAGCTACGCCTTGATCCCACATCAGGGTTTAAAAAGTGTGCACGTGTCGTCGGTGACGTGATCGGTAAGTTTCACCCGCATGGTGATGCGTCCGTTTACGAAGCGCTGGTGCGTCTGGCGCAGGATTTTGCCGTTCGGTATCCGCTGGTTGAGGGGCAGGGCAACTTTGGCTCCATCGACGGTGATGGCGCGGCTGCCATGCGATACACGGAAAGCCGGCTGACCGAGATTGCCCAGACGCTGCTGGATGGCATCAACGATGATGCTGTCGACTTCCGGCCGACCTACGACAACGAAGATCACGAACCGATCGTCCTGCCTGGAACATTCCCGAACCTTCTGGCCAATGGCTCCGCGGGTATTGCGGTGGGCATGGCGACAAGCATTCCGCCTCACAATGCTGGTGAAATCTGCCGAGCTGCAAAGCTTCTGATTGAAAAGCCTGAAGCAACAGTTGCGGAACTTGTCGATTACATCCCAGGCCCTGACTTTCCGACCGGTGGCATTCTGGTGGAAGATCGGGATTCGATTATCCGGTCTTACGAAACTGGCCGAGGCAGTTTCCGGACACGGGCGCGTTGGGAAGTTGAACAGGGACGTTTTGGTACGTGGTGTATCGTCGTCACTGAAATTCCCTATCAGGTGCAGAAATCCCGTCTGATCGAACAGATTGCCGAGTTGATGGAGCAGCGTAAGCTGCCCTTGCTCGGAGATGTCCGGGATGAAAGCACCATGGAAATTCGTCTGGTGCTGGAGCCCAAGACCAAGGGATGTGATCCTGAGGTCCTGATGGAGACGATGTTCCGCAACACGGCACTTGAGAACCGGTTCAGTCTGAACATGAATGTTCTGGGCGGGGATCGTGTACCGGGTGTTTTGTCGATCAAGCAGGTCATTCAGGCCTGGCTGGCACATGTGCATGAAGTGCTGGTTCGACGTTCCAACCATCGCCTTGCGGCAGTCCTGCGTAGACTGGAAATTCTTGACGGCTTTCTGGCGGTTTATCTGAATCTTGATGAGGTTATCCGCATCATCAGAGAAGAAGATGAGCCCAAGGTCTGCCTTATGAAGACCTTTACTTTGACGGATATTCAGGCGGAAGCTGTGCTGAATATGCGTCTGCGCTCTTTGCGACGCCTGGAAGAGATGGAAATCCGCAAAGAACGTGATGCGCTGGCGGATGAGCGGAAGTCTCTTGAAACCCTTCTGGGGTCTGAAAAGCGGCGCTGGACACGGATCGGCAAAGATCTGGACGCCACGATCAAGAAATTCGGCAGTGGCCCACTAGGTGATCGCCGGACAACGGTTGCTGAACCGCCCAAAGCCATCGATATTTCAGCGGCTCTGGAAGTTGATCGTGAGCCTCTGACAATTCTGCTGTCCAGCGAAGGCTGGATACGGGCCATGAAAGGTCACGGATTGGACCCGGAAGGCCATCGCTTCAAGGAAGGCGATTCACCAGGACTGATGGCGGAGTGTCAGAGCACAGACCGGGTCTGTCTGATCGCCAGTGGCGGAAAGGCGTTCACACTCAAGGCTGCGGATCTACCCCGCGGGCGTGGTTTCGGTCAGCCAGTGCGGACGCTGATGGATATCGCACAGGAAGAACGCATCGTGGCGATGTTCCCCGTGACGGAAGATGGCAGACGCCTGATCGCGTCCGAAAGCGGGCGTGGCATGATTGTCTCTGAGGCCGGCATCGTTGCTGAGAAGCGTACAGGCAAGCAGGTGTTTAACGTCAAGGATGGGGAAAGCGTTTTTGCCTGTATTCCGGCAGTTGGAACGCATGTTTTGGCGGTAGGGCATAACAAGCGCGTTCTTATTTTCCCAATGGAGCAGGTTCCTGAGATGACGCGTGGGTCAGGCGTCTCTCTGCAGAAGCTGGGAGATAGTACGTTGCGGGATCTTCGAGCATTTACGCTTGAAGAGGGCCTTTTGTGGCAGCCCGGGCAGCGTGTACGACCTGCTGCTGATCTGGCCCCGCTTGAAGGACGGCGCGGTGCAGTTGGGCGTGCCGCCCCGCAATGGATCCTGCGCAAACCAAGCTGATGTCAGACCGGTGCGGCCAACGTTTCCCAATGACCGCCCTGAAAGATCTCAGCTGGACGGAAGGTGGCCTTGTAAGCCATTTTCCGGCTGCCGGGGACGTAATAGCCCAGATAGAGGTGAAGGCTTCCGCGCCGCCTGGTCAGATTGATCAGCGTCAGGATTGAATAGGTTCCCCAAGAGGCCGTCGGGCTGGATGTATCGTAGAACGTATAAACTGCGGACAGGCCGTCAGACATAATATCCACGAGGCTGACGCAGACGAGTTGGCCTTCAGGGGTTCGAAATTCCACGACAACGGTTTCCACCGGCGTGTTGGAAATCAGTTCGACGTAATCCTGCCAGGACATGTGGGCCATGTCGCCGTCCGTGTGACGGCTTTCTTGGTAGGCGTGGAACAGGGCAAACTGCTCCTGCGTTGGCACCGGCGGTATGATGACAGCATTGGTATTTTCGTGATGCTTCCAGACGCGCTTTTGCGCACGCGAAGGCGTGAAGAGTCCTACAGGAAGGCGCAGGGGCTTGCAGGCCCGGCAGTCGATGCAGACAGGTGCGTAAGCAATTGTATGGCTGCGCCGGAAGCCAGCCTGGGACAGACGGTCATGCAATGCCGAAGCATTCGGGCCGGAAAGATCAGTCAGAACCTTGCGCTCCATGCGATCAGGCAGGTACGGGCATGGTGCTGGCTCGGTTGTATAGAAGAGCTGTGGGCGGTGTTGCACAGGGCCGCTCCTCCAATGGAAAACCAGATGCGTTCTTCAGCCTAACCCAGACAGGACGCTGGCGCATCCATCATCTTTGCGGGAAGAGTATAGCCTCGGCCTGATTGGGAGTTTTATGAGGCACTGGACCATTCTGGATTGTGTTCTGACGTTTTTTCGCTGGGCGCTTCCCATCTGCGTGACGCTCCATGCGCTGCGGCATAAACGGAATACGTCTGCCTGTGCCGGGTGGATTGGCGTGTGCTGGGTCGGGCCGTTTGTCGGGACGGCGCTTTATCTGATGTTCGGCATCAACCGGGTGCATCGCCGGGCCCGGAAGATGATCGATCATCATTCCTGGGAAGGACGGGAGCTGCTCGCCAAATACCGGCAGGTGATGGACGGCCATCTGGCGCCATTGGCGAAGATGCTCGGACGACTGACAGAACGGCCGCTGATGGGGGGGAACTCCGTCAAGGTGTTACATGATGGGGATAACGCCTATCCCGTCATGATCGAAGCCATCAATCAGGCGCAGACGTCGATCGTGCTGTGCTCTTACATTTTCCGGGCCGACAGGATTGGAGAAATGTTTGCGGAAGCTCTGGTCGAAGCACATAGACGGGGCGTCGAAGTTCGTGTTCTGGTCGATGGAATCGGGAGTGGATATTTCAGGTGTGCGATTGAACGCCGCCTGCGACGGGACGGCGTGAAGTGTTCGCGGTTCATGCATTCTGTGTGGCCATGGCGCATGCCGTTCATCAACCTCCGCAATCACCGTAAAATTCTGGTGGTGGATGGTCGTCTCGGTTTCATGGGTGGCCTGAATATCGGCGAGGAGAACATGCTTCGTCTCCGCACCAAACTGCCGGTTGCGGACACGCATTTCCAGTTACGCGGACCGATTGCGCACCAGCTTTCCGTAGCTTTCGCCTGGGATTGGTCTTTTACAACTGGGGAAGAGCTTCGTGGGGAGCCGTATCTGCCTGAGCCGGTTCCGGTTGGTGATGTACCCATGCGGATTGTTACGTCTGGGCCGGATGCGGATCTGGAGAAGATTGAATACGGAATGCTTCAGGCCATCACGTTGGCAAAGACGCATGTTCGCCTCATGACGCCATATTTTCTGCCAGACGATCGATTTTCAGCCGCATTGAATTTGGCGGCTCTACGAGGCGTGGTGATTGACGTTGTCGTGCCCAGAAGCAGCAACCATGCCATCATTGATTATGCACGGGATGCCAATCTGAGGCCGTTTCTGGATGCCGGGTGCCGCGTATGGATGGCCGATCCGCCCTTCAACCATTCCAAGCTTATGGTTGTGGACGATGAATGGAGCTTTGTTGGCAGCACTAACCTGGACGTACGCTCTCTGCGGTTGAATTTCGAAATCAATCTGGAGATTTACGATACAGGCGTCGCGCGGGACCTGTCTGCGTTCATGGATAGTCACCGGAAAAACCGCCTGACCCATCACGATATTGATCGGACGCCTTATCTGATCCAGATTCGCAATGCGGCGCTCCGGCTTTTTCTTCCTTATCTGTAACCGTCAGGGATTGAGACGCAGCGTCACCGAGATGGGCCGGTGATCAGAGCCAAAGCGCGGCAGGGCCTTCGCCTCAAGGCGGTTCACGCCACGCACGAGGCATCGGTCCAGTCGCAAGGGAAGGCGATCCAGCATGCGGTGTGTCTTTTCACGAGGGCCAACATCGTGAAAGCCGGGCAAAAGCACAGGGCCAACTAGATTGAAGTCCCCCATGATGACGGCACGCCGATGCATGTTGGCTGTCAGGCTGCGTAACTGCCTGCGGTTCAGGATCTGACCGTGCGACAGATGGACGTTGGCGAGAGAAAAATTTCCAAAATCGAGAATCTGCGCAGTACGCTTGACCATCAGGCCCCGCGGCAGATGACAGAAAGATGGAGGCTGCGTGAAGGGCAGGCGGCTCCAGCAGGCTGTGCCATGTGGCCGACCGGGCAGAGGAATACGATCATAATATCCACCCAGAATTTCCGGTAGGACGTCAACGGGCTCTTGAGCTTCCTGCATCAGGACGACGTCCGGGTTTTCCGAGCGAATGACTGTCAGGATGTCTTCCAGTGATGCGCCGTCCCAGCGCAGAAGGTTCCAGCTGAGAACGCGGAACGGCGCGCCAGACATAAGGGATGCCGTCACTTGGGAGACTCCGAAATATAGAGGGGGCCTGATTGTGGCCTGTGCGGGCCAGCAGCGAACTCACTTGTCAGGGTGTAGCCGATGGCCAGAAGAACAGGGCCCAGAAAAATCCCCAGTCCGCCAAAGGCTACCACGCCGCCAAGAACTCCCAGAACGGTCAGGAGATAAGGGAGTTGTGCCCCTCGTGAAATGAAAATCGGGCGGATCAGGTGGTCTGCGCCTGAAATGACGATGACGCCATAAGCCGCCAGAAAGAGGCCATGTCCGACATGATGGGTCATGGCCAGCCAGATCGCGGCAGGAATCCAGATCAACGGTGCTCCGATGGGAAAGACAGCCACGAAAGCTGCGATCCCGGCCAGGAGAACGGGCGATGGGACACCTGCGATCATAAGGCCAATCCCGGTCAGGACGCCTTGAATGATGGCCGTGCCGAGCACGCCGTACACCGTGCCACGAATGGTCCGACCAATGACATTGATGAGCCGTGGTGTAGCGCGTGGGCCAGCAATGCGAGCAATGAGGGCCGTAATGGTCATGCCAAGGGCGTCGCCGTTCAACCAGAGGAAGAATGCGACGAACAGCGCCATGACCAGCTCAACGAGACCGCTGGCCAGTTTCACAAGAACGGCAAGCGTGAAATGAGCGATCTGCCCGAAGTAAGGACGCAGCATCTCCGTGGCGGCACCGACGTCATGCGTCAGATGATACCAACCTTCGACCAGGTGTGGACCAGCCATAGGGATGCGCCCCATCCATGCTGGGGGTGGGCCAGCTGAGGCGGCTTTGAGAAGCAGCGTGTCCAGGCTGGCGATGGTTGCTGGAATATCGCTGATTCCGGCAGATGTCAGAACGGACAAAGGCACGATAATAGTCACGGCGCTGAGCATCATCATGGTGAGTGCAGCGAGAGCCGGACGAATATGGCGTCGTAGCCACCGATAGATGGGCCAACTCGCAAAAGTCAGGATTGCCGCCCAAAGGATGGCCGAAAGAAATGGCCAGAGGATGATTCCACATCCATAGGCAATTCCGACAAGGACGAAGCCAAGAATGATCCGTTCGGTCTTCATGCAATGGTTTTCCGGACGGTCAGGGGCTTCAAGGCTGGGACCTGCATGTTCATGACTGGACAGTGTGCCACGCTCTGGCGTTCTGCGCATCCCTCGACCTATGGTGGATCCATGACGAACTCACCCCTTATCACCGCAAAAGACCTCCTTTCTGTTGGGACGGCATATGTTCCGCTCGACGCCAGTGTTCTTCTGCCGGGTCAGAAGGGCGATCTGGACGCAGCTTTTCTTGAACGTCGCCTGCCAAATGCGCGCCGATTCGACATTGATGTTTTTGCCGATCCGGATAGTCCGCTCCCACATACGGTGCCGGGTGCAGCCCGGTTCTCCCGTCTCATGGGTGAACTGGGGCTGAGTGAAGAGACACCTCTTGTCTTCTATGACGGCAAAGGAAGCGTTGGAGCCTGCCGAGCGTGGTGGTTGGCTCGTCTTTTCGGGCATCAGAAGGTGAAGGTTCTGGATGGCGGACTGGCAGCCTGGGAAATCGCCGGCGGCGCATTGGAACGTGGTGCCCCCGCGCCGACACAGCCAGTGTCCTACAGGACGCGTCCACAATACCGGTTACTTGCGGGAAGCGCCGACATTCTGAACGCTGACGCGCATACTGTCGTGCTGGATGCGCGAAGCCATGCCCGTTTTACGGCGTCTGTGCCAGAACCTCGTCCTGGTGTTCGAGGAGGGCATATGCCGGGAGCTCTCAGCCTCGACTGGACGCAGCTTGTGGATGAGGCCGGTCATTTTCTGCCCGTTGAGTCTCTGCAAGATCTGTTTGCTCCAGTCGCTGGGCGACGGGTGATTACCAGTTGCGGGTCGGGTTTGACGGCGGCAACGCTCCTGGCCGGTCTGGCAATCGCTGGGCTGCCAGATGGCGCGCTATATGATGGGTCCTGGGCTGAATGGGGCAGCGATCCACAGGCACCAATCGTGACGGGAGAAGAATAAGACATGAGCGACCTTGAAACGAAGGTGAGTGCTGGCTGGAACCGTCTGGCGTCAACGCTGGTGCAGGGTGGCCGGGCCGACGTCAGGGAGAGCGGCACGCTTGTGAACCTTCCTGTCACACGGGGCTCGACAGTTCTTTTTCCAAGCCTTGAAGCCATGAACCGGATGGATGGTCGAAGCCATTCGCATAAGGCCGTGTATGGCGCCATGGGTACGCCTGTTCAGCATGAGCTGGAAAAGCTTCTGTCGGTCATTGAGGGGGGAACGCATACGCAGGTCGTCAACTCTGGCCTGAGTGCCTGCACGACGCCGCTTCTGGCGTTTCTGGGGCAGGGCGATCATCTTCTGCTTCCCGATTCGGTTTATGGTCCGACACGTCGTTTCGCAGATACGATGCTCAAGCGGATGGGAATCAGCACAACCTATTATGCTCCCATGGCGACACGCGCAGAGATTGAGGCGCTGATCCGAGCCGAGACCCGGATTATTCTGGCGGAGAGCCCGGGAAGCCATACATTCGAGGTGCAGGATGTGCCGATGCTGGCAGATGTCGCTCATCAGGCGGACGCACTGCTATTTCTGGATAATACCTGGGGCATTGGCGTGTTTCAGCCGTTTGAGCATGGCGTGGACGTGTCCATTCAGGCTCTGACGAAATATCCCGGCGGCCACTCGGACGTTATTATTGGGTCCATTACGGTTAATGATGAGACACACTGGAAAACCCTGCGGGATGCGTCCATCCAGTTAGGTCAATGCGCAAGCCCGGATGACTGCTGGCTCACCTTGCGTGGCCTGCGAACCATGGGAGTGCGCCTCACGCATCAGTCGCGTTCGGCTCTTGAGATTGCACAGTGGCTGAAGATGCGCCCCGAAGTTGCCCGGGTTCTGCACCCCGCTCTGCAAGACTGCCCTGGGCATGAATTCTGGAAGCGCGATTTTACGGGGGCTTGCGGTCTGTTCGGTGTTGAATTGCAACCAGATATCAGTGTCGAAACTGCGGAACGCATGATTGATGGTTTGAGCATGTTTGGGATCGGCGCCTCATGGGGCGGTTACGAGAGTCTTGTTCTGCCGACCACGGGGCATGTCCGACGTGTGACCGAGGCTGGGGCTCCAAAGGCCGCGACGTTCCGTCTGCATATCGGTCTTGAAAGTGTAGATGATCTCAAGGCGGATCTGGCGCGGGGCTTGGACGGTTTGCGGCGGGTCGATCAGTAATGCCACGCAAGGAATGGGKGATCTGGTGGGTCATGGTCTGCGGGTATGTCTTGATGACTGCGACCCTGCTTTATGGCATCTGGCTATTTGGAACGGCGTTTTTCCTGAGGATTAATTTCTGGATCACGCTGTTCATCATGGCCGCCATGATCCCATCTTTTCTGGATCTGAAGCGTCGCAAGAACAGATCACCGCCGCCGAAACCCTAGCGCTTCTGCCACATGGTGGCGCTGGATCTGCTGAGTTCCTTCCAGATCAGCAATTGTTCGCGAGACGCGCATCAGCCGTGTCAGGCCGCGATTTGAAAGGCGCAGTTTTTCGGCAGCCTGTTCAGCCAGAGACCTCGCATCATCGTCCATGACAAACAGGTCTGGCGAGGCCTGGGCATTGCACACGTTCTGACGGGTAATCTGTCGATCGCGTGCTTTTTCAACGCGGGCACGGACTGTTGCGCTGTCTTCACCTCGAGGAGCACGACTGATCTCGATGGGCGAGAGCGGGTCAATCTGCACGCAGAGATCCATGCGATCCATCATCGGACCTGAGATCTTTGCGCTGTAATCTTCTCCGCATCGAGGGGCTTTGCGGCAACTCCGTTCCGGGTCTCCCAGATATCCGCAACGGCAGGGATTCATGGCCGCGATAAACTGAAAACGGGCTGGGTAGGTTGTGTGCTGGGCAGCACGGGCGATCGAAATTGAGCCGGTCTCGATAGGTTGTCGGAGTGCTTCCAGACATGACCGCGAGAATTCGGGAAATTCATCCAGGAAAAGCACACCATTATGGGCAAGGCTGACTTCGCCGGGTCGTGCTTTTGCCCCGCCACCGACCATCGCGGGCAAACTGGCGCTGTGATGAGGCGCACGATAGGGCGGCCGGATTGTCAGGCGACCGTCTTTCAAGAGCCCTGATACACTGTGGATCCGGCTGGTTTCCAGCATTTCCTCAGTCGTCAGATCTGGCAAAATACCGGGCAATCTGCATGCAAGCATGGATTTTCCAGCACCTGGTGGTCCGCTCATGAGGACGGAATGTCCGCCAGCGGCGGCAATTTCAAGTGCTCGACGCCCAAGAGCCATGCCCTTCACGTCAGCGAGGTCAGGGCCATAATCCGGAGTGTATCCTTCTGCCGCGGGAACGGGCGTTAAAACCTGTTCGCCACGGAAATGAGACACAACGCCGAGCAGGGTGTCTGGAGCCAGAATGTCGTGGTCTGGATTGCCCCAGCGTGCCTCTCTTCCCTGCAGCGCCGGGCAGATTAACCCTAGAGAATGTGCTGCAGCACCAAGGGCTGCGGATAAAACACCGTTAACCGGGTTGATCCGTCCGTCCAACGAAAGCTCACCGACGGCCGCATAGGCAGAGACAGCCTCGAACGGCAGAATGCCCATGGCGACCAAAAGCCCGAGCGCGATGGGAAGGTCAAAATGTGCACCTTCCTTGGCAAGGTCTGCGGGGACGAGATTGACCAGAATACGTTTTGGAGGAAGGGCCAGGCCCATGGCTGTCAGGGCAGCACGCACACGCTCGCGTGCTTCGCCGACTGATTTGTCCGCCATGCCGACCAGCAGAAACGCTGGAAGCCCTGTCGAGACCTGAACTTCAACCGTAACCGGAACAGCTTCGATTCCAGAAAAGGCAAAGCTTTGGATACGGGCAAGGGTAGGAGTGTTCTGGCCAGATGTCGTCATGGAACGAGATCTTAGCCAGAACATATTACTGGATGGTTAACGCTGGTAAATCAGGCGCGCACGAAGCGTTCCATCAAGGGCGCGCAGGCCATCCAGAAGGTGCTGGTCCATATCGGGGCCCGTCGATTCAGCCTCGACGACAACGTAACCGACTTCACCGTCCGTCTGCAGATACTGTGCCGTCACATTGCAGTTCTCGGCTGCAAACAGTTCGTTGATCTGGCGCATGATGCCGGGACGGTTGGCATGAACGTGCATGAAACGCGTGCCACGTGGCCGCTCCGGAAGCTGCACGCTCGGGAAATTCACGGCACCAATAGTGGAACCAACATCGGAGTAATCCACAAGCTTGCGGGCTACTTCAACGCCAATCCGCTCCTGTGCTTCCATGGTAGAGCCGCCGATATGCGGGGTGAGAATAACGTTTTCCAGGCCCTGAAGCGGGGAAACGAAACGCTCTCCTGCAACTTTGGGCTCCACTGGGAACACATCCACGCCAGCACCCATGAGATGGCCGTCCTTAAGGGCTGCGGCCAGAGCTTCAAGGTCAACGACACTGCCGCGGGCATTGTTGAGGAGAATCGAGTTGGGCTTCATGGCCCGGATCTCGGCTTCTCCGATCAGGAGGTCTGTGTCCGGTGTCTGGGGAACGTGCAGCGTGACGATATCTGATTTGGCAAGAAGGTCCTTGAGCGTCGCGACTGCAACGGCGTTGCCGTGCGGGAGGCGGGGCATGATGTCATAATACAGGACGCGCATGCCAAAGGCTTCGGCCAGAACGGAAAGCTGTGAACCGATGGAACCGTAACCGACGATACCGAGCGTCTTACCACGGACTTCCCACGCATTAATGGCGGATTTGTCCCAGCCACCCTGGTGGCACTGTTCAGAACGGGATGGAATGCGGCGCATCAGCATGACCACTTCACCCATCACCAGTTCGGCGACGGAGCGCGTGTTGCTGTAAGGCGCGTTGAAGACCGGAATGCCGGCCATGCGGGCGGCGGTCAGATCGACCTGATTTGTCCCGATGCAGAAGCAGCCGATGGCCATCAGCCGATCAGCGGATTCAATAACTTCGCGCGTCAACTGCGTCCGGCTGCGAATACCCACCATGTGCACGCCTTGCAGTGCTTCCTTGAGGGCATCGCCTTCAAGAGCGCCTTTCAGACGCGTGACCTCTGCATAACCCTGCACATTAAAATGCTCGACAGCACTCTCATGGATGCCTTCAAGCAGGAGGATGCGGATCTTGTTCTTGGGGAGAGAGAAGTGCGTTTCCATATTTCCATCCCGGTCCTGAACCGGAAGGCTCCGGCTCTCATTCCAACCTGTCCCGGCCCATGATCACCGGGGCGTCATGCCTAGCCCATCGTTTCCGGATGGGAAAGGTGGTTCACGATGTCTGTGAGCAGGGCAGGGTTGCCGCACGCCAGAACGGTTCCATCACTTTCGAGCGTAAGAGGCTTGCCCTGCCAGTCCGTGATGCTGCCACCTGCGCCTTCAATGACTGGAACAAGCGCCCCCCAATCCCACGGGTTCATGGTGCATTCGGCGATTACATCGATCTGGCCAAGCGCCAGTAGTCCGTAGGCGTAACAGTCGCCGCCCCATGATGTCCGCCGGACCTGCTTTTGGAGTTTCGCAAAGCGCGGTGCGTGATCGTGCGTCATGATTTCCGGGGATGTGCAGGACAGTTCAGCCTGTCCAAGAACCGGGCATATGCGTGTGCCAATCTGACCGGGCAGTCGGGTAGACACAAAGCGTGTCCGCTGCCCGGCAAGGCCTATCCACCGCTCGCCCGTCAGAGGTTGGTCAATCAACCCGAGAACAGGTCGTCCTTTATGGAAAAGCGAAATAAGGGTTCCGAAGGTTGGGCGGCCGGTCAGGAATGCGCGTGTTCCGTCGATCGGGTCCAGCACCCAGAGCCAGTCTCCTTCGTGACCGCTCATTCCGCTTTCTTCGCCCAGGATAGCGTGCTCTGGCAGAGCATCTTCCAGAATGGAGCGCATGACTTTTTCAGCCGCACGATCTGCAACAGTGACCGGGCTGTCATCGGATTTGGCATCAGCCTGTAGTGAGGTGCGGAAATGGGGGATGACCGTCTCGCGGGCAGCGTCTGCACAGGCTTCGGCGACGACAAGCGCCTTTTCCAGAACTGTTTCGCTCATATTTTCTTTCAATTCCTGCCAGAAAGCCGTGTGTGAGATTGACGCCCGATCAGGCGGGCGGCATCAGAAGGGCCATGCGTCCGATCATCGTCATTCCCTCCAGACTTGCCTCGACCCGCCTCCCATGCAAGCCCCTTGCGGATATTGGTGGCCTTCCCATGATTGTCCGCGTTGCGAAACGGGCGTTGGAAGCAAAGATCGGGCCAGTGGTTGTTGCTGCGGGCGATCAGGACATTCTTGATGCCGTCCGTGAGTTAGAGGGCGTGCAAGGTGTCTTGACCGACTCGTCTCTGGCCAGCGGTTCAGATCGTGTGCATGCAGCCATCCAGAAGCTTGATCCGTCTGGAACTTACGACGTGGTGATCAATCTGCAGGGAGACCTGCCTTTGATTGATCCGGCCAGTCTGACTGCCGTGCTCGAGCCGCTGGAAAATCCATCCTGTGATATCGGAACGCTTGCTGCTCCCGTTCAATCAGACTGGGAAAGAGATGCCGAACAGGTGGTCAAGATCGCCTGTGATTTTGGCGACGCCGCGGTGACGCGCGCACTTTATTTTTCGCGTATGCCCATTCCATGGGGCGTGGGGCAGCATTGGCATCATGTTGGCGTATATGCCTGGCGTCGAGACGCATTGGAGCGCTTTGTCAGTCTGCCACAGTCGGCTCTGGAGCGGCGTGAAAGTCTGGAGCAGCTGCGCGCGCTGGAAGCTGGAATGAGTATCGGGTGTGCCCGGATAGAACATGCTCCTCAAGGTGTTGATACGCCTGAGGATCTGGAACGAGTGAGAGGACTGGTCTGATGCCGGTAATTGCTTTTCAGGGGCAGCCTGGCGCCTATTCGGACCTCGCATGCCGACAGGCTCGTCCGGGCTGGACGACGCTTCCCTGCGCGAGTTTCGCAGCTGCGATTGAAGCTGTGCATGGTGGTCGGGCAGATGAAGCGCTTCTGGCCTGTGAAAATTCGCTCGCCGGGCGTGTGCCTGACATTCATTCTTTGCTGCCGGATGCAGGGCTGCACATCGTTGGAGAGCACTTTCAGCGTGTTGAGCACTGCCTGCTGGCTGTGCCGGGTACTGAAATCTCTGACATCCGGCGTCTTCACACACATCCAGTTGCACTCGGGCAGGTCCGTAAGCTTATTCATGAGCTGGATCTGGAAGTCGTACCGGAGTTCGATACAGCTGGTGCTGCCGAAATGGTCGCGAAATGGGGCCGGAAGGAAGACGCTGCCATCGCCTCGTCACTCGCAGGAGAGCTGAACGGTCTCGTCATCTTGCGGGGTAACGTCGAAGACGCGGCGCACAACACGACGCGCTTTTATCGCGTGGCGCCTGTGCCAAGTTTTCCCGATTCTCAACGTAATGACACGTTGACAACGCTGCTCATGAAAGTCGGCAACAAACCCGGGGCGCTTTACGCGGCATTGGGTGGATTCTCACGTCATGGTATTAATATGACGAGAATTGAAAGTTACATGCTCAACGGCTCATTCGCGGCCACGCAGTTCCTGATGGATGTTGAAGGACATCCGGACCAGCCTGCATTGGCGGCCGCTTTGAAAGAGCTGGAGCATGTCAGCGATAATTTGAAGATTCTGGGTGCATACCCACGCAGTCTTGCTCGTTCCAGCGCATGACGCTGACGGATCTAGAGAGCAGGATGGTGCGCATGATGAGCAGAGGCAAGGCAATGGTGGAGACGGGCATGTATCAAGGGTCGCTGACGGCTCTGATCACTCCGATGGGTACGGATGGGCGTATCGATTTCGAGGTGGCGACAAAGCTTATTGAGCGCCAGATTGAAGCGGGGACCAGCGGGCTCGTACCGGCAGGGACAACCGGCGAAAGCCCGACGCTGTCGCACGAGGAGCATGGCCAGATCATTGCCCACTGCGTCGAGACATCGAACGGTCGCGTACCAGTCATGGCTGGGGCTGGCTCAAACAGCACCTCTGAAGCCGTGCAAATGGCTCGACATGCTCATTCTGTGGGGGCGAGCAGCCTGTTGGTTGTGGTTCCGTATTATAACAAGCCCACCCAGGAAGGCCTGTATCGTCATTTCATGACGATTGCCGATGCGACGCCACTTCCGGTTCACGTATACTGCATTCCAGGTCGGTCTGTGGTGGATCTCACGCCTGAGACACTTGGACGCCTCGCTCAGCATCCCAATATTGCTGGCGTAAAGGATGCTACGGCCAATCTAGCTCGTCCCATCGCTGTGCGACGCAACGTGAAGAAGCCGTTCAACCAGCTTTCTGGTGACGATAACACAGTGGTGTCGTTTCTTGCGGCAGGTGGTGATGGCTGCATTGGCGTGACTTCAAATGTCGTTCCTGCGTTATGCGCGGAAATGCACAGCGCCTGGCAGGAAGGGCGAATCGAAGACGCAATCGAAATTCAGGATCGTCTCTCTCCGCTGCATGATGCCATGTTCATGGAAAGCAACCCGGGACCGGTGAAGTACGCTATGTCTCGGCTGGGTCTGTGCAATGCGACCCTGCGCCTTCCACTCGTGGAGCCTCAGGAGGCAACGCGGAAGGCTATCGATGCTGCTTTACGATCTCTCGATCTATTGGACTGATATTTTTAATGGCCGGAAAAAAAGAGAAGAGCGGCATGATCTCTCACGGGATCGTCGCTCAGAACCGTAAAGGCCGGTTCGATTACACGATTCTGGAAACTGTAGAGGCTGGAATTGTTCTGAAGGGGCCGGAGGTCAAAAGCCTTCGCTTGGGACGTTCAACCATTACCGAGGCCTATGCGGCCGAGCGTGATGGAGAAATCTGGCTCTTTAATTCCTACATTCCGGAATATCAGGGGGGCGTTCTTTCCCGCTTTGAGCCAAGGGCTCCTCGCAAACTACTGCTGCATCGCAAACAGGTTGCGCATTATTTGTCCGCTGTGACGCGTGCGGGTGCATCGCTTGTCCCGTTGGATATTCATTTTAACGCCCGCGGAGTCGCGAAAGTGACGATTGGTTTGGGGCAGGGGCGCAAAAAAGAAGACAAGCGACATGCAATCGCTGAGCGCGACTGGCAACGTGATAAGGCTCGCTTGATCCGGAACAAGGGCAAGGAATACTGAGTTCTCTCGACACCGCCTTGTTTGACTATGGCACGTAATTTTTAGCAGTCATTAAAAAAGCCGCTGTGGAAAAATCCACAGCGGCTTTTTTTAGTGCTCAGCAAGATGCCGAAGCTACCAATCAATCGACGTTGATTGCAGCAGCTTCCGGACCCTTCTGACCCTGAACAACCTTGACGTTGATCGCCTGGCCTTCGTCGAGCGTCGGGAGCTGTGAACGCTCGAGAGCGGAAGCGTGGACGAAGATGTCCTTGCCGCCGGAGTCAGGCGTGATGAAGCCAAAGCCCTTGGTGGCGTTGTACCACTTCACGGTGCCGCGGATGTCCTGTGCGTCGGACAGGTCAGGAGCCGGACGGCCCGGACGTGCTGACGGGCCACCAAAGCGTGGCTGCGGAGCTGCACCGAACTGGGCGCGCGGACGGGGAGCTTCAGCCGTGCTTTCGTCAACGGAAATGACTTCAGCAACCTGGCGACCCTTCGGACCCTGGCCAATGCGAACAACCACGGTTGCACCCGGGTTGACGCTGCTTACGCCAGCGTTGCCAAGAGCGTTGGCGTGCAGGAAGACATCGCCCGAGCCGTCAGCCAGTTCAACGAAACCGAAACCCTTTTCGGTGTTGAACCACTTAACGCGGGAGCTGATTTCTGGGCCGGAAGCGGTAACGAAGCTGCTGCCAGCGCCACGACGAGGTGCGCCGAAGCCACCACCACCGCCGCCACCGAAGCCGCCGCGATCGCCGCCGCCGAAGCCGCCACGATCGCCGCCGCCGAAGCCGCCACGGTCACCATAGGATGGCTGGGACGAATAGTCCCCGTCAAACCCGCCGCGGCGAGGTGAGTTAAAGCTGCGGTCGGTTCTGTTGTTTCTCAACGGTCTAATCCCGAGACTGGGGTGCCACGGAGGGCTTCTATCCCCTGCCATGACGTATTTCAAAAAGGTGAGAAAAGCCTCAGGCCTTCCTCTGAGGGAATCACTAGCATGGTTTTTTCCCGCACTGCCACAACGAAAGTGCGAGAAGTGCCCAACTCGCGCGGATTTTAAGATTGTCTCAGTCCGTCAAGGTGCTCCGAAGGCTTTGCTTTGACGCTCAGTAATGACATAAAGACACAAATTGATAACGTCATTACCCTGATCGTACGCGAGATGCAGAGGTGCCCATGCAGACCCGACTGACTCTTTCCTTCGGGGCTATTGCCCTGCTTGCACTGGCATCCTCGTCCGCATTGGCGACTCCTCTTCAGGATCCACACGGTACCTGGACCATTCAGGGCGAGAACGATGCTGTCTCGACCCTGAAGGGAACGTCTGATCAGTACTATACATCTGGTCTGCGCATTAACTGGACTTCGGGGACCGATAACCTTCCAGAACCGATTGCGAATCTGAATCATTTCCTGATGGGAAATGGCATGCAGCGTATCAGCATCGGGTTGCAGCAGCTGATCTATACCCCGCGCCAGACCCAGATGGCCCAGCCGCCACTGGGAGACCGTCCTTACGCAGGTCTGATGCTCGGCACCGTTAACCTTATTAATGATACGGACCTATCCCGTACCGTCATGGGTATTCAGTTTGGTGTCATGGGCCCTGCAGGTCTTGGGCGTCAGGTGCAGAACGGATTCCATAATCTGATCAGCGACACGCCGAACAAGGGGTGGGTGCACCAGCTAGCGAATCAGCCGATCATGCAGATTCAGGCTGGTCGAATCTGGCGTCTGCCAGTCGTGAATGTTTACGGCATCGGCATGGACGTTTTGCCTGCAGTGTCGGGTGCCGCGGGTGATTACCGAACCTATGCAGATGCGGCTGCCACCTTCCGGGTCGGACAAGGGCTGGATAGTGATTTCGGTAACTCGACGATTGGGCCGGGACTGGATGGTACAGATGCGTTCCGTGGAACGCGTCCTGTCGCCTGGTACTTTTATGGTGGTGTAGAGGGGCAGGCCGTTGGGTACGACGCCACGCTTCAGGGTAATACCGTGCGTCCCGACTCGCCTCACGTCGAAAAAGTCTGGGATGTGGGCGAAATTCATGCCGGCGTGGCCGTGATGTGGCACGGCGTGCGACTCTCTTACAGCCAGAACTGGCAGACGGCTCAGTTCAAGTCGCAGAAAGCTGGCCTGTTTAACTATGGGTCGCTCAAGCTCTCTGTTAAATTCTAAAGCATAATTCTTAGCTGGATCTTCGGATCAAGAAAAAAGCCCGGCCGCAAAAGCGGGACGGGCTTTTTTCTTAAGCGGACTGTGACGCAGGCTTGGCCTGATCTCGAACCGGAGAGCCAAGAAGATATCCTTGGACCTCTTCGCACCCATAAGCATCCAAGAAGGCCATCTGGGATTCGGTCTCTACGCCTTTGGCGCATGTCGTGATGTTCAAGGCGCGTGCCAGGGCGAGAATCGCGCACATCACTTCATTTGCGCGGTTGTTTTCGCCAAGGCTGTTGATGAATCTGCGATCAAGCTTGATCTGATCCAGCGGATAGAAGCGAAGGCGCTCAAGGGACGAGAAGCCAGAGCCGAAATCATCAAGTGCCAGCCTGACGCCGAGCGCGCGGACACGGGACAATTCACGGAATGTGATGTCTTCCGGCCCGAAGAAGCGTGGCTCCGACATTTCAATTTGCAGGCGTTCAGGTGCGAGGCCGCTTTCCTGAAGGATTTCCTTGACGAGTTTCGAGAGGCGCTCACTGACGAGCCAGACTGGCGAAATATTGACGCAGACCCTGTGGGGGACGTCCCAGCTCGCCGCAGCCATGCAGGCTGTTTTAAGGCTCCAGCTATCGAGCATTTCAACCAGGCCGGCTTCTTCTGCGCAGCGAATAAAGAGGGCCGGCGGGACTTCGCCGTAGCCTGGTCTATTCCATCTTAGCAGCGCCTCATGAGCCACGATTTGCTGTGATGCGGTGTCAACAACCGGCATCCAGTTCAGAAAGAGTCCGTTCTGTTCCACGGCAACGGCAAGATCCTGCTCCAGGCTGGAAGACAGGATATGCATTCGTGTTGTTTCTTCGTCCGCGCGTCTCTCGTGACCGCCACCCAGGCGTTGGGCTTCCATAAGCGCAGCTTTGGCGCTGGTGAGAAGGTCATCAACCGTTTGGCCATCTTCCGGGAACATGCTCCAGCCGATGGACAGGGAAAATGGAAGAGAAGAGCTGGCAAGGGCAACAGGGGCTTCAGAAATCCGCAGAATGGATGTCATCAAGGATCGTGTTGTGACCTGCGTGTAGCCTGGTGGCGTCAAGACAATGAAGTTGCCGCCGCCCATGCCGCCAAGGAACGCGCCCTGGGGTAGGAGCTTTTCGATTCTTCGGACGATCTCTTCCAGAATGATGTCGGCGACATCCCAGCCGTAGCGCTCATTAATGAAAGACAGATGGTCAAGGTTGAAGCGAATTAATCCGAATTTTGCTCGTTTCGTCAGGCCCGCGGTCTGCTCGATGTACCACTGAACAGATTCCATGCTCTGCATGCGGTTCGGCAGGACTGAACCGCTATTATAAATCGGGTTCCGAGTCAGGTCTGCGAGATCTGCAAGTGCATCCAAAGTCTGCTGGCTTGAAAGGTCAGTCGTCTCGCAGGCAGCAAAAAGGAAGAGAGATGTGGAAGTGCGCTTTTGTCGAGGCAGGCTTCCGACATTGATCCCGGCAACAGATCGCCCTGCTATTCTGAATGTCTGTGGTGAAGTGCTTTCTGAAAGTTCTTCATACGGAAGTTCACCCAGCGTGTCGGCTAAAAATACACCAACGGAGGCAATTTCAAGCGGCGCAGAATCCTTTGACAGGGCCACTATGCCCGCTGACGAAGCGCCAGTGAGCAGGCGTGCCAGTCTCAAGAGAGGCAGGTAACTGGCGGACGACGTCCCTTTCAGGAAAGAAGCTGCATGCTGATCGTCACCAGTTGAGAACATACTGTAAACCCGATTATGGATAAGTCGTAAAACCGTCAAAGAACGATAAAGTTCCTTCTCGGAAGGCAGATTAACAATTCTTTCTTAAAGGTCCTTTAACCAGAAATCAAAAGCCTGTCGGGTTCGGAGCGGTCAAAGAGCGTTAGCATAATTCTCAATGCGGCCCCTCGCGGGCCTTCCAGCGACGGATTGCGCATAAGTTCTCGCTCGCTGTCCTGTTGCATTGCCGCCAAAAGCAGCGAAATTCTTGCGCCTTGAGCTAATCGGAAGCCGGGCAGTCCAGACTGACGGTCTCCAGCAAGGTCGCCGCCGCCGCGGATTCGGTAATCCTCGTCAGCAATCATGAATCCATCGTTAGTGTCTCGCAAAAGCGTTAACCGCCTGACGGCTGTTGGTGTGGCCATGCCATCATGGAGCAGCAGGCAGAAGGACTTTTTCGAACCGCGCCCGACGCGGCCTCGTAACTGATGAAGCTGAGCGAGCCCAAAGCGTTCTGCCTGCTCGATCACCATGACCGAAGCATTCGGTATATCCACGCCGACCTCAATAACGGTTGTAGCAACGAGGATACGTGTTTCACCCTGCCGGAATGCTTCAAGTGCGGCTTGCCGGATGGCGATGTCCTGTTTGCCGTGCGCTAATCCAACGATGTGGGGAAATCGCTCTCCAAGCATCGCCCACCGCTCTTCGGCCGCTGCGGCAGACTGTGTTTCGCTGTTTTCAATGAGAGGACAGACCCAGAAGACCTGCACCCCATCTGCGACTGCGCGGGATATGGCGGCCAGAATGTCTGGCATGGCATCCATATTATGCAGGGTCGTGCGAATGGGTTGTCTGCCTGCAGGTTTGGAATCCAGCCGACTTACGCTCATTTCTCCCCATTCCATGAGCTGAAGGGTCCGGGGAATGGGAGTGGCGGTCATGACCAGAATGTCTGTGGCCTGTCCCTTGGCGCTCAGATTCATTCGTTGCTTCACGCCAAAGCGGTGCTGCTCGTCAATGACGGCCAGTCCAAGGTCCGCAAACGTCACGCCTTCCTGAAACAGGGCGTGAGTCCCGACGATGATGCGCGCAGTTCCATCGGCAATGGCCGCCAGTGTCTCGCGGCGTGCTGCGCCTTTGATCGTCCCGCTCAGATAAACGCATTGCGTGGGACAAAGTCGGGACACTGTCTCGAAGTGTTGGCGTGCCAGAATTTCTGTTGGCGCCATGAGGGCCGCCTGGGCACCGGATTCCACGGCTTGAAGCATGGCATTCATCGCGACAAATGTTTTGCCGGCGCCCACGTCTCCTTGCAGAAGACGCATCATGGGAGCCGTGGCCGCCATGTCCTGACGGATTTCAATGATAGCTGAAGACTGGGCCGCCGTTGGCTTATGACCAAAACGACGATTTAGCTCTGCCTGGAGTGCGCCCGTGCCCGGCATGCTGCGGCCTATCCGCCTGCGTGCTTTAAGGCGAGCCAGTCCAAAACAGAGCTGGTCAGCAAGAAGTTCATCCGCAGCAAGACGGGAAAGTGCGCGCTCTCGCACTGGCGCCCATTCGACATGAGCAGGAATGCTTTCCGGGGCCTGCAGGATATGCAGCGCCTGTGTAAAAGCTGGCCAGCGGCGCTTTTGGACAAGGGCGTGGTCCTGCCATTCGGGAAAATCGGGCAGAAGCGTCAGGGCCGCGCGCATGGCTTTGCGCACGGTGTAGGGAAACAGGCCTGCCGTCAGGGGCCAGACGGGTTCAAGTCTGGGAAAGCTGTCACGCTTTTCCCATGTTGTGACGTGATCCGGCTGGGGCATCGTCAATTCACCCTGGAACCGGCTGGTCTTGCCAGAGACAAGAAGCTCTGCCCCGACCGTTGGGGCAGGCATGTTTTTCTGCTGAAAAAAAACCAGATCCAGCCTGCCTGTATCGTCTTCTGTGCGAATGATGGAGGGTTGGCCGGGGCGTGCAGCCTTGCGGATTGAGACGACACGGACACGCGTTGTCAGGATTTCTCCGGGTGCGAGATTGTGTCCTGCGGCAACTGTGCGCAGAATACGACGGTCAACAATTCGCTCGGGAAGGGTGAACAGCAGGTCCAGGACGCGCCGTCCCCCTGCAATCTTTTCCAGCAGACTTGCATGTCTTGGCCCGATTCCGGGCAGGGACGTCAGTGGTGCGAAGAGTGGAGCAAGAAAATCTGGAGAGGGCTGTTCGGACTGCATTGCAACGGGCGCTCCCCGGGCTTTTCTTGGTATGGCAGGGTCTGGAACGGCAGGTATAGGGCAAGAGCAGGATGGAACAAAACGAAACCATGAGCCGTGAAATGCCCCTCACATCCTTTGGTCCGACCGTCTGGGGTGTCCCGGACGGGAGTGTGGCGCTGCTGCTTCGCCAGCGGCTGTCAGAGCATGAAGGGCCGTTGCTGCATGTTGCGCGGGACGACGCTGCTGTTGCGGCTCTGATGGACATGTTGTCCTATCTGATGCCGGAAGTTGAGGTTCTGCGCCTGCCTGCGTGGGACTGCCTGCCTTACGACCGTGTCTCTCCCAACGCTGCTCTGGTTGCGGAGCGTGTTGGGACATTGTGCCGCCTGCTGGAGCCGACGAAAGCCCGCCGGATCGTTCTGACGACCGTGCACAGTCTGTTGCAGCGCGTTCCACCGCGATCGGCTTTCAAAGGCCAGTCCATCAGTGTGGCTACGGGTGAAATGCTGGATCAGTCTCTCCTGATCGAAGTTCTCGTCGCCAATGGCTACACGCGGACTGATACAGTCATGGAAGCGGGTGAGTTCGCGGCGAGGGGCGGCATTTTCGATCTTTTTCCAGCCGGTGCACCAGACCCGATCCGCCTCGACCTTTTCGGTGACGAAGTCGAAAATATCCGTGCCTTTGATATCGCGACGCAGCGCTCGACAGAAAAGCTCGCGCGTTTCGAGTTACGACCTGTCTCGGAGTTCTCTCTCAGTCCGGAAAGTATCAGTCTTTTCCGCACGGGATGGCGCGATACGTTTGGGCCATCAGCTGCATCTGACACGCTTTATGAGAACGTCTCTGACGGGCGGCGTTATCCGGGTCTGGAGCACTATCTGCCGCTTTTCCATGATGGCGATGGCCATCAAATGGAGACGCTGCTGGATTATCTGCCAGACGTTGCAATCAGCTTTGACAGCCATGCGCCGGAGATTCTGAAAGCCCGTCTGGACATGATCGCCGACCACTATGAGGCGCGTCGTGTTCCTGTTCGTGATGGCGAGATGCCGTATCGGGCGCTTCCGCCGCATCGTCTCTATCTGGACCAGCATGGCTGGAATGCCATGCTCTCCAGGGCGCCATCTGTTTTGCTGAATGCATTTGGCAAGCCGGATCTGGGAGAAGGCGTAGAAGCCGGAAGCCGTCCCGGACCGCTTTTTGCCCGGGCCAAAGACGGGTCTCGCGAGGGTGTTTTTGAAGCGTTTGGCAAGCAGGTTGAAGAGTGGGCGCAGTCTGGGCGCCGCACGTATGTCACGGCCTGGAGCCGTGGCTCGCGGGAGCGGATTGCCCATCTGCTTCAGGAACATGGCGTTGGCGTTGAAAGTTATGACGACTGGCCGTCCGCAGCAGGCATGTCCCGCGGGACAGTTGGTCTGCTCGTTCTCGGGCTGGAGCGTGGGTTCGTTTCAGATCGTCTGTGTTTTGTGTCTGAACAGGACCTTCTGGGAGAGCGTATTTCCCGGCCGCCCCGTCGCAAGAAGCGTGGTGAACAGTTCATTTCTCAGGTGGGCGAGATTTCCGAAGGGGACCTCGTTGTTCATCAGGAATACGGAATTGGACGCTATGTCGGGCTTGAGACCATCCGCGAAGGGCTGGTTGCGCATGACTATCTTTCCATTCTGTATGATGGAGAGCAGCGCCTTCTTCTGCCGGTAGAAAATATCGAACTCCTGAGCCGGTTCGGGTCGGAGCAGGCCAGCGTCCAGCTCGACAAGCTCGGTGGTACGGCCTGGCAGGCTCGTAAGGCCAAGATGAAATCGCGCATCCGCATCATGGCGGGTGAACTGATTCGGACGGCAGCTGCGCGTGCATTGCGTGAAGCTCCTACGCTCGCGCCGGCAGAGGGACTCTGGGATGAATTCTGTGCCCGTTTCCCGTTCGTGGAGACGGAAGATCAGTCCCGTGCCATCGCTGATGTTCTGGAAGACATGAGCTCCGGTCGCCCGATGGACCGTCTGGTGTGTGGTGACGTCGGCTTTGGAAAAACCGAAGTTGCCTTGCGTGCGGCTTTTGTCGCCGCACTCTCAGGGATGCAGGTGGCTGTTGTTGTTCCGACGACGCTTCTGGCTCGTCAGCATTACCGTGGCTTTGTGGCGCGATTCGAAGGTCTGCCAGTTCGGATCGGGCAACTGTCACGCATGGTGACCCCCAAGGAAGCGACAAAAGTTCGCGAAGAGATGGCGGATGGGCGTCTGGATATCGTCATCGGGACGCATGCTCTTTTGGCCAAGACGGTCTCTTTCGAACGTCTGGGCCTGCTGATCATTGATGAAGAGCAGCATTTCGGTGTCTCTCACAAGGAGAAGCTCAAGGCCCTGCGGGAAGACGTGCACGTCCTGACACTGTCAGCCACGCCGCTGCCACGTACGCTCCAGCTGTCCCTGTCCGGTGTGCGGGAAATGAGCCTGATTGCGACGCCGCCGACGGATCGTCTGGCAGTTCGCACGTTTATTACGCCGTTTGACAGCGTCATGATCCGCGAAGCGATTCAGCGTGAGCGTTTCCGCGGTGGGCAGGTGTTCTGCGTGTTGCCGCGACTCGCTGATCTGGACCGGATGGCAGAGCGCCTGGCTGAGATTGTTCCGGATGCGAAGGTCATTCAGGCCCATGGCCGTTTGACGCCGACCGAACTGGAACGCGTCATGACCGAATTTGCCGACGGCAAATATGACATCCTGCTCTCCACCAATATCGTGGAGAGTGGTCTCGATATGCCCAGCGTGAACACGATTATCATTCATCGGGCAGATATGTTTGGCCTGGGGCAGCTTTATCAGCTTCGCGGGCGCGTGGGGCGCGGCAAGCAGCGTGGCTATGCCTATCTGACCTGGCCGCAAACGAACCCGCTGTCGGCCGCGTCCGAAAAACGTCTGGAAATTATGCAGACGCTCGACTCGCTCGGCGCAGGCTTCACATTGGCATCGCACGATCTGGATCTTCGTGGTGCTGGAAATCTGCTGGGGGATGAGCAGTCCGGGCATATCAAGGAGGTCGGGATCGAGCTGTATCAGCAGATGCTGGAAGATGCCGTTCTGGATCTGCGTCGCGAACGCGGTCGGAAGGCGGAGGAAGAAGACAGCTGGACGCCGAATATTATCCTCGGATTGCCTGTGCTGATTCCAGACACTTATGTGCCTGATCTGCCGGTTCGGCTGGGGCTATATCGGCGTATTGCGTCCCTGACCGGAGAAGCGGAAGTCGAGGCCATGCGTGCTGAACTCGTGGACCGGTTCGGATCCTTGCCGCCAGAGGTGGGGAATCTGCTGGACGTCGTGCTCATCAAGCGTCTTTGCCGTGAGGCTGGTGTGGAGCGTCTGGAAGCCGGGCCGAAGGGGATGGTGCTTCAGTTCCGCAAGAACCGGTTCCAGAACCCCGCCGGGCTGATCGATTGGGCGACTCGTAAGAAGGATTCGGGCGTGAAGATCCGCCCCGATCAGAAGCTGGCCATTATTCGCGAAATGACGAACGCCACCCGCATTGGCTTTGCGAAGAAAGTAACAACCGTTCTGTGCAAACTCGTGCGGAAACTGGAAGACGCCGACTAAGCGTTTTTCCAGCTTCCGCAGTGGCACTCAGGGAACGGCGATAGGGAGCGGAATACGGTTGACCGTCGCTACGCCGCCCTGAAGGGCAATATCCCATGTGGTGGTGTCGCCGCTCTGGCGTCCCATCAGGCGGGCAATGGTAAGGGCAGTGACCACTTTGGTTGGGGCTGTCTGGCGAATGGCCTCGATCAACTGCGCAACATTGGTGATGCTGACATGGGTGTCTGCGGTGGATGTTGCAGCTGACGAGCCGATCTGAATGGTTCCTGTGCCATCAACAGTGCTGCTTCCGGAAATGGCATGCAGGGCGTTGATCGTGATCTGCTGTGAGGAGCCGGAGAGGCCGCTTACGGACAGATCGGCGGACAGGGACGACGGGATGAGTGGCTGTTTCGAGTCGTGAATGCCTGTTCCATTGACCTTGATGCGGAGCTCAGGGCTGGTCTGGACTGCGTTGATCGTCGCGTGCTGGATGGTCATTGTGTGACCAAGGCGAGACAGTTTTACGCTGCTCCATGAGGCTTCTGGCGTTCCTTCATGGATGTTGTGGACTGTAATGGTGGCATCCTGCCCCTGACAGGCTGGGCTGATACCTCCACGGAAAGCGCTCAGTGCTGCATAAGCGGCCGTTGCATTGAACTGTTCCAGTTTGGCTTCCGTGACTGCGCCTTTGGGGTCTTTCAGGGTGATAGGCCCGATATCGAGGCCGATGCCGGTTCCTGTCAGGGTGGCGTGCAGGCCTGATGCTGAAAAGCCGTGGGCGGCAGCCTGGTGCCCGTTCAGGGAATAGGTGAAGCAGGACGCAGGAATGTTCGGCAGCGTGTCTGCGAGAGCAGATGACGCGAAGGAAGGCAGAGCCGTCGCTAATGCTGTTACGAGAAGGGTTTTAAAAGACATCATGCCCTCAATGCTGTGGTGTCTGATCTCTCAGACAGAAAGACTGTTAAGACTCTCTTAGGATTATGGAGAGACAATGGTTCCCCATAATCCTTCCTTGCGGGTGAGTGTGCATGTCTTCGTCCATTTCCGCCATGCCAGCGGTGCCGCAATACCTGTCCATCGTGAAAGACGAACAGGCCTCCGTGAACCGATGGGAAAAGACCAGTTCATCTTCGCAGCAGGCATTGACGGCGTTCAAAGCGGAGGCTTCTTCCATCACGACGCCTGATCAGCTTCTGAAGAACTACAAGGCGCTGAAAGTCGTTCTTGGCGCCTATAACATGTCTTCCAATATTGATCAGACGGCCGTCCTTAAGCAACTCATGACGCAGGACCCTACGTCTTCCAAGTCGTTGGCACAGAGAAGCGGGAATGCGTCTTGGAAAGCGTTTGCGACCGCGTTTTCAGACTGGTCGACGTCTCCCCTCTCGTCAGAAGACACTTTGTCCAAAATCGCCCAGAGTTACCTGACGAACGGGTATGAAAGCAGCGTTCAGGACGAGACGCCGGGCCTTGGGGATGCTCTTTATTTCACCCGAACCGTCACGTCAGACATGAAGCTTTCCAGCATCATGGCAGACCCGAAACTGTTGAAGGTGGCGGAAAAAGTGTGTGGGTTCGATACAACCCAGTTTGGCGCACTGGATTACGACCAGCAGGTTCGACTGCTGGGGAACAAGCTGGATCTTTCACGTCTCAGCACGTCCCAAGGCGTGCAGCGGTTTGCTGAACAATATCTGGCGCTTCTACAAATCAGCCCTGAAGCATCCACGACGCCTGCCAGTATGCTCACACTTTACGGAAGTGGAGGGACATCGGACGGTATTCTGTCCCTTTTTACAGGAAGCAGTAGCAGTTCCTCGTCATCGCTGTATTCCGCACTTCTCTGATCCGATTGCGTGACATCCTGAGAGGAGGCCTGTATCGCGGCTAGGGAAACGTGGCAGCGAAAAGGATCTCTTCATGGCAGGACTGGACCCTGAAGACTGGAGCGGCATTCGTGCCATGGGTCATCAGATGCTGGATGCTCTGTTTGACCGTATGGAACATGTCGGGGAAGGCCCGGTCTGGCGTCCTATGCCGCAAGCAGCCAGAGATGACCTGAGAACGGGCTTTCCTCCCGAAGGGACCTCTCTGGAGGAGCTGCACGAGCGTTTCACTGAGCTCGTTGTTCCCTATGGCAATGGAAATACTCATCCGGGTTTCATGGGCTGGGTGCATGGCGCCGGAACACCCGTCGGGATGCTGGCAGAAATGCTGGCGGCCGGCATGAACGCCAATTGTGGTGGCCGCAGCCATGCCGCAAATGAAGTCGAGCGTGAAGTTATTCGCTGGGCTCTTTCCATGGTGGGTATGCCGGAAGATGGGGCGGGCTGTCTGGTGACGGGCTCATCCATGGCCAACTTCATCAGCATGATTACGGCCAGTCGGGCGCGTGATCCGTCATTGCGACGGCATGGCGTCGGGCAGAGCAAAATGGTTGGATATGCCGCGACAACAGCCCACGGGTGTCTGCCTCGTGCCTTTGATCTTGCTGGTTTCGGAAGCGAGGCTTTGCGCCGTGTTCCGGTGACGGGTGATCATAGGATGGATCTTACTGCACTGCGCCAGATGATCACCGAAGACCGCCAGAGCGGGTTGGTGCCCTTCATGGTAGCCGGAACGGCCGGAACGGTGGATTGTGGGGCTATTGATGATCTTCAGGGGATCGAGGCTATCGCACGGGAGAACGGCCTCTGGTTTCATGTGGATGCAGCCTTCGGGGCGCTGGCCTGTTTGTCGTCACGTTTCAAAGCGCAGCTTTCCGGCATTGAAAAGGCTGACAGTCTGGCATTTGATTTTCATAAATGGGCACAAGTTCCCTACGATGCGGGCTGTGTTCTGGTGAGGAATCGTGAACTTCATGCGGCCGCGTTTGCTCAGTCGCTCGACTATCTGACGCGCGAAGCCAGAGGGCTTGCGAGTGGCGCGCCCTGGTTCTGTGATTTTGGGCCAGATCTTTCCCGCGGGTTCCGGGCGCTCAAAGTCTGGATGACGCTGGGCCATTATGGCTCACAGCGTATGGGGCAGATGGTGGAAGAATGTTGTGACGTTGCACAGCATCTTGCGCGCTGCGTGCAGGCTACGCCCGGGCTCGTTCTGCTCGCGCCAGTAACGCTGAATATTGTGTGCTTTGGAATAGAGGGCCTGTCAGATCAGGGTGTTTCCGAGCTGGTGCAGGATTTGCATGAAAGCGGTGTAGCGGCCCCATCCACAACGCGGATCAACGGTCGGTTGGCGGTGAGGGCGGCGATCGTTAATCACCGCACCACCACCGTCGATACCGACCGTATGCTGGATGCCGTTATCGCACTCGCCGCTGACCGGCGGGGGTAAACAGTTCACTCAATTGAGCCATCATGGTGCCGCCGAGGTCTTCGGCGGAACTGATGGTTACGCTGTGTCGATAGTAACGCGTGACGTCATGGCCGATACCAATAGCCAGAAGCTCCGTGTTCCGATCGCTTTCGATCCGCTTGATGACCTCACGCAGATGGTTTTCAAGATAGTTGTGCGGATTGGCAGAGAACGTGCTGTCATCCACAGGTGCACCATCTGAAATCACCATGAGAATATGACGGTGTTCCGGACGCCGTTTGAGGCGCTTCCAGGCCCAAAGCAGCGATTCGCCATCAATGTTCTCTTTAAGGAGACCATCACGCAGCATGAGGCCAAGGTTCTTCCGGGCCCGGCGCCAGGGCGTATCCGCATCTTTGTAGATGATGTGACGCAGGTCATTCAGGCGTCCCGGCTCGGGTGGTCGGCCATTTTTCACCCATTGCTCTCGGCTCTGACCACCTTTCCATTGACGCGTCGTGAAGCCCAGAACTTCGACTTTCACGCCGCAGCGCTCCAACGTGCGGGCGAGAATGTCGCCGCATATTGCAGCAGTTCCAATTGGGCGGCCACGCATTGAGCCTGAATTGTCGATCAGGAGTGTGACGACCGTGTCGCGGAACTCCATTTCGCACTCATACTTGTACGAGAGTGGCATGGTTGGGTTCGTGACGACACGGGAGAGACGCCCGGCATCAATGATGCCCTCTTCCTGCTCGAACTCCCAGCGGCGTTGTTGCTGAGCCATGAGCCGTCGTTGCAGACGATGCGCTAGACGGGAAATCAGGCCCTGAAGTTGAACAAGCTGCTGGTCGAGCTGTTGGCGTAGCCGGTCTAGTTCGTCCGGGTCACAGAGGTCAGCAGCTCCGACTTCTTCATCGAACCTTGTGGTGTAAGCTTTATAGGTTGAGCCGCCGCCGATGGCCGTGCCTTCACCTGACTGATCAGACGGCCCCGCAGCTTCTTCCGAACCTGTTTCAGGGGAATCAAGCGCGTCGGAAGACGTTTCTGTTTCGCCTGTTATCCCGCTTTCACCGCTTTCTGGCTGATAGCCATCTTCCTCATCAGGATCATCGCCTGCAGGTGTCTGCTGATCTTCCTGCGGAACCGCGGCTTCATCTTCGGAAGGCTGTTCGTCTTCAGATAAATCGTCTGAAGGGGCCTGTTGTTCGATTTCCTCTGGTAGTTCTGTGAGTTGGCAGGCACCGAGCAGATGCGTAATCGCGCGTGCGAAGGCTTTTTGGTCAGATTGCGTGACGGCCATTTCCGCCAGTGCGTTTTTGGCAGACGGAGAGAGGGACGCGCGCCAGGCTTCCAGCGCCGGGCCAGCCTGCGATGGGGTATGCTCTCCTGACATGGCCTCTCGAGCTAGCAGGCTCAGAGCCATGGCGGCAGGCATTTCGTCCTTGGTCGCCATGCGGTTGCAGCCCGCCTCGGCACACTGCTGGATGACACGCTGGTCAAGATTGGCACGAACGCCGGCCATATGGCGGGAGCCGTAAACTTCACAGCGCGCCTGTTCGAGGACGTTGAACGCCTCCTGAGCTTGCGGCTCTGGAAACTGCGCGTTCAGGCCACTCTTGTGGTAGCGCAGCTTCAGCGCCGCAGCATCGGCTGCTCCGCGAATTTTCTGAATTTCGCGGTCATGCATACTGCGGGACAGGTAGGGCAGTTGCACGGCATCAGGTGCCGGCGGAGCGGGCAGCCTGTTGCCAACAACCGCACCCTGAAAATCCACGCTCTGTTCAGGCGTGCCGCCCATGGCGCGAAGGGTTGCGATTGTGGCGCGGCGGAAACCTTCCTGACGGTTTTCGTCAGGAGGGGAGTTCTTGGGCGCGGACAAGGTTTTTTACTCCACCGGGGAGGTGTTGAAACAGCGCTGATAGTATTCCGCAACAATACCGCGCTCGGCTTCGTCACACTTGTTCAGGAACGTGAGGCGGAACGCGAATGCGACATCGTTGAAAATGTTGAAGTTCTCAGCCCAGGCAATGACAGTTCGTGGGGACATGACTGTGGAGATGTCTCCGGCCATAAAGCCCGAGCGCGTCAGATTGGCCAGAGCGACCATACGCTCGACCATCTTGGTCTTGTCCTTGTCTTCCGCACCAATCTTCAGCTTGGAGGTGACAATCGCGACTTCCTGTTCAAGCGGCAGATAGTTCAGGGTCGCGACGATGTTCCAGCGATCCATCTGGCCCTGATTGATCTGCTGCGTGCCGTGATACAGGCCTGTCGTGTCACCAAGGCCAACGGTATTTGCGGTCGCAAAGAGGCGGAAGGCCGGGTTGGGACGGATCACGCGGTTTTGGTCCAGAAGGGTAAGGTGACCCTCTGCTTCGAGAACGCGCTGGATCACGAACATCACGTCCGGACGGCCTGCGTCATATTCATCGAAAATCAGCGCACAGGGATGCTGCAGGCACCAAGGTAGCAAACCTTCACGGAATTCCGTTACCTGCTTGCCGTCGCGCAGCACGATGGCGTCCTTGCCGATGAGATCAATACGGGACACATGGCTGTCGAGGTTGATACGGACGCAAGGCCAGTTCAGGCGAGCAGCAATCTGCTCAATGTGGGAGGACTTTCCCGTTCCATGGAAGCCCTGAACCATCACGCGGCGGTTATAGGCAAAACCCGCAAGAATGGCGCGCGTCGTGTCTTCATCGAACTTGTAGGATGGATCGATGTCGGGGACGTGCTCTGTCCGGACGGAATAGGCTGGGATCTGAAGATCAGTCTTGATGCCGAAGACTTCACGCGAAGACACCGTGAGGTCGGGCGCACCAAGAACACTGGTTGGGACCGCAGAACTTTCGGCGGTGGTGACGGTTTCCGGGGCGTCGATCGTCGCGAAATCACTCATGAGACTGGCGGACTTTCATTGAATTCAGGAATGTTCTGAAAAGATGGGCCTTTAGGCTCTATTCTTCCAGAGAGAAAATCAGGAAACGAACTCTGACTCGCGACTGAAATGCGTTTTCAGCACGGCATACGCGGATCCGATGGCCTTGAAACGCTCTTCAGCCTGCTTGTCGCCAATATTCGCATCAGGGTGGTGACGGCGGGCAAGGGCACGATATCGGCTTTTGACGTCATCCAACGACACGGGCCATGTCAGGTCCAACGTTGCGAGAGGCAATCGAAGCGGTTCTGGTGGGCCGTCGGCTGTGGCGCGCTGACGTGCACTGTCTTTGGCGCGCTGGGCTCGGTCGCGGCGGCTGGCGCCGAGAATATCCAGAGGGTCGAGAACATCTTCTTCGTTGAATTCGGCTTTCTGTGCCGCACCCGTCCCCAGTTTCCATGAAGGGCGTTGCCAGGACGTGTCAGCTCTGAGCTGGGCTTCGATCTGGGCGGGTGTCATGCCGCGATAGAAGTCCCATCGCGCGTTATAGTCGCGAACGTGTTGAAGGCAGAACCAGAAGTAGGACCGCAGGGCATCGCGCCCGCGGGGAGCGCGGTAGCCGGCAGGCTCCGCACAGCCTGGATGATCGCAGGTCTGGTCTGGTGCCTCTGGATCGGGGTCAAAAGCCCGATGTCTGGTAGATTTACGCTGCATGGTGTCTGATATGGGCAATGTGAGCCGTTTGATGCAAGCGGACAAACCAAATCGGATTTAATTGACCATGACGCAGCCCCTCACTAGGCGGGACCGAATTGCTGAGATTCTTCACCGGGAACTGGCGCCGAGCGTTCTTGAAATTCAGGATGACAGTGCCCGGCATGCCCATCATGCAGGAGCAAAAGCTCTGGGGAGTACGGGAGAAACGCATTTCAATGTGGCGATCACCAGCGCGAAATTTGACGGACTAAACCGGATTGCCCGGCACCGTCTTGTGAACGGATTGCTCGCCGGGGAGTTTGAAACAGGACTACATGCCCTGTCTCTTGTTCTGCACGGAGAAACCACTCCATGAAGCGTGCACTTCTGGCTCTTCTGTTTCTGTCTGGCTGCGCCACAAGTGGGTACGGACATCTGCCTGCAGACCAGCAGGCGGATGTGCACAGAATTGAAACTTACATGAACGGCGTGACCGGGATGCAGGCGTCGTTCAATCAGACTGGCCCCGATAATGGGGTGAGCGCTGGACGATTCGTCTATATGCCCGGTCATCTGCGACTGGATTACGTGACGCCGCATACGATGGAACTGGTTGCGGGGGATGGTCATCTGGTTCTGGATGATATGGATAGTGGGGCGGTGACCCACCTGTCCTTGAAGCGAAACCCCTTGGGGCTCCTTCTTCATTACCCGATTCGGTTTGACCGTGGGATTCAGGTAACTGACGTAAGGCGCGGGCAGGGATCGCTTCAGGTTTCGGTTGCTGAGGCGGACAACCCTTCCCAAGGGCTGTTGACGCTCCAATTCTCCGATACGGCTGGAAAACTGCTGCTCATTGGTCTGCAGGGTGTGGATGCCCGGCAGAATCATTTCAGCGTATCTCTAGGGAATGTAGTGGAGGGGGTAACAGTGACCCCTACCGTCTTTACTCCTCGCGGGGGATAGATCCGAAATGCGCTGGCCAGGAGGCGGCCAGCGCATGATCCAGTTCTTCCATGGAAAGAGCCGGGTTGAAGCGCCTGAGGCTGGTGACACCAAATTCCCTGATTCCGCAGGGGACGATGCCGTCAAAGTCATCCAGGGCCGGATTAAGATTGATCGAGACGCCGTGCCAACTGACCCAGCGGCTGACCCGGATGCCAAGCGCTGCGATCTTGGCTTCCTCGCCGGTGACAGGATCAAAAGTCCAGACGCCGATACGTCCTTCTCTCGTAAAGGCCGTTACGCCGAGGCGGCTGAGAGTTTCAATGATCCAGGTTTCAAGTCCTTTCACAAAGGCACGAAGATCCCTGGGAGGTATTGTACCATTGGGCTGGCTTAGATTTAGAAGAACATAAGCCAGTCTCTGTCCCGGGCCGTGATACGTCCACTGGCCGCCTCGGCCCGCTTCGTACGTCGGGTAGTGATGTGGGTTATAAAGATCCTGCTGCTTCGCAGATGTTCCGGCCGTAAAGACGGGGGGGTGCTCTACGAGCCAGACGACGGGATCAGCTGTTCCTTCGTGAATCTGGCGCGAGCGGGTGGCCATGAAGTCCAGAGCATCAGGGTAGGGTGTTAGCCCGGCAGATTTTTTCCACAAAATTTCTTCACAAATATCGTTTCTGGTCATTGCTCTCGTTTCAGGCATCAGCTATATCGCCCCTCACCGGACGGTCTTGCACTACACAAGACGGTTTGTCACGGGGCGGCCGTGGCGGAATGGTAGACGCGCAAGCTTGAGGTGCTTGTGGGGGCAACCCCGTGGAAGTTCGAGTCTTCTCGGCCGCACCATCACTCTTCGGAGCTGATGGAAAAAATCTCGAAAAAATCACAATTATAAAAAACACCCTGAATGCCAGTGTTAAGGCATCCAGTGTGGTGTTTTATTCTGTGCCATTTTATTGCCAGACTGTTCATCCATCGTTATGCCTGACTATGTTTTCATTTGAACGCTGTGAGCTTTGTGCTCGGTAATCGAATGATATCTTGGCTGATGTGTGAGGTTTCGTGATCAAGCCCTTAAAGAAAGCAGTTCTTCCCGTTGCTGGACTAGGAACACGCTTCCTTCCGGCCACCAAGGCTATGCCGAAGGAAATGCTTCCTGTCGTCGACAAGCCTCTGATTCAGTATGCTATCGACGAAGCTCGTGAAGCTGGCATCGAAGAATTCTGTCTTGTCACGGGGCGCGGCAAAGACAGCCTGATCGATTATTTCGATATTGCTTACGAGCTTGAGGCAACGCTGAGGGAGCGTGGCAAAAAAAGTGCGCTTGAAGCACTTCAGCCAAGCAGCGTGCAGGCAGGCTCTCTTGTTGCTGTGCGTCAGCAGGAGCCCTTAGGCTTGGGTCATGCAATCTGGTGTGCGCGCTCCTTTATTGGGGACGACCCGTTTGCTATTCTGCTTCCAGACGACATCGTAAAAAGTGGCCGTAGCTGCGTTGCTCAGCTTGTGGATGCCTACAACCAGACCGGTGGCAATGTTGTCGCGGTAACGGAAGTGCCGCGTGAGCATACAAATCGGTATGGTATCCTCGACGTGGGCGCCGATGACGGCAAGCTCGTTGAGGTCAAAGGACTGGTCGAAAAGCCGAATCCTGAGGACGCTCCCTCAAACCTGTCCATTATCGGACGCTATGTCCTGACGGCTGATGTGATGGAGCATCTCGCCAAGCTGGAACGCGGTGCTGGCAATGAAGTGCAGCTTACGGACGCCATGGCCAAGATGATCGGGCATGTTCCGTTCCACGGACTGCGTTACGAAGGCACGCGTTTTGATTGTGGTGACAAGGCTGGTTTCCTGGAAGCTCAGATTGCTTTCTCCATTGACCGCCCTGACCTCGGCGATGCGGTTAAAGCTTTTCTCAAGAAATATGTCGACGTCGTCTGACATCTTGGGAAGCAGCATTATCTGCTGATGATGTTGGGTCTGATTTAAATTAAGTGAGGAAAGGGGGTGTCGTTTAATTACGGCAACCCCCTTCCTTTCTCTATTTTAAGCCTCAACGCGAATTCGCCTTGGTGTTTTTGCGAAAACGCTGGGCAGTGATGCAAATCTCATGGCATGAAGAGTGTCATGTCCATGCCATTTCAGTCTTTTCTAGAGCCGGGTCAGATTGTGCAGCATCCCGATTTTCCTGAGTGGGGATGGGGGCAGGTGCAATCGGCGATTGGTGAGCGTGTTACGGTCAATTTTCAGAATGAGGGGAAAATTCTGATTGATGCGTCACGTGTGGAGCTGAAACTGGTTCAAGGCTGATTCTGGCCTTTGGCTCGTTCTCTATTCTCGAAGCTTGGCCGTAGTGCTCTGGACGTTCTCCTTCCTCCAGTGTGCGGAGTGTGCGGAGCAGACGTCATGACGAACGGCGCGTTCTGTTCTGACTGCTTTGCTGAAGCAAAGAGAATTATTTTTCCCTGCTGTGAAAAATGTGGCGTTTCTCTGCCTGGTGAAGCTTTCGGAGGGACGCAGAAAATCTGTGTGCCTTGTCAGTTGCGTTCCCCGGCCTGGCGATTTGCGCGTGCTGCCTTTGAATATGATGATTGGTCACGGCGCCTTATCCTGCCCATGAAATATGCTGACCGGACTGAAAACGCGCAAATTCTTGTTCAGGAAATGTCTCGGGCAGGTTCTGCCTTGCTGGATCAGGCGAGCGTTTTAATCCCCGTGCCGATGCACCGAACCAAATTGTGGCGGCGGCGATACAATCAGGCCGCTCTATTGGCGCATGGTTTGTCTCGGAAAAAGGGGATTACGCTGCTTGCTGACGGACTGACGCGTCGGCAGGCCACCAGACCTTTGGCCCGTTTGTCCGCCAAAGAGCGTCAAATGGAAATTGCCGATACGATTATTGTCCGCGCCGGGCGGGAAAAACGAATTAAAGGGCAGGCCGTTCTTCTGGTGGACGACGTGCTGACGACTGGTGCCACGGCTTCTGTTTGCACTGGTGCTCTTTTGAAGGCCGGGGCATTGTCAGTGGATATTCTTGTTGCAGCGCGGACCTGCAAAGGCGATGAACAGGACGTTCCGTATCCCGAGGAGTAAGAGCTTTATGTCAGAAATTGAAATCTTTACCCAACCGGGATGCCCTTACTGTGTTCACGCTGTCGATCTTCTAAGATCAAAAGGTGTGGCCTTTAAGGAGATTAACGCGCCACACGGAACCCGAGAGCGTGAAGAATCCATGAGCCGTTCGGGGCGCAGGACTGTCCCTCAGGTATTTGTGAATGGGCAATCTCTGGGGGGCTGTGACGACATTATGGCTTTGGATCGGGCCGGACGGCTTGATTCTCTGCTTGGCGGTGCCTGAATGCGCTGGGGACGGCTTTTCGCAGGTGCATTACTCTGCCTGACGCCCTTCATGGGGTACGCTGAGGCGCCGGCAGTCTCTCAGGCAGCGACTACGCCGTCAGAGCTAGGCCTTTGGCTATCCGCGGGTAAAGACGGTGTTTTCTCGATCGAGCACTGCGGCAATGCCTTGTGCGGCAAGCTCGTCGGAATGGATTATGACGGGGAGATGCCCAAGGACGTTTGGGGCCGGGCAGAATGCCATCTTTGGATTTTGACAGATTTTGTCGCAGCAGAAGATCAGAAATGGCGGGGTCACATCCTTGATCCTCGGAGCGGACGTATCTATCAGGCGTACATCTGGCTCTCCGAGCCAAATGTTCTAAAGCTGCGTGGCTTTGTTCTTGGAATGCCTCTGTTGGGTCAGACCGAGACCTGGACGCGATATACCGGAGGCTCATTCGGGCCACAGTGTAAGATGCCTCCGCAGCCTCACTGAGAAACTACAATGGCAGGTCATATCTCTCTGATATGGTTTGCCAGGAACATGCAGGCCAATCTCAGGTCTCTGCTTCTGCCGAACTGAAAGGACCGTGGAACCACTATGTCCCACACTGTTTCCCGCCGCGATTTTGCGCTCGGGCTGGCTGCTGGTGCGGTTGGCGCCAGCGTGGCAGGCACGTCTTATGCTGCTGACGAACCAAAAATTGTCCCTGTTCCTCCGCCGTTGCCCAAGCTGGTTTCCAAAACAGTATGTTTTGTCGGGGGGTACACCAAGCATGCCCCTGCAGGTGGTGCTGGAAATGGGCAGGGCATTGCCGTGTTCGAGATGGATCGGGATTCAGGCGTTCTGACGCCAATCACGACCTACACGGACATTGCCAGTCCTTCGTTTATCACGCTCTCCGCAGATAACCATTTTCTGTATGCGTTGAGTGAGATCGACGACTACAACAAGGCCGGAGATGGATCTGTCACGGCTTTTGCTGTCGATCAGAAGACGGGTTCCCTGCGCAAGCTGAACAGTGTCAGCTCCGGTGGTGCTGTGCCTGCGCATCTGAGTGTTCATCATTCAGGTCGTTATGTTCTGGTCGCGAACTATGTGGGTGGCTGTGTTGCGGTCCTGCCGATCCGGAGCGATGGATCGCTGGGTGAGGCAACCGATGTGGTTCATAATACGGGACCGCGTCAGCCAGAGCGCGCAACGGATAATCCGCAAGGTAACTTTGCCGTTTCTGACCATTCCGGATCTCATCCACACATGATTCGTTCTGATCCGAGCGGTCGCTTCGTAATCGCGGATGATGCGGGTCTGGATCGAGTTTATGTCTGGACGCTGAATCTGGCGACTGGGAAGCTCATTTCAGCAAAAACACCATATTACGATATGGAGCCGGGGTCTGCGCCGCGTCACTTCGAGTTCAATCACTCGGGGCGCATTATGTACAATCTGTGTGAGCAGAACTCGAAGATTGTCGTGTCCAGCTTTGATCCGCTGACGGGTACAATCACGAATATCCAGACGGTCAGCACCGTCACACCTCATTTCCGAGGATCAACGCTCGCTGCGGAAATTCTGATTTCTGCCAGTGGAAAGTACGTATACGCGTCTAACCGCTTGGGAGATTCACTCGCGGTATTCGCGATTGCCGCGGACGGAACGCTGTCCCTGCAGGATGAAGTCTGGATGCATGCCGATTATGGCCGCGCCATGATGTTCGATCCGTCTGGAACGTTCCTGTTCTGCGCCAACCAGCGTTCGGATGCGGTGACGTCCTTCAAGGTGGACAAGAACACCGGGCAGCTTGCGTTTACTGAGAACTTTACGCCTGTCGGTAGTCCGACGACGTTTGCGTTCATGAACACGCAGGTCTGACATTCAGTGAAAAAGGCGCTCTTCGGAGCGCCTTTTTTATTTTAGCCCTTCGTAAACATCGCGATGTAGTTCACGCCGGTATCGCGGGTTGTGCGCCAGCGCGGGGGCAGGTAGCTCATGCCGGCAATATCGGTCATGCGCAGACCAGCGTTCCGCGCCATGGCGGCCAGTTCTTCCGGCTTGATGAATTTCTTCCAGTCATGTGTGCCGACGGGCAGCATGCGCAGAAGGTATTCCGCGCCCAGCTTTGCCATCGCGAACGAACGCGGTGTGCGGCTCATTGTAGAGACGGCAACCATGCCACCCGGGCGGGTCAGGGTTGCAAGCATATGCAGAAAGTCCTGTGGATCGTTGACGTGTTCGATGACTTCCAGAGCTGACACGACGTCGAATTCTGCGCCTTCCTCGACCAGATCTTCCGCGCTGCCATTACGATAAGTCAGAGATGCGGCACTCGGTGGTAGTGGGTAGGTAGCCTGATGGGCGCGGGCGGCTTCGATCCCGTCCGGGCTTGCATCAAGGCCGAGTGTCTCGAACCCCAGCTTTGCAAAAGCTTCGCTGGCGAGGCCTGCGCCGCAGCCAATATCGAGCAGGGAAAGGCGTTTTCCTTCGGACGGCTTGAGAGAGGTCGTCCGGGAAGCGACCCAGTCCGTCCGCAGGGGGTTCATGGCGTGCAAAGGGGCCATCGGGCCACGTGGATTCCACCAGTCCTTGGCCAGCGCACTGAAATGGGCGATTTCGGAATCGGAAACGGAAGAGCGATGTGAGGTGCTTCCGGAAACGGTTTCTGAGGCCATCAGAACTGTCCTTCTGTGTGCCCGCATGATGCCGTCGGCTGGACGCGGCGTGGCGAGACGAGTATGTGGACCGGCAGAGTCTGTTCAGAAGACCGGCCGGCAAATCTGTTTTGTGCCGTATCCGATGCCAGACCCGAGCGCGCAACGCCAGACACGTACTGGAGCCTTATCCGCGATGTCCATGTCCGATACTCCCGTTCACGACCAGATTTCGGGTCGTGCCGATACTCTTTCCATGTCTGTGGATAGCGGGAAACGGAAAACGATCGTCATGAAATTCGGCGGAACATCCGTCGGAAATATTGAACGCATTCGGATCGTTGCGCAGCGGGTCAAGGCCGAGCATGCGCTTGGGCGTCGGGTGGCTGTTGTTGTGTCTGCCATGGCCGGTGTGACCAATCAGATGGTTGGATACTGTTCCGAACTCGATCCGCTGGCGGACCCGAAGGAATATGATGCCGTTGTAGCGTCTGGTGAGCAGGTTACGAGCGGTCTTGTGGCCATTGCGCTACAGGCACTGGGCGTTCCGGCACGCTCTTTTCAAGGGTGGCAGATCCCGCTTGTAACGGATGATGCGCACGGGAAAGCATCCATTGATGGCGTTGACGGCACTGAGCTGCTGAAATGCCTTGATAATGGGATTGTGCCGGTTATCGCCGGCTTCCAGGGAGTTGGTCCGGATAACCGGATTGCCACACTTGGGCGTGGCGGATCGGACACATCTGCTGTAGCTATTGCCGCCGCGATCCATGCGGATCAATGCGACATCTATACGGATGTTGATGGAATTTATACGACGGACCCGCGTATCGTGAAGCGTGCGCGAAAGCTGGATCGCATCACTTATGAAGAGATGCTTGAACTCGCTTCCGTAGGCGCCAAGGTACTTCAGACCCGCAGTGTCGGGCTGGCGATGCGTGAAGGGGTCCGTGTACGTGTGCTGTCGTCATTCTCCGAGACGGACGATGACAGTGGGTCGATTGTGGTGGATGAGGACGAGATCGTGGAGAAGGAACTGGTTGCGGGCATTGCCAGCTCGCATGATGAAGCAAAGCTCTCCGTCCGGCGTATTCCGGACCGTCCGGGCATTGCCGCGGCCATCTTCGGACCTCTGGCTGAAGCAAACATCAACGTGGACATGATCGTGCAGAGCACGGGCGTTGACCGCATGACGAACATGACCTTCACGGTCGGTAAAAGCGATGAGGCTGCTGCCCGTGCTGTTCTGGAAAGTGCTCATGGCATCATCCAGTATGGCGAGCTTGAGACGTCCCACAATGTGGTGAAGATCAGCGTCGTGGGTGTTGGCATGCGTTCGAATGCCGGGCTTGCTGCGACCATGTTCGCTACGCTGGCGGAACGTGGGATCAATGTGCAGGTGATTTCTACCAGCGAAATCAAGATCTCCGTCCTGATTGATTCGGAATACAAAGAGCTTGCGATGCGTGCACTGCACACCGCGTACGGGCTGGACAAGAAAGAGGAACCCTCTACGTGAGTGCAATGATGGACGCCCGCGAGACCCTGAACCGCCTTTGGAAGCCAGGATGTGACTTCCTAGGCAGCGAAGTCGCCATTCTTGGCGGCGCGATGTCCTGGGTGAGCGAGCGCAATCTTGTGTCCGCCATTTCCAATGCTGGCGGTTTCGGTGTGATTGCCTGCGGTGCCATGACGCCGGAGCGCCTTGAGGAAGAAATTGTTGCCACGCAGGCTCTGACGAAGCGCCCGTTTGGTGTGAACCTCATCACCATGCATCCTGAGCTAGAGCGTCTGGTGGATGTGTGCCTCGCACATAACGTATCCCACGTCGTTCTGGCTGGTGGTGTGCCGACAAGCGCGATCATCAAGCGCGTTCGTGATGGCGGAGCCCGTGCGATTGGTTTCGCGCCTGCGCTGGCACTGGGCAAGCGTCTGGTGAAGCTCGGTATCGAAGCGCTCATCATCGAGGGGTCGGAAGCTGGTGGCCATGTCGGACCGGTGTCCCTGACAGTTCTGGCGCAGGAAATCCTGCCGCACATCAAGGATGTTCCTGTCTTTGTTGCTGGCGGTCTGGGCCGTGGTGATGCCATCGTGTCCTACCTTGAGCAGGGCGCTTCCGGTGCGCAGCTTGGAACGATCTTTGCTGCGTCTGAAGAGAGCATCGCGCACGAAAACTTCAAGAAGGCGTTCCTGCGGGCCAATGCCCGTGACGCTGTGACATCCGTGCAGCTTGATGAGCAGTTTCCGGTCATTCCAGTTCGTGGTCTTGCCAATGCTGGAAGTCGTGGCTTCCTGAAGCATCAGGCAGAGACGATCCGCACGTTCCAGAGCGGTGGTGTCAGCAAGGAAGATGCTCAGCTTTCCATCGAGCACTTCTGGGCTGGTGCACTTCGTCGTGCCGTAATCGAGGGTGACGTCGAGAACGGGTCTGTCATGGCTGGCCAGTCTGTTGGTATGGTCAAGGAAGTCCGTCCGGTTTCCGAAATCATTGCCACACTCGTTGAGCAGGCTGTCGAAGCCATTGCGAAGCGGGAAGATCGCGTTCACGCTTCTGCCTGATCAGGTTTTATCAGCCATGTCTCCTCCCTCCGACCGTCCGATGCCGCTTCGCTCAGACCAGCCCAGTGTTGGCACGATTCTGCGTACGCGGCGGGAAGAGTTGGGATGGCAGATAGATGACGTTGCGCAGTGGCTGCGCATCCGGTCGCGTCTGCTGGTTGCTCTTGAAACTGATGATCTCTCGTCTCTGCCAGGTGTGGCGTATGCTGTCGGCTTCCTGCGGACGTATGCCCACGCTATGCAGTTGGACGCAGATGGGCTGGTTGCCCGTTTCCGTCGAGAATATCGCGGGGTTGTCAATCGGAAGACGGATCTCGTCTTTCCGCAGCCTGAGGGTGAGCGCGGGCTGCCCATTGGTCTGCTGGTTGGAGCAGGGCTTGTTGTTGTCGTGGCGGCCTATGCTGGATGGTATCGGTTTGCCTCGCATGACAGTCCGGCAGATCGCCGCATTCCTGCTGTTGCGGAACTGATGCCAGGTGCCGCGACGTCTGCGACCACGTCTCCTCAGGTGGCGTCTGTTATGCCAGGCAGGGCGCCAACTCCCGATCCCTCTCTGCCGCATGATCCACTTCCTGCGTCTGTCGCTCCAGTTGTGCCGGCTCCGGCACCACAGCCGGTTATTGCGCCGACTGAGTCTGCGACACCTGTAGCATCGCCAGCACCTCCTTCGCCGAGCGCCGAAGAGGATGACGGCGCGCCAAACAATACGGATCAGTTTGGCCCCGCTACAGATGTTCCTGCTGAAACTCCAGCTCCAGCTGTCCCCGTCGGGGCTGTAGTCGTGCGTCTGTTGGCGCCTGTCTGGATGCAGGTGAAGGACAAGGACGGTCATGTTCTTGTGTCTCGCGTGCTCAAGGCAGGCGAGAGCTGGCAGGGTGACGCGTCTGCAGCGCCGTTCCGCATGTCATTTGGCAATGCGGGTGGTGTTGTCCTTTCGACAGATGGCTGCACGAGCGCGCCGCTTGGTCGTCAGGGCGAAGTGCGCCGGAATGTTGAAGTTACAGCGGATGCCATCCGCTCAGGTGCATTCGGCAATGGTGTTGCTCTTCCGGCACAGCCGTTTGCCGTGGTGACTGCGCCTGCAGAGCAAAATGTTGACGGGTCGACTGCGGCCGCACCAGATGATTCGTCTGCGGCGCCTGCTGCGAAGCCTGTAATTCGTCGCCCTAAAAAAGCTCCTACGCCTTCCGCAGAAGTTTCTGCTGACGATCTGAATGCCCGGCAACTGGATCAATCGTCTCCATCGCATTAAACAGGGGGGTAACGCCCCTGACCCAAAGGACCCGGTTATCCCGGGCACGAAGAGGTAAATCATGAGCAGCTACCGCCCCTATCAGCACATCGAGCGTCGCAAGTCGCGCCAGATTCATGTCGGCAAGGTTGCGGTCGGTGGTGATGCGCCGATCTCCGTGCAGACCATGACCAATACCCTGACGTCTGACGCGCAGGCGACGATTGACCAGATCCGTCTCGCCGAACTGGCAGGTGTGGACATCGTTCGTGTGTCCTGTCCGGATGAAGCCAGCACGGCCGCTCTGAAGGAAATCGTTCATGAAGTGAACGTGCCGATCGTTGCGGACATTCACTTCCACTATAAACGCGCGATCGAAGCCGCGAAGGCTGGTGCGGCTTGCCTGCGTATCAATCCGGGCAATATCGGCAGTGCCGAGCGCGTGCGTGAAGTTGTGAACGCCGCCAAGGATTACGGCTGTTCCATCCGTATCGGTGTGAATGCTGGTTCGCTGGAAAAGCACCTTCTGGAAAAGTACGGTGAGCCTAACCCGGAAGCGCTAGTTGAGAGTGCTCTGGAGCACGCAAAGATCCTTCAGGATCATGATTTCCATGAGTTCAAGATCAGCGTGAAGGCATCTGACGTATTCATGGCAGTTGCGGCCTACCAGCAGCTTGCAGACTGCTGTGATCATCCGCTGCATATCGGCATCACGGAAGCGGGCTCCAAGCGTGCCGGTACGGTGAAGTCTTCCATCGGTCTGGGCAATCTGCTTTGGGCGGGCGTGGGTGACACCATGCGCGTTTCACTGTCTGCGGCACCGGAAGAAGAAGTGCTGGTGGGCTGGGACATTCTGAAGTCTCTGGGGCTGCGTCATCGCGGTGTGAAGATCATTTCTTGCCCGTCCTGCGCGCGTCAGGGTTTCAACGTGGTCGAGACAGTTCAGACGCTTGAAGATCGCCTCCAGCACATCAAGACGCCGCTGACGCTGTCCATCATTGGATGCGTTGTGAATGGTCCGGGTGAAGCCCTGATGACCGATATCGGTGTGACTGGCGGTGGCTCAGGTCGTCATATGGTCTATTCGGCTGGTCGTCAGGACCACACGATGCCAGCAGAAGACATGATCGAGCACATTGTGGACCTGGTTGAGACCAAGGTTGCCGCTATTGAGGCAGACAAGGCTCAGACAGAAGCTGAAGCAGCCAAGTTGTTGGACCCGGCGGCTCACTGATGTCAGGATTGCAGCCACCTCGCGGCACACACGACCTTATTGGCGACACGATGCGCCGTCACCACCATGTGGTGCAGACGGCCAGAGCTGTTCTGGAAACCTATGGCTTTGAAGAGTGGAGCACCCCCATCTTCGAAGATACGCGGGTTTTCTCGCGGACACTCGGGGAAACCTCCGATGTCGTCTCCAAGGAAATGTACACCTTTGAGGACCGGGGCGGCGAAAGCATTACGCTGCGTCCCGAGAACACAGCCTCAATCTGTCGTGCTCTTGTGACGAACGGCCTGACCCAGTCCTTACCTCAGAAGGCGTTTTATCACGGGCCGATGTTCCGTTATGAGCGCCCGCAGAAGGGGCGTTATCGCCAGTTTCATCAGATTGGTGCGGAGCTACTGGGCGCAGAAGGCCCTTTGCGAGACGCCGAAGTCATCACAATGGCCTACGACATTCTGAAAGCGCTTGGTCTTTCAGAGCATGTTGTTCTGGAAATCAATACGCTCGGGGATATTGCGTCCCGGCAGGCGTGGCGTGAGGCTCTGGTGGCGTATTTCCGTCAGCACGCAGATGCGCTTTCTGAAGAAAGCCGTGTGCGTCTTGAGGTAAACCCGCTGCGAATTCTGGACAGCAAGTCCGAGCAGGATCGTGCGCTGCTGGCAGATGCGCCGGCATTTGCGGATTATCTGAACGATGAGTCTCGTAAATTCTGGGATGACCTGCGGTCCTACCTGACGGCATTTGGCGTGAAGTTTGTCGAGAACCCGCGGATTGTGCGTGGCCTTGATTACTACAGCCACACGGCTTTCGAGTTTGTGACGACGAAGCTGGGTGCTCAAGGCACTGTTCTGGCGGGGGGGCGCTACGAAGGTCTGGTTGAGCAGATGGGCGGTCCTGCTGTTCCGGCAATTGGCTGGGCTGGGGGTATCGAGCGTCTGGCCCTGCTGCTTGAGGACGCGCCTGCTGTTCCTGCTGGAATTGCAATTGTTCCTATGGGAGACGAGGCTCTTCTCAAAGGTGCTGCGATTGCCCGGTCCCTGCGCGAGGCGGGGCTGCGTGCTGAAATTGAGACGCGTGGGAACATGAAGAAGCGCATGGAGCGCGTCGTGAAGTCTGGTGCATCTCATGCGGTTGTTCTGGGTGATGAAGAAATTGCGCGCGATGTCGTGCAGCTTCGTGATCTGGGAACACGTGATCAGCAGGAAGTATCTGTTGCGGATCTGGTTCAGGCACTGAAGGGCGCCTGACACGTGGCATTTGACGACAGGCTTGAGCGAATTGTTGCGCGGTCGGAGGAAATTCAGGCTCTGATGTCCGCAGGTGAGGCGACGGGGGAAGAGTTCACGCGTCTCTCACGGGAGTATGCAGAACTCGAGCCTGTCGTTGCTTCAATCCGGGCCTGGCAGGACGCCGACACACAGCGCGATGGAGCCAAAGCTCTTCTTTCTGACCCGGAAATGAAGGAACTGGCTCAGGCTGAGCTGGAAGAGATTGAAGCCCAGATTCCTGAACTGGAGCACAATCTCCGACTCGCTCTTCTTCCTAAAGATGCAGCGGATGAGCGTAGCGCCATTCTGGAAATTCGTCCGGCGGCAGGTGGTGACGAGGCAGGGCTTTTTGCCGCCCAGCTTTTCGATGCCTATCGCCGGTTTTCGGAGCAGAATGGCTGGCGTTTTGAAGTCATGGAATATGCCGAGAATGAAGTTGCAGGCCTGAAAGATGGCATGGCAACGATTTCCGGTCGTTCCGTGTTTGCTCGCCTGAAGTATGAGTCTGGCGTGCATCGCGTACAGCGCGTCCCGGCGACTGAAAGCCAAGGGCGCATTCATACGTCCACGGTGACAGTTGCTGTGCTGCCAGAAGCAGAGGAAGTGGACGTCACGATCAATGACGACGATCTTCGGATTGACGTTTATCGTGCGTCGGGTGCGGGTGGGCAGCACGTCAACAAGACTGAAAGTGCTGTTCGCATTACGCATATTCCTACCGGCGTCGTAGTGGCGATGCAGGAAGAAAAGAGCCAGCACAAGAACCGTGCCAAGGCTATGAAAATCCTCCGTGCACGTCTGTATGAGCGGCAGCGATCAGCTGCTCATGAATCCCGTGCCGCTGATCGGCGCTCTCAGGTCGGAACAGGGGACCGGTCAGAGCGAATTCGGACGTATAACTTCCCGCAAGGGCGTGTGACGGACCACCGCATCAATCTGACGCTCTACAAGATCGAACGCATCATGGCGGGCGAGTTTGATGAGATTATCGATGCGCTGACACGTGAAGAACAGACAGAGCTTCTGGCCGCTGAAGGCTTTTAAAGCCTCAGCTGCTGGGAACCGCGCAAACAGCAGCCCGTCCATGCCGATGAGTGGCGACGGAAGGGTCGTTGTAGTCTACCAAAAAAAAGTCTGTGAAATTATTGCTGCCAACAGCATCCAGGGCATGGTCTTGCGGGCTATGAAGCTGTCCGTCGCTGCTGACCTGATGCGTTTCCTGATGACCGTTGTGCATGATGGTGATTTCGCCGCACAGGGCATAGTCAACATCGTTGCGTCCGGCAGGCAGCGTGATGGTTTGGGTTTCTCGTGATTTGGATAAGCCGAGGCGGAAGGTCGCAACCAGGTTACCATTCAGGTAAAGGCGAGAGACTTCGGAGATTTCTTCAGGAGCACGTTCATCGGTGACGGTGAAGGTGCCAGGAAGTTCAGACTGGGCGCTGGCTGAATGCAGGGCGCATCCCAGAAGAAGGACCGAGAAGAAAAATGCACGTTTGGACTTCATGATCACAGGTATAGCAGGTTCACTGACAAAATGACTGCAAAAGATGACATTCTTCAGCGTGCAGCGGTGGTCTTGCAGCAGGCTGGACTTGAAGATCCTCGTCGTGAAGCCCGATTGCTGCTGTCTTGGGCCACGCATCGTGATCTGGCTGGATTGTTCGCTCTGAACGTTCTTTCGGAGGATGAAGCGAATCGCTTTGAGGCGGCTGTTCAGCGGCGTGCGTCTCGCGAACCTCTGGCTTTCATCACGGGTGAAACGGGGTTCTGGACTCTTGATGTTTTTACGTCACCCGAGACGCTGATTCCCCGGGGAGACAGTGAAGCTCTGATTGAAGCGCTCCTGATCGTTCGACCGGACAAGGCGGAGGCTCTTAGCATGCTGGACCTTGGGACGGGGACAGGGTGCCTGCTGTTGTCCGCGCTTTCAGAATATTCCCGGGCGTGGGGGGTCGGCGTTGATCTTGCACCTGGAGCGGCACTTCTGGCCCAGCGGAATGCGGTTCGGAACGGACTGGAAAAACGTAGTGCGTTTTTGGCAGGGAACTGGGATTCCGCCCTGAACGGGCAGTTTGATGTCGTGATTTCCAATCCCCCTTATATCGAGAGTGCTGACGTGCCCGATCTGATGCCGGAGGTCTCGCGTTATGAGCCCGCCCGGGCGCTGGATGGAGGAACGGACGGCCTGGATGCCTATCGGTTGTTGTGTGACGCGTTACCCCGACTGCTTGTGCCGGGGGGGCATGCCATTCTGGAAATGGGCATTGGGCAGATCGATGCTGTGTCCGAACTGGGGAGCCGGCGAGGGCTGAAAGAGGTCGCGCGGCATGATGATCTGGGGGGCATCGCACGCGCTCTTGTTCTGCAGCGGACAGAAAACTGAGGAAAGACGTTGGCTTAAGGGCCGAGAGTTGGTATGACCCAAAAGCTACGTTTTGGAGTGAAGGCCGTAATGGCGGTTTTTTYCTCACGGAGTTGCTCCTGTTGGCCGTCTTTCAGTAAGCCGGTAACAGATGAGAAGGCTGGCCAGTGTCCAGCCACAGCGAGATAGACAGACGTCTTTTCGACAGCGGCGGATGCATCCTTCTGCAAGGGCAGAAGAGGGGCCCGCCATCAGGAAAGTGCATCACGGGTCGATGAATATGAAGCGTATAAGAGGCCGGCATCATCGTGCAGGCGGCGGGACACCACGCACAAGTAGTTCCCAGACCCCTCTGAACCGCAACCATGTGTTTGACAGCAATGGCCCGGACCTCAGAATTCGCGGAACTGCTCAGCAGCTTTTCGAGAAGTATCTCCAGCTTGGTCGGGATGCCACCGGAACGGGGGACCGTATTCTTGCGGAAGCCTATTTCCAGCATGCCGAGCACTATTTCCGCATTCTTAATGCGATGAATCAGGCGGCCCAGCAGAGTCAGCAGGAGCGCAACGAGCGTCAGGCGCAGCGTCAGCGCGCTTATGAAGATCGTCGTGAGCCACATGGCGAAGAAAATTATCAGGGCGGCGACCGTGAAGGTGGCGAACAGCCTTCCTTCGAGGCCCAGCGGCCTCAGGACGCTTCAGCCGAAGCTGAATAAGATTTGAAAAAGAGCCGGTCCTGAAAAGGTCCGGCTCTTTTTTATATCCGTCCTACAAACCGTTCGGGGAGGTGCCAGAGCTCGGTTCCATTGATGTGGAGGTCGAGCCGGTACTGGTCATGATTGCGGTCAATTGCGCTTTGTTCGACCGCATGACGCCAGTTCTTCAGCCGCTGGTCCTGCTGATCGAATGTTGGGTGGACAATCGGAAGGCCTGCCATGTTGCGGAGCATGTTCTCCCAGTCCTGATCAAGGAGGCGCTGGTGCTGGCCGGCAATTTCTGAGCTCCAAGGCTGCGTTCGGGTTCGATTCAGACGTCTGAGGCCGGAGGCAAGGTCGGCGTAACGCAGGTGGAAAAGAAACAGCGGTGCTGTCAGCTGAGGGCTGACTTCTTTGCAGCAATGAAAGCCGGGCGCCCACGTTACCGCGGCGCGGATAAGTACCGGCTTACACATTGCACTCGAAAATCGTAAATGCTGCCTCTGGATTGAAACCGGGCGACTATAATCGAAGTCAGTCTCGCTGTTGGGCAGATGGATGACATCCAGCCCGGTAGCTGTGACGACAGGGCTACTATTGGCAATGGCAAAATGGGTGAGGGACGGGTACATGGCAGGATCTGCCAGGAGAAGCTCATCCACATCACTGTAAATGACGCTATCATACCATTCGAGAAGACTGGCACAGAATGCGCCAATGGCACGCGTACGTCGTTCGTCATCCTGAGGAGAGCGGGGAATTCGGATCCTGTTGACCTGACCAAGATGATCCGTCGATCCGTCATTGGAGCCATGGTCAATAACGTAACATGACGCTTCGCCGACCTGAGCGCCATAATGCCGACGCCAGATATGAAGATGTTCTGGCTCGTTATAGGCCATGGTGACGACGGCAAGAGGCTTCTTGATCATGTCAGCATGATACAAAAATGCTTTCAGATCAGATACCTGAAAGATTTTTATTTAATTTTAGGAAAATATGGATGGTAGCGGTGGACGGATTTGAACCGCCGACCAAGGGATTATGATTCCCCTGCTCTACCACTGAGCTACACCGCCATCCCACCGGGCAACCCGGCGTTGAGGCCGGTTTTTAAGGGGGATCTGTTGGTGTGTCAACACGTTATCAAAAGGAAAATGCAGGATTTTAGTCACCGCATTTTTCACAATGGTCATATCTGTTATGGTTTTCTGAATCCCTCAATTCCCTCTTGATATGGAGCTTCCTGCCTAGTGACGCAGCACTTCGTCAGCACGCTGTTTGCCGTAAGGTCTTATTTTACGTGGCTTCCGGCAGCCGTTGTTTCTGTTCTGATGCTCGCGGTCGTGGGTATTCTGGCTTTTTATTGCGGTAATCTCGTAACGTCCCTGACGTTGCGGATCCCCGGCTCCCGAAGTGGTGCACTGATCCGCCGGATCGTGGCTGCGCTTCGGCGTCCAACACGGATTATGATCGCACTGCTAGCGATGATTGCGGCTTTGCCTGCCGTGACAGGCTTTGCCTACGAGACTGAACAGAACCTCAGACTCTTTTTTCTGTTCCTGCTGGTTCTGACGTTTGGCTTCTCTGCCATCATCGTTTTCCGGATCATGACGGAAGCGTATCTCAATCGGCTTTCTTCAAGAGAACAGACCGACGACATCATGATCCGTACGCATCAGACGCAGATCCGCGTTCTGAGGCGTCTGACGGAAATCATGGTGGGCATTGTGACCGTGGCGTCCGCCCTTATGCTGTTCCCTTCCGTGAAACAGTATGGTGTGTCGCTCTTTGCTTCGGCTGGAGCCGCGTCACTGATCGTGGGTCTTTCTGCGCGCGGCTTGCTGACCAATCTGATTGCAGGCGTGCAGATTGCCGTGACCCAGCCCATTCGTATGGAAGATCTCGTCATCATCAATGGTGACTGGTGCTGGGTTGAGGAAATCAACGCGACATATGTTGTGCTGCGGGTGTGGGACTGGCGCCGTCATATTGTACCGATTTCTTACTTCCTGGAGAACCAGTTCGAAAACTGGACGCATAATTCTGCGGCGATCATCGGTGTTGTGTTCCTATGGCTCGATTATGAGGCGCCAATGGATCGCATCCGGGAGATGCTCAATGAGATCATCCGCACATGCCCACTTTGGGACGGCAAGGTTTTTGATGCGCAGGTGGCGGACTGTAACTCTCAGGTGATGTCGATCCGTATTATCGCCAGTGCACGCAATGCTCTTCAGAGCTGGGATCTGCGGTGTGATATCCGGGAAAAGATTATCACGCGGATCAGGGAAGAATGCCCGGAGGCTCTGCCGCGGGCACGTTTTGCCATGATGCCACCCCGGCCGGGGGCTGAGGCCTGGCCAAGCGAGCTTTTGTCTCCAAAAATCGATCGGCCGCCGCCGGGAAGTTATATGGGCCCAGGAACGCCGGGAGCCTGAGACAGGAACCATCGCTTCGGCGGTGGTTTTTTCTTTTGAGGGACGTAGCCGCTCTGCATCTGGCCGGATCAACTGATGGCTGTTACGTCGGATTGGAGTGTTTCTGCTTGAAACATGAATGCCGGATCTTGTGCAGGACTGAAGAAGATATGTCGGAACATCCTCAAACCATTCAGATCTTTCTTCCGTCAGGTGACCCGCAGGGCATTCGTACCGCAGCCATTACCACACGTATTGTGCAGGTGATTGAAATTCCCCGAGTGCGCCTTGAGTCCTTTCTGGAGATGCCTGAAGCCGGGTTTGTTGGTGTGTATGTTCTTTTTGGTGAGAATGAACAGACTTCCGCGCCCATGGCTTATGTGGGGCAAACAGGGAACCTCGGTACGCGCCTGAAGCAGCACAATGAGAAGAAGGATTTCTGGAACCGCGCAGTTGTGGCGTTATCTTTGACGCAGAGCCTGACGCTGACGCACGCTTATTATCTGGAATGGTTGTCAATCACTCGGGCCGCGAAAGCGCAACGCTTTGAGTTGGATAACGGTACGATCGGTACCAAGCCGCATACGCCACCAGCGATGGAAGCCGAATGCCGGGAAATCTTTGAAACGTTTGATATTTTGCTGACGACGCTGGGCTATCCGCTCTTTGATCCATTGATCAGGGCGCGTGTTGTTCAAACTCCAATCATCACTCCGCATCACACCTATAATCCTGTGGCATCGGAAGATGTGGAACAGGAGTTTTATTGCAGAGCATCCGGAGTGAATGGCCGGGCGCGGTATACTGAGGAAGGTCTTGTAGTTCTCGCTGGATCGTACGGGAGAACAGAGGTTTCCGAAGCGTTTCTGAAAAACGGATACTATCAAAAGCGGCAGGACTTAATTGATCAGGGCGTTCTGAAGGTGGAGGGAAGTCGTGTCATCTATACGCGTGACACGCTTTACAAATCCCCCAGCTCATCCGCCGCTTATTTGCTCGGGCGGTCGGCTAATGGATGGTTTGAGTGGAAAAACAGCGTCGGTGTGTCTCTTGGAGAAGCCATGGGCCGCTATGGTGCCACGGAAGAAAGCGTTGTCGAATAAACGCTATTCTACCGTGAAACGAGACTTTCACCCTGCCATTGTGGAATTGCGGCGTCCGTAAAATACATATGTGACGATGCCGAGAATGACGTAGCTGGTGAGGAGAAAAAGCGGCACGGGATTACCGTTGGCAACGGAGTGGATCATGTCCGTGACGAGTGGAATGGTCATGAACAGGCAGAAAATAATCCCGAGCAGTGGTGTTATACCGATCCAGAAACCACGCACCCGGAACCCGCCCAAGGGGACACTGAAAGGCCGATGCAGATCTGGCCGTGTGTTCCGCTGCCAAATGACCGTAAAGCACACGATACCAAAAGCTGCTGCTGTACCGATTGAAACCAGATCACTGATAATGTCGATGGGAAGCGTTGCCGTCATAATGGCAACGATGATTCCCAACACGATCGTGCCGAGCCAAGGGGTGCGGAATTTGGCATGAACCTTGCCGAACAGCGAGGGGATCAGGCCGTCACGGCTCATTGTCATGAGCACACGCGACTGGGCATACATCAGCCCCATCAGAACGGAACACAGTCCGATGGTTGCGCCCACATTAATGAAAATGGACAGCCAGGGCGTGTTCATTACGCGCACAGCGATGGCCAGTGGGTCCGGAACGTCCAGATCTCGGTAAGGGACGATCCCGAGAAGAACCGCAGCAACGATGATGTACACAATCGTGCAGATCAGAAGGCTGCCGATAATCCCGATGGGGACATCCCGTGTCGGGTTCTTCGCTTCTGCTGATGCAGTCGAGACGGCTTCAAATCCGACATAAGCGAAGAAGATGATCGACGCTGCCCGAAAGATCCCTTTGACACCGTAGTGAAAGCCACCTTCGTTGGGCGGAATAAACGGGTGCCAGTTTGCGGGGTGAATGGCATGGATGCCGAAGGCAACGAACAAACCAAGAACGCCGACCTTCAGGATAACGATCAGCGTATTAACGCGGGCAGATTCCTCAATGCCACGCACCAAGAGGCCGGTTACCAGGAAGACTGCCGTCAGGCCGATAAGATCCAGTCGCCAGCCAGCGCTAATGGCAGTGCCATCCGAACCGGGGACGGGTTGCAACGTCGCCTGAGTAAGGCTGGCAGGAATATGGATACCAAAAACGGCAAGGAGAGACGACGCATAACCGGATAGTCCGGCGGCGACGGCTGCACAGGAAATTCCATATTCCAGAAGGAGAAGCCACCCCACGATCCAGGCTACTTTCTCACCCATGGAGATGTAAGCGTAGGAGTATGCCGAGCCCGAGACCGGAAGCGTGGATGACAACTCGCCGTATGAGAACGCGGTGAAGAGGCAGGCGAGGGCGGCCACCACGAACGAAACAAGAACAGACGGTCCTGCATATTCGGCAGCAGCCGTTCCAGTCATGACGTAAATGCCTGCGCCGATGGTGGAGCCGACGCCCAGCAGAATAAGCTGCGTGGCCGTGAGGCTGCGTTTCAACCCGTGCGCTTCATTCTCGGACATGATCTGTTCGAGACTCTTTCGACGGGCAGCCGTGGCTGAGGCGGATGAGCTGGATTGTATCGGAAGTGGCATGATCCCTAATCTGCCGGGAAAAGCGGCGTCTGGAAAGGTTTATAGAACGATGAGAACGCCTGCCAGCAGGCCAGCAGCAATGCAGTAGATGCCGAAAGGCTTGAGAGCCCATTCGTCATGATTGCGGAAGAAGCGCAACATCAGGAGAGAACAGATAAGAGCTGTGATGCCGGCAGCGATGGCTCCCACCACGCACTGAAACATCACGTCGTGGGAAATCGTCATGTGTCGCATCTGCCAGCCTTCCTTGACGGTCGCTGCCAGAACGACCGGCTGGGCCATGAGCAGGGAGAAACGGGCGGCGGTGCCGTGATCCAGTCCACGCAGAAGACCGCCATTCATGGTGGCACCTGAACGCGACAGACCTGGGAACAGGGCAAGACACTGCCAGAACCCGATAATCAGAGCATCCTTGGGAGACAGGGAAGAAATCGGACGGTGATCCGCCTGTCCGCGCTGTCTGCGGAGCCATTCCGTGACCAGAAGCAGCAGGCCATTCAGAACCAGGAAGCCTGCGACGGCCAGAGGCGCCCCGAATATGGACCGCAGGCTATGCTCAAAAAGCCCACCGAAGATGACGGCCGGGATGGTCGCGATGACGAGAAGACCAAAAACCCGAATCGATTCAAGCTGGTTGTATCGGCCGTGCAGACCGAGCATCCCGCGAAGGATGGCCATCCAGTCGCGCCAGAAGACACCAGCCAGAGCCACAAGGGTTCCGACGTGCAGCATTGTCAGAAATGGCAGGAACATTTCCGAATGTTCATCCAGGTTCCAGTGAAGGATACCGGGCAGCAGAACGGCATGGCCGAGGCTACTGACGGGGAAGGGCTCAGTAATGCCCTGAACGATGGCGAGAATGATGGCCTGAAAAAGCGTCATGGAGCCTGCACGGATGGGCGGAAAAGGAAGTCACTTGCCTGATGGCGCGAAGGGACGCAACCTTGACCGTGCTGTGGGGGAAGACTAACTCGCCAGCTTACCGGGTTTTTTGAAAGTTGAGGCACCACATGAAGGCAGGATACAGCGGGCGCGGTGGCGCCATTCTGGCAAGCGGTCTTGTCCTTCTTGTTGCCGGGGCTTTTCTTGTTTATGGCGGTGAGCTTCGCAAGGGGCCGGTTCAGCACAGCATCGTCATGCATGCGCAGTTCAATTCAGCGAATGGCTTAAAAGCTGGCGCGGATGTTGATCTCGCCGGGGTGACGGTGGGGCGTGTCCAGTCGATCAGCCTTAACCCACAAACCCAGATGGCTGACGTGACGTTTTCCGTTGATCAGCAGCTTAATCTTCCGGTTGATACGGCTGTTGGTATCGGTGCGCCGAGCATGACGGCTGATAACGCGCTTCAGATTGAACCGGGGAAAGACCCCAAGACGCTGTCTGCTGGCGGGGTCATCAAGGACACCCGCGACCAGCTTTCGCTGGAGCAGCAGGTCAGCAACTATATCTTTGGCGGTGGTAAACTCGGGAACTGAGTTCCCTCAGTCGTTCATTGGATAGGACGCCAGCAGACGGCGCTGCTTGCGCCATGAGTGCAGCATTCCGAAAGCACCTGATGTCTTCCATCCACGCGCCTTGTTGGCAGCACCGATGAGGAAGGTCTGGTGGTAGTGTGAGAACTGCGCCCGATACGCTTCCCACAGGGTTGTGCGGCGGTCCCAGATATGGATTGCTTCGGAGCCGACACCGTTAATTTCGATAATGCGAAGGCCTTCTCCGCGCTGCAGGGCTTCAACCGACGGAACCTTCACGTCTACACGGCCGAAATAGAAGTCCGGAATATCTTTCATGATGGCGTCCAGGCGCGCGGTCAGCTCTGGGGTGGTATCAGCCCGGCCATCGCGAAAGACAGACCCTTTGCAATGATTGCCAGCAAACACAAGGGGTAGAACTTCCCCTTCTGACAGAACGGACTTTTCCCGACCCGCCAGACGCGGAAGATAGATTTGCGGAACCTGGCCCATGCGAGGATCACTCATGATGAGTTCCTCGATGGTGGAATGTCCGTCGCCAGTGAGGACCGGGGCTTCCTTGTATGTTACCGATGTGATGCGGCCTTGCGGTTGATCGGGATGGCGGATGTAGAACAGGCCGGCTTCGACAGGATAGTCGATGAGTTCCTGCACCATCAGGTCAACGTCGTTCGGGAACTGAGGAAGAACGTTTTCGAGTTGCTCCCGGGAGCGGACGAGTTTCACGCCTGTTCCGTTGCAGCCAATATCGGGTTTGACCACCACCGGAAATGACAGCTCCTTCCGTTCCATCGCGGCCAGCGCACGATCCAGCGCGCCCGTGCCACTCGCAAAAACAGCGTAAGGAGCAATAGCCTCCTGGGCGATTGGGCCAGCCATGTCGAGAATGGAAGACTTGCTCTCTCCGCAAAGACCACCGGTCTCAATGCGCGGATTGGCGGCCGTCGGAATGCTGAGGTCCCGGTACTTCAGGCCCATTGCGATCCAGTACAGGACGATGGGCGTGTAAAAGATGGAACCGGGCCAGAACTCGAAAAGCGAGAGGGGATTTTGTTCAGTCTCTGTCTTGGACATTCGGTTACTGGCTCACGGTCTGGATACGGGCGATCAGGCGCCCGACAACAACAATACACAGAACAAATCCCGCCAGTCCGGCCCAGCGCCAGCCTCCCTGATGCGCCAGAAGCCAGCCGCCAATGCGCATGGCCAGCAGAAACAGCAGTGTTGTCCACACAAGGGTGGCGAGCACTGCTGTCAGGGCAAACCGCAGAAACGGTGCGTGGAAGAAGCCGCAGGCTGTGTAGAGCGGGAGGCGCGCGCCGGGCACGAAGCGGGAGATGGCGACGATGCGGATGACGTTCTTGGAAAACCAGTCCTGCGTTCGTTCCTGCTTGGGAAGCGTCAGGAAGCGGCGAAGACGGGGCCAGCGTGCACCAGCGGCGCCAAGGCCATATAGCCCGAGATCACCGATTGCGACGCCAAACCAGAGTGCCCCCAGGGCCAGGGCGATGCTGACATGCCCCGCACGCGCAGCCACTCCGGAAAGAACGGTTGCCACGTCTTCGAGGATAAAGGTCCCCACAATGATGCTGACTGCTTTCAGCCAGGCAGGCTGTGACGCCAGGGCGGGGCCAATGGCTATCATGCCGCGGGATGTTCCATGATCATGGAACGTTGATGTCGCATGTCAGCGCGCTGGCGACAATCTCACGCCGGGCGTTTTGACCGGAGAATGCTCGAAAGGTTTTGCGGAAGACTGGTAGGGAGCATCACAGGTTGCTAGCGTGCGCTTCAAATGAACCACCCTCTGGGGGCTGATATTCCCGTGCTTAAAAGACGTCATCTTCTTGCTGCCTTTTCCTCTGTTGCCGGAGCGGCTGCGATGGGGATCCGCTCTGCTGAAGCTCAGGACTACGGTGCATTTCTCGCCGGCGTCCGATCGCAGGCACTGGCGCAGGGGCTTTCTTCCAGCATCGTCTCCCGCGCTCTGGCTTTGACGCGGGAGCCCAATGCCAAAGTTCTCAAGCTCGATCGGCATCAGCCGGAGTTCACCCTGACATGGGCGCAGTATCGTGATCGCGTGCTGCCGGAGTCGCGTTTTCAGAAGGGCCGGACTGTCTATTCAGGTGTAGAGAGCGTGATGGCACCCGTCAGTGAGCGCTTCGGATGTGACGATCGGGGCGTGATGGGGATCTGGGGTCTCGAGTCGGGTTTTGGTGCCCATACCGGCACTTTCTCCGTCGTGGACGCCCTTGCGACTCTGGCATTCGATGGACGGCGTTCGACGTTCTTCCGTGGGGAGCTGATGAAAGCACTCCAGATCCTGAATGATGGTGATATCGCACCGGAAGCCATGATGGGCAGCTATGCCGGTGCCATGGGGCAGGCTCAGTTTATGCCGAGCGCGTATCTGCGGTATGCGGCTGATGGTGATGGTGACGGCAAGCGTAATATCTGGACGTCTCAGCCCGATGTGTTTGCGTCTATCGCGAACTATCTCGGGAAATGCGGTTGGCAGCCTTACGAGCCATGGGGACAGGAAGTCACACTGGCCAGCGCATTGGATAAAAGTGAGATTGGCCGGACCAATACCAAGTCACTGGCAGAGTGGATGTCTCACGGCGTGCGGCGGGCAGATGGTGCGCGTTTCTCCCGTACGGACGTAAAAGGCGCGATTGTGCAGCCGGATGGTCCGGGGACGCAGGCCTTCATGGTTTACCATAATTTCAACGTGATCCGTCGTTACAACCCGTCCGATTATTACGCGCTGGGCGTAGGTCTTCTGGGAACCGGCATTGTTTCTCCGTAATTTCGCGCCACTTCTGGCGTTCTTGCCCCTGGTCGGGGCGTGTCATCAGGATGATGAGCCTGCTACTGCGCCGCATCCCCACTATGAACTGGGGAATGCGTGGCATGGCCCGCAGGGTTGGTTTTATCCCAATGAGCAGTTCGACTATCGGGCAACGGGTCTCGCGACACGTGAGGCGCCGTTACATGGGCAACTGGCTTCTGACGGAGAGGCTTGGTCTTCGGGTGGAATGACCGGGTCACACCAAACCCTTCAACTGCCGTCGATCGTGACGGTCCGAAATCTGCTGAATGGGCGCGTGGTTCGGATCCGACTGACCCGGCGGGGGCCGGAAAGTGCAGGGCGTGTTGTCGCGTTGTCCCCAAAGGCCGCAGATCTGCTGGGCATGACATCTGATACGCCTGTTGAGATTGTTGAAGACGAAACCGCGAGCCGTTCCGTTATGGAGGGACTGACGGGTGCGCCGCATCTGGACGTCCAGTCTGCTCCGGTTGGGGAAGTTCGCGCAGAGTCGCTTGATGGTGGCGCTTCGAAAAAAGTCTATGGCAGCGACTCGTCTGTGGGGGGGCAGCCGTCCGCTGCGCTCACGCCGTTGCCTGTAACGTGGTCTCAGGGGATGACAGGTCCGCAGGGGCTATATGTTCTTCTTGGAAAATTTTCCGGGCATGGGGCCGCGGCGAGTGTGGCTGTGCGCTGTTCCGGCGAGGTTCAGCGTGTGCCAGATGGAGCAGGCCTGGACTGGCGCGTAAGGTCCGGACCCTATACCGATACCGCCCAGGCCGATGCGGCACTGGACCGGACCCATGCGTGCGGGGTAGAGGGCGCGCGGATCATTGTGGAATGACGGCCGTGACAAAGGCCGAACAACTGGGGACGAACGTGCGGACTAGACGCTCTCTTTTCGGTGGTGTTGCGGGCTTTGCAGCCTGTGCTTCTTTTGGCGGGCCGCTGAGTGCGTTGGCACGCCCGCACCATCATGCCGCAGCTCATGCAAAAGCCGCTGCTGCCGCTTCTGATGTTCCGGCTGCTCCGGTTGGGACGCCTGCCAATACGCCGATTGGTCCGTTCGATACCGTTGCGCGCTGGGCTTACATTGTGGATTCCAGCACGGGTGCAGTTCTGCTGGATAAATCTGCAGATGAGCGGATGGCACCATCGTCCCTGACGAAAATGATGACGGCCTATATCGTGTTCGGCATGCTGGCGACCGGGCGTCTGCATCTGGAGCAGGGGCTTCCCGTCAGTGAGAAAGCCTGGCGGACGCAGGGCTCCAAGATGTTCGTGCCGCTGGGCGAGAGCGTACTTGTCTCTGAACTGATCCAGGGCATGGTCATTCAGTCAGGCAATGACGCTTGCGTTGTTCTCGCAGAAGGGATCGCCGGCTCTGAAGAGCGCTTCGTCGCCATGATGAACGAGGAAGCTCCGAAGATCGGGCTGACGAATTCGCACTTCATGAACGTGACGGGTCTGCCTGCTGAAGGGCACTACATGTCCGCGCATGACGTCGCGACCGTGGCCATGCACCTGATCCGTGACTTCCCGCAATATTACCATTTCTTCGGTGAGACGGAATTCACGTTCAACAAGATCCGTCAGGGCAACCGTAACGTTCTGGTCGACAAGGGACTGGCTGATGGCCTGAAGACGGGTCACACCGATGCGGGTGGGTTTGGTCTTTGTGCCAGCTCCAGCCGGAACGGAAATCGCGTGATTGTCGTGATTAACGGGACAGCGTCCAGCAATGAGCGCGCGCATGAAGGTGAACGCCTTATGTCCTGGGCGTTTGCAAACTTCGAAAATGCCACGTTGTTCCGCAAGGGGCAGGTTGTGGATCATGCGCCGGTCTGGATGGGTGAACACAAGGCTGTACCGCTTGTCGCGGGTGCTGACATTGTGATGACCATGCCGGTGGGCTGGCAGCAGCGCTCCCATATTGCAGTGGATTATGCGTCACCAGTGATTGCACCGGTCGTTGAAGGTCAGGCCTGTGGTGCGATCGTAATTTCAGCGCCGGGCATGGGTGATATTCGTGTGCCGCTTCAGGCTGGTGCATCCGTTGCAAAACTCGGACTGGTTGGACGTGCGATGGCGCGCCTTGGTCATGGCCCTGCAAATTAAAAACGGTTTGTTCGTTACGCTGGAAGGTGGCGAGGGCGCTGGGAAATCCACGCAGGCGCGCCTTCTGGCAGATCACATTCGTGGGCTAGGGTACGAAGCCACTCTGACGCGTGAACCGGGCGGAACGCCGGGCGCAGAAGCAATCCGGCATCTTCTGCTGTTCGGAGAAGAAGAGCTGTCCTGGCGGGCAGAGGTGCTGGCACATATGGCAGCCCGTTGTGACCATTTGGATAATCTCATACTTCCGGCTCTTCAGCGCGGCGCAGTTGTAGTTTGTGATCGGTTCCATGATTCGACACTGGCTTATCAGGGCTATGGTGTTGGGCGCGGATCAACGGAACGTCTGGACTTCATTACTGGCGCGCGACGTCTTGTCGGGCGAGAGCCTGATCTGACCTTGCTGCTTGAACTGCCACGCGAACAGGCGCTGGAGCGGCTGGAAAGTCGTGGAGGCCGGACAGACCGATACGAAGGACAGGCTGAGGCTTTTCATCAGCGTGTCCTTTCTGGCTTTGATGCGATTGCCAAGGCAGAACCGGAGCGCGTGAAGCGTATTAACGCTGGCCGCACTCCTGAAGCTGTCAGCCGATCTCTTCTGGATGCTGTGTCGGAGAAGCTCGGTCATACGGCGTGCGCGTCTGACGCGTGACGGATCCACGGCACACATTCGACCTGCGAGGCCACGAAGCGGCTGAAGAGACGTTCCGTGCTGCCCTTGCATCTGGGCGATTACATCATGCATGGCTGATTTCCGGCCCCGTCGGGATTGGAAAGGCGACGCTCGCGTTCCGGCTGGCGCGGATACTGCTGAATGGAGAAGATCCAGCCTCTGCAGCCGCACGGCGTATTACGGCTGGGACGCACGGAGATCTTTTGGAAATCTCGCGTGCAGTGGACGAGAAAAAGGGTCGTTTGCGGGGCGAAATCACGGCTGCAGATGTGCGGCCCGTACAATCTTTCCTGCACCACACAGCCACGGAAGGTGGCTGGCGTGTCGTGATCGTGGACGGCGCAGAATATCTGAACCGTTTTGCAGCAAATGCGCTTCTGAAAATTCTGGAAGAGCCGCCCCCGAAAGCTATCCTTCTGCTGACAACCGCGTCTCCGGGACGGCTGCTTCCGACCATCCGCAGTCGATGTCGGGCGCTTGCCCTTTCGCCTCTGCCTGACGCGGATATGCGCGTGCTGGTTCCTTATGTTCCGGAAGATGTTCTTGCGCGGTCTCATGGTTCTCCAGGGCGCGCATTGTTTCTTGCTCAGGATCGGGATGGAGCGATTGCTGCGTTTGTGGCGGAAATACTGGCGGGGAAGACGCTGACGGCTGATATGCTTCCTCTCATTGACCGGATTGCCCGTGAGACGGAAGGTTTCGCATTGCTCTGTGATTTGCTAGGCGAGGGACTGGCAGACCGTGCACGCTCGGCAGCACGACGTGGCGACCTGCCTGTTGCTGATTCTTCTGCCCGTCAGTGTTCGGAACTTGATACACTGAGGCGGCAGACAGACGGTTTTAATCTGGACAAGGCCCAGGCCATCCGTCAGGCAGTGGAACTCGCTGCCGGAACGTGAATGGCTCAGGCATGACAAGACGAGTGGACATGACGCGGCGCTTCACCATTACAACTCCTATTTTCTACGTGAACGGCGCTCCGCATATCGGGCATGCCTATACGTCCATCGCGGCGGACGTTCTGGCCCGTTTCCATCGCCTGAACGGTGAAGACGTTCTGTTCGTCAGCGGGACGGATGAGCACGGCCAGAAGGTTGAGCAGACCGCGACCGCTCAGGGCATGGAGACGCGAGCCTACGCCGACAAGATTTCTGCGTCTTTTCGCCAGATGCAGCAGGACATGGCGATCTCCACGGATGAGTTCATTCGAACGACGGATGAGCGCCACAAGGTTGCTGCAAGTGCATTGTGGGAAAAAGTTGCGGCTAACGGTCACATCTATCTCGGCGCGTATGAGGGCTGGTACTCCACACGCGATGAAGCGTTCATTGGTGAAGATGAGCTGGTCAAGAAGCCAGATGGCACGATGGTTGCGCCATCCGGTGCGCCGGTAGAGCGCGTCAAGGAGCCGTCCTACTTCTTTAAACTGTCCGAGTTTCAGGACCGTCTGCTGAAGCTGTATGAAGATAATCCCGACTTCATTGGTCCTCATGGTCCACGTCGGGAGATCGAGAGCTTCGTGAAGCAGGGGCTGAGGGATCTTTCCGTCAGCCGCACCAGCTTCAAATGGGGTATTCCGGTTCCGAACGATCCGGATCACGTCATGTATGTCTGGTTCGATGCGCTCGCCAACTATCTGACGGCTGTGGGCTACCCGGATCTGAATGATCCGCGTGCGAAGTTCTGGCCGGCAGATTTGCATATTGTTGGCAAGGAAATCGCTCGGTTCCATTGTGTGTACTGGCCGGCTTTCCTGATGGCTGCTGGCATTGAACTGCCGAAAAGCGTCTTCGCCCATGGCTGGTGGACGGTCGAAGGCGAGAAGATGAGCAAGTCTCTCGGCAACGTTCTGGACCCGAAGGCACTAGCTGATGAGTTTGGTCTGGATGCGCTGCGGTTCTTCCTGATGCGAGAAGTGCCGTTTGGTGGTGATTCAAACTTCAGCCGTCGTTCGATGATTACGCGCACGAACGTCGAACTGGCGAACGATCTCGGCAATCTGTGCCAGCGGACGCTGAGCCTCGTGGCGCGCAATCTTGGTGGTGTTGTCCCGGAATGCGGGCCACAGACAGAAGACGATCTTGCCATTCTGGCGACGGCGCAGCTTCTGCCGTCTTTGATGAGCGAGCAGATCGAGCGCAAAGCCATTACAGATGCGCTTGAGGAAGTCTGGAAGATCATCCGTGCGGCCAATTCGTACATTGACCGTCAGGCTCCCTGGGCGCTGAAGAAGACTGATCCGGAGCGGATGGCGCATGTTCTGCGTGTGTTGCTGGATGTGATCCGTGCGATTGCGACGATGCTTCAGCCCTATATGCCCAACACGATGGACAAGATGCTGACCCAGCTTGGTGTGGAAGAGAACGAGCGGACATTCGCCGCTCTTGAAACGCCGCTTCCAGGTGGTCGCACATTGCCAAAGCCGGAAGGGCTGTTCCCGCGCTTCGTCGTCGAGGACGCAGAATGACGGGACTGATCGACAGTCATTGCCATCTTGATCGTCTGGACGATGTGCCTGCCGCGCTGGAGATCGCGCGGCAGTCTGGTCTGGCTGGCATGATTACGATCGGGACGCGCTTTTCACAGGCAGAGACCCAGATTGGTCTGACGCGCTTTGACGCGCCAGACCTGCGCGTCTGGTGTGCCATCGGTACGCATCCGGATCATGTGGGTGAAGAGCGTCTTCCTTCTGTGGAAGAGCTGGTTCAGAAAGCCGAGCCATCCTGCGTGGTGGCTATTGGTGAATCCGGGCTGGATTATTTCCACAGTGGAGATGAAGCGAAACCGGCGCAGCACGCTGCATTCCGCACGCATATTGCTGCGGCTCGTGAGACAGGTTTACCGGTCGTCATTCATACGCGACAGGCAGACGACGATACAATCGCGATTTTGCGTGAAGAGAGCGGGAAGGGTGCGTTTCCTTTTCTGATTCACTGCTTTGCTTCGGGCCCCAAGCTTGCTGAGGCTGCGCTCAAACTCGGGGGCTATATCAGCTTCTCCGGGCTTCTGACGTTTCCGAAATGTGAGGAAATCCGGGACGTTGCGCGGATCGTTCCTGAGGATCGGCTACTGGTTGAAACAGACAGTCCGTTTCTTGCGCCCGTTCCAAAGCGCGGTAAGCCGAATACGCCGGGATATGTGGCCCACACAGCTGCGCGACTGGCGCAGGAGCGGGGGATTTCCGCTGAAAAAATCGCGGATATCACTACCGAAAACGTACATCGCCTTTTTGCAAGGACACGCCTGTGAAAGTCACAATCCTTGGATGTGGAGGTTCTGCTGGCGTGCCAATGCTTGGTGGTCAGAACGGCTCGCAAACGGGGATCTGGGGGCACTGCAATCCGCAGAACCCCAAGAACAGGCGTACGCGTTCTTCGATTGTTGTTGAAGGTGAGGGCGGGTTTCGGCTTCTGGTTGATTCCGGGCCGGACTTCCGTTCTCAAATGCTGAATTGTGGCCTTAGCCACATTGATGCAGTGCTCTATACGCACCCGCATAGTGACCACATTGCAGGACTTGATGATCTGCGGGCCATCAACCGTGTGATTGACAAGCCACTTCCGCTTTTGGCCGCGCAAAGCACTTTGGAAGAGCTCCGGCAGCGATTTTCTTATGCATTTGCACCTTGGAAAGGCCCGGATTTTTATCGTCCAGTCTTCAATGAGCAAGTCGTTACAGCTGGAGAAGACGTCGATTTTCCCGGTCTGGAAGGGCGTATTTTCGAGCAGCGTCATGGGCGGATCACGTCTCTGGGGCTGCGCTTTGGAAAATTTGCCTATTCCACGGATGTTGAAACATTGTCCGAAGACGCTCTGACGCTTCTGGATGGTGTGGATACGTGGGTTGTGGATTGCTTCCAGTATGAACCGCATCCAGCTCATGCCTGGCTGGAACGTGTGCTGGAATGGCGCACGAAAATCAGGGCAGGGCGGACAATTCTGACTCATATGGGCACAGATATGGATTACGACATCCTATGCCAGACACTGCCGCCGGATGTGCGTCCAGCTTATGATGGAATGGTTCTGACGTTCTGAAAAAACCGGGCAGGGTGGTCTGCCCGGTTTTTTCAGGCTCAGAAGGTGATCATCGCGCCCGCTGACATGGTGTGATCGCTCTCATGGTTCGGGCCATGAGCATCGGATTCCGTATGGGCATATTCACCCACGAGGAACATCCAGTCTGTCAGTGTGTAATAAAGTGCGCCGACTTCGGACTGATTGCGACGGACCAGCGATGGATTGTCTTCGCCCGCAGCCTGATAAAGATTGCTGACGCCATAGCTTCCAACCAGCTTCAGGCGTGGCAGGATCTTGTAGGAAGCCTGAACGTAATAGCCTTCCGAGTTTCGTTTGCGGCCGGACTGGGAAATGCCGTCAAACAGCAGGCCGGTCGTGCCCAAACCATTACCGTAATAGTAATAAGCCACGCCTTCAAACGGTCCGCGGGAGAGCTTGACGCCAACATCGCCTGCAGCGACGGTCGCGCCTTTGCGGCTGTCTGTACCCAGGGTTGAGCTTGTTAGGTTCTGGACGTGCTGGGTCAGGAAGCTGGCCCAGAGGCGTGTGGCGAAACCTGCAATTTTTGCGTCGTAGGTAACTTTACCCTGAACCATTGGCGAGCTGTGCTGCGTGCTTGTCGCAGACAGTCCACCGCCAGCATAGTTGAACGGATCCAGCGGCGTCATGATGCCGACAGATCCCTGAAGACCATGCCACTTTGGGGAGATGTAGGTGATCTGTGGGAGCCAATCCGTGTAGACGTAACCCACACCGATGCGGCCCAGAGACGTATTGGCCGGATTGGCATTACTGCCCGTACTGCCGACACTCAGTAATGTTGCATCATTCAGAATGGCATCAGATGCGAACAGGGCAATGTCACGACCGATCTTGATCGTACCAAGTCTGTCGGTGCCGGCTGTCATGTACACCTGACGGAAATCAACGCCCGCTGTTCCGAGGCCCACGGGGCTGCCACCGGAATTGGCGTTGAACGCGCCGACATCTGCGTTGTTCAGTCCCGGATACATTCCGAAGACCGCGCCAAGTTTGATGCCGTCTTGAACCGTGTTCAATTTCAGGATGAGGCCACCAGGAAGCAGCCCGTTTCTGACGGATGAGGAATCAAATCCACTGGAGCCGGTGGAGACGCCACCTGCGACGGGCTTGCCGCCACCAGGGCTGTTATACGTGTAAAATCCGTTGACGAAGCCTGAGAGATTGATCTCGATCTGGCCGGCCTGAACGGTTACGCCTTTGCCTGCGACGTAAGGTTTGACGCGCACAACGCTATCTGGATCGTAGCTCGCGCGCGCCTGACGGAGCATGGAACGTGTATCACGTGCATCAGCCGCAGCTTCACTGGCTGCACGGCGTGCGGCCTGAGCGGCAGCGATGGTTGTGACGTCGGGGGGCTCAAGGCTGCCGTCATACTGAGTTGGATTGTAGCGGCGGTATCGGTTGCGTTTTGCCGGGGGGCTTGAGGTGCCATCCTGGTTGGAAGATGCCTCGGATCGGCTGTGTCGCAGATGGTGTGCCAGAAGGCTGTTATATTCTCCGTGTGTCAGGCTGCCTTTGGCCCGAAGGATATCCAGAAGTTCGGTGTAATCGTCGGCGTGTGCGGTTGCAGGAAGAACCGTGAGAGACCCAACAGAAAAAACGCAGCTCAGAAAAGCAATCTGGCGCAATGAAAGGCGTGGCATGCAACAACCGCTCCAGCGGAGGATCCGGTTCACGACAATGGGTTCGTGCACCAGAAGAATTGAACTTCGTTTCACGTTAGCGCCAAAAATGACATTCTTCGCAACAAGTCATCGTGTATCACGGATATGTGAGTTTTCCGGCTGTTTTTGATATATAAGTTGGCATAATATATATTATACGACATGCATGTGAAGTAAAATATGAAACCTCTTCCGCATTTGCAGACCCAATATCAGAGACTGAAATCGGCTTATTCTCCACGATTTTGGCCTGGTTTGACGTTCTTTGCATTGAGTTAAGTGATTTATGGCATTTTGCCACTTCGTCTGATGCTTGTGGCTCTCTGGCATATCGTCGAGTACGAATTTTCGTTTAGTGGCAAAATGCCATGATGACTGATCGCGACTTGTTGATGGCATTTTGCCACTAAACTTTTCAGCCTCTTTACCCATGGTCTGATTGGCCTTTACCCATGGTCTCTCCTCTCTTCAGGCTGTGAGACTGTTTTGACCGAAGTGATTCCGAACGACCCTGTGGTCGATGCCGTGAAAGTGCCGTCTTCCAGGGATTTGTTTGGGCACCCCAGAGGGCTTTGGGTCCTGGTGCTGACTGAAGGCTGCGTAGCATTCTCGCTTTACGGCATGCAGGCCATTCTGGTGCTCTATCTGGCGGACTACCTGCTTCAGTCCGGGCATGTAGATCATGTGCTGGGTATGAGTGCGTTGAAGTCGTTCCTTGGCGCGCTTTACGCACCAGTCGGGACACAGGCTACGGCAGGTGCGATTACTGGCCTTTTTCTGGCGCTGATTTACGCAACCCCTCTTCTCGGCGGTATCGTCGCTGACCGGTTTCTCGGTCGAACCCGCACGATTTTCCTCGGTGCGATCCTTATGACAATCGGGCATGTTCTCATGTCTTTTGACTGGAGTTTTGTCATCGCCATCACCACGCTCCTATTGGGGCTTGGAGCGGCTGGTGGTCTACGCGCTCAGGTCGGCGCTCTTTACGCATTGGACGATCCAAGGCGCTCAGAGGCCTATCAGATCTATTCGTTGGGTGTTCAGGCTGCGGTCATCGCAGCTCCTGCCCTATGCGCTTATCTTGCCATCAAGGCCTGGCACTGGGGCTTTCTGGCTGCCAGTCTAGGGATGCTGACGGGGCTTTTCGTCTATATGTTGGGCAGGCGCTGGCTGCCGGAGGACGGCAATTCCAAAGCAATCGTCCCTCGCCCATCTTTGACCTCTACGGAAAAGAAAACAACAGTTCTGCTTTTGGCGCTTTTGCCCGTTCTGGCTCTGAGCGCCCTGCCAAATTCCGAAATTTTCGATGGCTATTTGTTATGGGGTCGTGAGCATTACCAACTGACACTTCTGGGGCACCCGTTCCCGGTCAGCAGTCTTGTGTCACTGGATGGTCTGGTCAGTACTGTTTGTACGATTTCTGTTCTTGGTTTCTGGAAGCTCTATAATCGCCGCCGCCCAGACCCAGCGGAAATTACAAAGGTTGCCATCGGGGCCTTTATCGCGTCGTGTGGCCCGCTCGTTCTGGCCCTTGCATCGTGGCTTTATCCTGCGCCGCATCAGGTCAGTCTGCTATGGGGCATTGCCTTTCATACGATCAACGATATCGGCTTCAGCATGAGCTACGCGATCGGTATGGCGTTATATTCCCGTGCTGCTCCTGCGAGCCTTAATACTATCCTTGTCGCCTGCTTCACCCTGCATCTCTTTCTGGCAAACCTGATGATCGGGAAGCTTTCAACCCTGATCGGCCATGTCGCAGATGTTCCGTTCTGGCTTATTCACAGCGGGGCGTGCCTGCTGGCAGCCTGTATTCTATTGGGATGCTCTTTCCTTTGGCGGGATCTGCTGGCGCCTGAGAAAAGAGCTTCGTAATTGAAAGTAGCATAAGGCCGGAATGAGGCTCAGGAAGACGCAATTCCCTTGAGCCCCTGAGCGGGAGCCAGCCTCACGCCCTCTGCCGTTTTCACGACGTATGGGTCCAGAAGGCCGTCTGCACGCTTATTGCTTCGAGCGATGATAAGACGCTGGACAATCGGGTAGTCGGTGATCAGTTTTTCGAATACCGGCTTGGGGATTGCCAGAAGATGGCTGAACTGAAGCGACCGGACTGTGCCCTGTAGCCTCTCGCCGCGAATGACAGAGGCAGCGCCGATCAGATCTCCGCTGCCAAAGAGGATTTCACGCTCCGGAAGATGAACTTCGGCCAAGCCCGCAACCTGTGCATAGACAACCCGGGCTTTCTGCCCACGCTTGAAAAGCACTTCGCCTGGTGAAACGAAACGCATCGCGACCTTCCGGGACAATGTGTGCAGAACACTGTCAGGCACGCCATTGAAAGCTGGGAAAGCTCGCAGCCGCTGTTCAATGCCGCTCTTGAGATTAAAGCGCAGCGGAGCTTCAAGACGCGCGCTCCGGCGTTCAATATCCCGGTGTAGTTCCCGATGTAGCTCCTCGGAAATGAGATTGTCAGCCTGAAGCGCATCATATTCTTCGTCTTCCAGGCGGAGCGCGATCTGACGGAGAATACGGCTTTCGAGAGCTTCCGAGTAACCGGAATAATGCAGGCGGAGTGTTTCCAGAGCATCGTCCAGAAGCTTGCGCTGACGGCCCAGAACCTCGGACACGATTTCCGTAATGCGCGGGCCGAGGGTTGGCTCCATGCGCTGCCTCACAAAGCGCTGCAACGACAGTGACACGAGATGCGCGATGATCAGCATCTCGAAGCGTTCCATCATCGCGTACATCAGAGGTTCGTCGAAATGGAAGCGGCTGTGCAGTTCCTGAGCAACCCGGAACCTCACCGGCGGCTGTAGTCTGCGCTTCAGGGCGCGGACATAGCCATAACGCCCTTCGAGACGAGCGCCATCGGCCATGGCTTCAGCCGTCCGCAGGAGCGTTTCCATGACACGACGTGACAGGCCCTGAATGCGAAACAGGTCCAGCAGAAGGGAGCGTTCCTGATTGGCAATCGTGATGAGCGCGATATTGACGCGAGCGCGGTCGCTCAGGGCAGATTCAAAATTATTGGCCGCCCTCTCCTTTTCAGCGCGCTTCTCGATCCGGCTGATGACACCGATGCGCGTCTGCTCGCTAAAGCCCAGTTCATCAGACATCACGCGTGTCCGTTCTGCGACTTCACCAAGGCCGATCCCAAGGATCTGCTGGCGGATCGCCTGATCGATCGGTGACAGTTGATCAAGCTTCAGGAACAGGACGAGTGAACGCAGGGTCGTCCCGTTAACCAGTAGGGTAATCAGCACGAAGCCTGTCGCGATGATGCCGATGAAATGCGCTACGGGGCTTGAGACGCTCTGGTTTTCGGTCACGGCCAGCGCGAGCGCCAGAGTAATGGCGCCGCGCAGGCCGCCCCAGACCATGGTAGCCTTGAAAGGCGTTGGGACAGGTGGCGAAAGCTTCGTGAACGCCAGGATCGGCAGCATACCGAACACAACGGCACCGCGCGCGACCAAGCCTGCCACGCTCGCGATCAGGATGAGCACACAGTCCCACTTGGTCATGCCAATCAGGAGGCGCGGAACCAGCATGGAGGCAAGAAGAAACACGAGAGAGCCTGCCCAGAAAACGAGCTGCTGCCAAAGCTCGTTCAGGAAGCGCCAGACTTGCGGACGGAAGGTGGACGGCCCGTAAGCTGAGACTGTCAGGCCGGCTGCTGCCGTGGCGACAACGCCGGAGAAGCCGAGCATTTCGTCACAGAGAATATAGACCGTGTATGGCAGAGCGAGCGTCAGGGTGATTTCTGCTGCCGGTGCGCCCCCGAGGCCCGCGATGAGCAGCAGCGTCAAGCGGCCAAGGCAGACACCGACAACAATGGCACCACCAAAAGCCGACGCAAAATCAACGACCGCCTCACCGAGATGGATGTGCCGGTGGGAGGTGACGGAGGCCAGCAGAATAGCGAAAATCGCAATCGCGGCAGCATCGTTCAGGAGCGCCTCACCTTCGACAAGGCGCGTCAAACGTGACGCAGCGCCGATCTCCCTGAAGATGCCTGCTACGGCTGACGGATCAGTCGTGGCGACAATGGATCCGAGGAGAAGGCAGACCACCAGGCTCTGATTGGCGAAGGGGTAAAGCGCCAGACCAATGGTGGCTGTGGAAACCACAACCGCTACAACCGCCAGCAGAAGCACTGTCGCTGTCTCATGGGCCAGACGACGAACATCAATGCCCATGGCACCCTGGAACACCAGAATGGGCAGGAAGATCAGCAGGAAGGCTTCACTATTGATCGGGAAATAGATCAGGGCTTCGGCGGCGCCATCCAGCAGGTCCGTTGCGGAGGAACGAACAACAAGAGACGCAGCGCCACCCAGAACGATGCCAGCAAGGGCCAGCAGAACCGTTTCGGAAATCTCAAGCCGTTTGGCCAGAGGCTGAATGATGCTGACGAGCGTGAGCAGGAACGCAATCGCGAGAAGAACGGCTGCAAGGCCTGTCACCATCATTGTATTCCGTACTCCCTTGGTTCGAAAACCATCCTAGAGACGGTTGCCGCCCCACGATAGCTCTGTCTTGCAAATTATGTGTCAGCGGCGGCAAGCCACTGTCTGACCTGGCTTTCCGGGTCTTCGGCGCGAATGAAATCGCTTACGGCGGCAACGCTGTCTGCCCCTGCCTTCAGGCAGGACGGCAGCCTATCGAGTGTGATGCCGCCAATGGCCACCAGAGGAACATCGCCGCTGAGCTCATGCCACTCGGTCAGGCGCTCAACACCTTGCGGACCAAACGCCATCTTCTTCAGTTTCGTTTCCCAGATCGGACCGAGTGCAACGTAATCGGGCTTGCAGGCCAAAGCACGCTGCAGCTCTTCATGGCTATGGGTCGAGATGCCGAGGCGAATGCCCGTCTGGCGGATGGCCTCAAGGTCTGCGGTCTCAAGATCTTCCTGCCCCAGATGCAGCCACTCATAGCCCAGTTCGATTGCCAGCTCCCAATAATCGTTCAGCACGAGGGCGACATTATGGCGGGCGGCCAGTTCCTGGGCAGTTTCAGCCTGCGCCCGGATTTCTTCCGACGGCATGTCCTTGAGGCGCAGCTGAATGAAACGTGCCCCTGCTCCGCCGAGGCGTTCGACCCAACGAGGATGATCAACGACAGGATAGATTTTCGAAGGCAGACGGGACATTTACAGCATTTCTCCACCGAGGCTGCGGGCCAGACCGAGGGTTGGGGTCGAGGGCACCGCCATATCGCGTTCTTCCATAGGGTCTGCAGCAAATCCGGCAAGCCCGGCTTCGCACGCCAGGCGAAACGCGGTGGCCATCTGGGCCGGGTTTCCTGCTTTGGCGACCGCCGTGTTGATCAGAACGGCATCGTATCCGAGTTCAAAGGCTGCCGTGGCATGAGAGGGCTTTCCGATGCCGGCATCCACGACCATTGGAATGTCCGGGAAATGGCTGCGCAATGCGCGGAGGCCGAAAAGATTGTTCAGTCCCCTGCCCGAACCAATTGGTGCGCCCCATGGCATCAGCACCTCAGCACCCGCACGGAGCAACCGTTCAGCCACAACCAGATCTTCCGTTGTGTATGGGAAGACTTTGAAGCCATCTTCCGTCAGGATCCGTGTGGCCTCGACCAGCCCAAAGACATCGGGCTGAAGCAGGTCTCCCTGGCCGATCACTTCCAGCTTGATCCAGTCCGTTCCGAAAACATCCCGGGCCATCTGTGCTGTGGTGACAGCTTCCCGAACCCCATGACAACCTGCCGTGTTAGGGAGAATGGGGACGTTCAGGCTCTGGATCAGAGACCAGAACGCCTGTCCTGCCTGAGCGCCCGCGGCTTCGCGACGCAAAGACACGGTTACAACACCAGCCTGAGCGGCCTTTACCGCGTCTGCGAGGATGGTGGGACTGTCATATTGGGCTGTGCCCAGCATCAGCCTTGAAGAGAGTTCGGTGCCGTAGAACTGCATGTCAGCCTCCCTGCATGGGGGCAAGAATTTCGAGGACGGCGCCCTCTTCCACCGTTTGTGCACTCCGCTGGTTGGCTGGAATGAAAAAACCGTTCAGGGCCGTCGCCACGCGCGCCTTGCCGTAACCCAGTTCATCAAGGACCGCGCCAAGTGTTCGCGCGTGAACTTCATGGAGTTCGTCATTCACGGTGATCTGCATGATGTCTCTCCCATCCAGGGGTATAAGAGGAAGAAAGGGTCTCAGGCCCGATCTGTTCCGAAAATGATGTCACAGACTTCTTGTGCACGCGCTGGCGATAGCAGGAAACCGTGACGATACATGCCATTGAGGGAGATGCTCTTCCCGTTCTGCCTCACCCTCGGAACATTGTCAGGATAGGCTGGTCTGAGGCCAGCATTAGCCTCCAGAAGCTCGGCTTCCGCGAAAGCAGGATGCAGCGTATAGGCCGCATTGAGCAGTTCGGTCACGGCACGCACCGTAATGCCGCGCGTATCATCACTCTCGACCATAGTGGCACCGACCATGAAAACGCTGTCTGCCCTCGGGACAATATAGACCGGAATGCGCGGATGCAGCATGCGAACAGGTCGGTGAAGGCTGATTTCTGGGCAGCGCAGTAAAACCATCTCCCCACGCATGCCTCGAAGGTCATTTTGCATGGTCCGGGCTGCTACGCCCGTACAATCAACAACCCAGTCGAATTCATTATCGTTAATCGCCTGAACCGTCAGGACTTGGCCGCCTTGTTGCTTGAGACGGTGAGCAAGAGCCAGCAGAGCCTTGCGAGGATCAACATGACCTTCTTCCGCAAAGAACAACGCCTTATCGAAACGGCCTGCAAGATCTGGCTCCAGCGCGTCAATCTGGGGAGCGTTGAGGATTTCGAAGTGACTGGTACGGCGTCCAAAGCGGTTTAACTCTGGTGTATCGCGAGGTGGCGCGACGACAAGACTGCCCGCCTGCACAACGTCTGGAACGTGGGATTTCCACCAATCGAGCGACGTTAAACTGTCCTGAGTGACCTCGTCTGGTGCTGATTCTGCTTCACACCAGGGCGCCAGCATGCCGCCTGCAAACCACGAGGCACCAGCACCAACGCGGCCGCCGATGTCATGAACTGTGACGTGCGCGCCGTGTTCCGCCAAAGCCACAGCAGTGACCATTCCGGCTACGCCAGCCCCTCGAACCAGAATGCGAGGTCCAGTCATCCACGTCCTCCTCGTAAAAGCGGGACGTGTTTAACATGGCTTGACTGTTTGGTCAGGAGGCGCGCACGGGGAGATGATCGGCTGGGTACAGAAAGATCGTATAGCGCCCTTCCGTCAGGCGTTTGGCCGGAGTGCCAAATGTGCGCAGGGCCTCGGCTTCCCCGAAGGTTTCTTCCGGGTGTGGGATCAGGACGAAAAAGGCTTTTCCATCAAAGCTATGCCAATCCATTTTCTTGCGAATGTGCACGAACGGCGCAACCGTGCCGTCTCCCTGCTTCATCCCGGGGTAAATGTGTATTTTTCCGAGAGAGGCCACTTCCAGATTGCCGGAACTCCACCAGGAACCCACACCATCCGGAGGGAGATCGCGCTCAAGTCGGCTGAGAAGCTGGTTATCATCGGAACTTAGAAGGCCAGTCGAATGCGCTGGGAGGTTCCGGTAATCCGTAATGAGGGTGACGACCAGGATCATGGCTGCCAGACTCACGGCTACGCCTTTTTTCGGCCAGACAAGTGCTGTGAGGCAAGCCAGATCAATCCAAAGCGGGAAAAGATAACGCGCGACAGCAATGGGACTGCCATCCAGAGCGATGCGGTTGCTAAGAGCGAGCGCCACGAAATTCAGGGCGGCGGACAGAAGCAGCATCATGGGGAATGCGGCAATCTGGCCCCTGCTCTGCCATCCTGATCTGGCAATCTTGAAAGCCGCAGTAAGAGCGAGGGCGACGAGAAGAAGCCGGAGGCATTCCGGTATTGTGGATGCTACGGCCTGCCCAAAGGGTTCTGCTCCGTAGAGAAGAAGAATGGAGCGAACGGATGTCCCGAAGTTGCTGCCCAGTTGTTCCCATGGTGCAAAGCGGGTTTCCAACGGCTCCGTGACAAAGCCGCCGGTCACGGCATTGATGTGCAGAATGGCTTTGGCCAGCACGGTTGCTGCCAAGGATGCGAGGACCAAAAGCCCACGTTGGCGAAGAGCAAAGTGTGGAGCCAGAAAAGCGTAGGCGATGATCGCCCCCGCTCCTGTCACTGCGAGTAACGGGTCTCCAATCACCCCGAGGCACAGTAGCACTGCGACGGCCGCCAGTGACCGGTAGGAGTTCGATGAGAGAAACCGGTCAGCCCAGTGAAGTGCCCAAAGACCGTAAATCAGAGCGCCCATATGGATGGCAGACAGCGTGATGAAATACGCCATCGGAGAGCGCATCAGGGGAAAGGCAAGCACTGGCAAAAGCAGGGTCGCTGCGCCGAGGCGTTCTTCAATGCCGCGCAAGCGCAGAAAAACCACCGAGAAAGCTGACGCGACAACGCCGACCCATAGGATTGCGGGTTGCACCATCAGAAGAAATGGGCTGCCTGCCGGTCTGCCTAACAGGTGCCATAGTCCACTCAGGACGGCGCTGAGAGGGATATCGGACGTCCAGAAATCCGGCGGGGTCAGAACCCAGTCATGCAGGCGCCAGTTTCCATGCAGTACATCCAGTCCGGCAAGGAAATAGGACGCCTGATCCGATGTCTTGGGCCACAGCGAACAGACGTAAACCGCTAGAACGAGATAAAGCGTTAGCCCTATGACCGAGGCAATAAAATAGCCGTTTCTAAAAGAAAAACTTCCAAGAAATATTTTTGATATCATTGGGTTGAGAAGGCTTTCTCATTTTTTATATAAAGGTGAGATACGAGTATTTCGACTGGATGAGCAGGCCGTCGTCCGGCAAGACGCTTTGTCTGGCAACGACAGGAGAAGCCCGTTGCCAGAATATTGCCTTCCGCTTTGCTGGCCCAGTTCTGGGCAAAAATGCTGGCGGACAGATCGGCGTGTTCCTTCTCATGGCCGAACAGGCCAGCCATCCCGCAGCAACCAGCTTTGCCCGCATCTGCCTGAACGCCCAAATGTCGCAGAATGGCCGTCCAGTCCTCAGCACTTCCCGGACGAACAGCCTGCTCTGTGCAATGTGAGATGATGGTTAATGCCGCAGTGTCAGGTTTTATCGCATTTGAAGGTATGATGCCCTTGGTGATCTGGCGTTTCAGAAAAGCTTCCAGTGAAAGCACGGTTGGGATGGCTTCCGACCCTGCGACATCCCGATATTCCTGTTCGAACATCAATCCTGTGGCGGCATCCAAAGAAATGACGGGTACGCCGTGACGAGCGATATTCTGGAGTTGCTTCAGGGTCTTGCGAGCAGTGGCTGAGAACCCTTTACGAAATCCTCGTACATGCCTGGCCTTGCCATTATCCCACACGGGCGTGACGCGCGGGTCCATCCCAAGAGATTTGAGAAGCGTGTATGCGCTTTCGATGACACCGCCATCAAAGCTTCCCGTAAAAGAGTCTTGGATCAAAACAACCGACCGGTCATTCTTTCCTGCTTGTTCAAGCCATTCTGTGCTGACCTGCGTGATTTTGGGCAGTCTCGCGGGGCTGATCTTCGGAAGATCGACAAGCCCCAGCTTCTTGAGAAATACAGTCGAGATCGGGTTCTGCATCAGAATATTGGCGAGCGTCGGCATCTGTCGGCCTACCTTCAGGAGAGGCTCGAGCCAATACACGAGATAGTCCCTCACCGGGCGGCGATGCTTGAGGAAATAGAGGTCCAGAAACTTCGACCGCATGGATGGAATGTCCACCCGGATCGGACATTGCGTCGCACAGGCTTTACAGGACAGGCATGTGTCCAGACTGGCTTTGAGCTCGGCTGTTAGCTCGGGAAGCGCACTTTTGTCAGCGGCAGTATCTGGGAGCGAATTCAGTCGCGCCCAGCTTCGCAGCAAGGTCGCTCGGCCCTTAGGTGACTGAAGCCTGTCCTTGGTAGCCTTGTAGGACGGACACATGGCCATGTCAGGTTCGCGATTATAGCAAGCCCCATTTCCATTGCAGCTCACAGAGAGGCTAAAGTCATCTCGCAGATCTGAGGAAATCTGCTCGTCAAACTGACCTTTGAACGGGATGCCATCTATCCGGTCTACTGGATATTTGACGCCAACCGGCGCAAGCTTCCCACGATTAAAAATATCTTTGGGATCAAAGACTTCTTTAATGCGGCAGAGCTCTGCGAAGAGTGTCTCCCCAAAGAAAAGAGGCGAAAATTCTCCACGGTAACCACGCCCATGCTCCCCCCACAACAACCCACCATGGCGTTTGGTCAGGTTGGCCACGGCGTCAGAGATCGGGCGGATCAGGGCTCGATCATGTTCGGACAGCATATCCAGAAAAGGACGGACATGCAGACAGCCAACATCGGCATGCCCAAACATGCCGTAAGACAATCCGTATCCGTCGAGAATGGCCCGGAACTCAGACACATAATCAGCTAGGGCTTCGGGTGGAACGGCTGTGTCTTCGACAAAAGCCACGCCCTGTTTGCGGCCATCCGGACGGCCGAGAAGCCCCACGGATTTTTCACGCAAGGTCCAAAGCTGATTAATGATTGCCTGATCAGAAACAGGTTTATAATCAATGACTTCGTAAGGAGAGCTTTCAAGGAGAGTGACGGCTTCCTGCATTTGTTGATGGAGATGGTCTTCGTCATCTCCAACGAACTCAACAAAACTCATCCCCCGCACCGGTTGCTCTGAACGGGCACCAAGAACGCTTTCCAGGGATTGCCAGACAATATCCTGTGACGCTTTCTCCAGCACACGGTCATCCAGCACTTCCACTGCTGAAGGATTGGCTGGAAGAATGGTCTGGACGTCTCGGAGGGTGCTGTCGAAACTGGCGTAGCGCACGACGAGAAGCTGACGATATTTCGGAAGCTTCCGAACACGCAGCACAACACGCTTCGTTAGGGCCAGCGTTCCCTCTGAACCCGCCAGCAGGCGAGCCAGACTGAACTGGCCGTTCTCAAGAAGAACGTTTTCGAGGTTATACCCGGTCAGTCCCCGGTTCATGTCTGGAAAGACCCGACGGATCTCGCCCGCCTGCTCCGTCACTACACGGTACACTTCGCGATAGACCCGTGCGGAGAGATCGCTACCAGTCTTCTTGTGCTCAAGAGCGTCGCTGGTCAGTTTTTCAACATGGAGATTACTGCCATCCGATAGCACCACATCCATGGTTTCAATGTAGTCAGATGTGCGGCCGTAAATGCGAGAGCCCTTGCCGGAAGCATCGGTCGCAATCATTCCGCCGATCGTGGCGCGGGTCGCAGTTGAAACTGTAGGCGGGAAAAAATAACCGTGGGGCTTGAGAAAGGCATTCAGTCTGGCCAGAACAACGCCAGGTTCGACGGTTACGTGCCCAGTGTCAGGGTTAAAATCCAGAATGCGATCCAGATATCGGGCCACATCAACGACGATCCCCGCAGTAAGAGATTGACCGTTGGTTCCTGTGCCGCCTCCACGCATGGCGAGTGTGAGAGAGCCGTCTTCTGCAGCACGCACGGCACGGTTCAGGTCTTCGGTTTTTCGGGGATAGATGACGGCCAATGGAAGGCGCTGGTAAATGCTGTTGTCTGTCGCCCCGACTAATCTGGCAGAGACCTGAGGCGTGACATCCCCCTCAAAGCCTTCGGCTGCCAGTCTGGCGAGGAAAACATCGCGGATGTGCAATTCAGATGCGGCAAGATAGAGGCCGGACCGTCCGGCCACACCTGTCAGATCTGCATCGCCACCCATGTTCGTTTCTCCCCGGTCGTATAGCGTGTTGGAAGACTATCCTCGACGAAATGAAGCATCTTGGAAAGTCCTCCTCACGGAAAGAAAATGTCCTTATTCCACCGTGACAGATTTCGCCAGATTGCGAGGCTGGTCGACGTCCGTACCCTTCAGAAGAGCGACTTCATACGCCAGAATCTGGACTGGGATAGCATAGAGGATGGGGGCAACGAACGCATCGACGTCCGGCAGGATGACAACATGCTCCGCAACACCTTCCAGACGCTTGGCGCCGGCGGCATCTGTAAAGGCCAGAATACGGCCACCGCGAGCCTTAGCTTCCTGAAGATTGGAAAGGGTCTTGTCGAATAGGATGGTTGATGGAGCGATCGCGACGACCGGAACGGTTCTATCGATCAGGCTGATCGGACCATGCTTCAGTTCACCAGCCGCATAAGCTTCGGCATGGATATAACTGATTTCTTTGAGTTTTAGAGCGCCTTCGAACGCGATCGGTGTGCAGATACCGCGACCGAGGTAAAGAACATCCCGAGCTTCCGCGACAATACGCGCCATTTCCTGAATGGCCTCAACGCGTGTGAACACTTCTGCGGCCCGGGATGGCAAATCAAGCAGGCTTGCTGTCAGGGTTTCTTCCCGTGCCTTGTCGATCGTTCCACGAGCCCGTGCAAAATCAATAGAAAAAGCTGCAAGAACAGAGAGTTGTGCCGTAAAAGCCTTGGTCGAGGCTACAGAAATTTCTGGACCGGCAACCATGCCCAGGACGAGATCGCTTTCGCGGCCCATCGTCGAATGCTCGACATTTAGAACCGACACAATGCTCTGTCCTGCCTTCTTGAGGCTGCGCAGGACGCCAAGCGTATCTGCCGTTTCTCCAGACTGGGAAATCAGCAGTGCCACGCCCTTGTCTGGTTGCGGTGCATCGCGATAGCGCATTTCAGACGCCACATCAATTTCCACCGGAACGCGAGCGAGTGATTCAAGCCAGTAGCGCCCGACCATGCCCGCATAGAAAGCAGACCCACAGGCTGTAATCGTGACGCGGGGCACCTGTGCGGGATCGAAAGGCATTTCCGGCAGGGCAATTGTCTTGGACGCTGGATCCGTAATGCGCTGAAGCGTCTGGCCAATGGCGACCGGATGCTCGTGCAGTTCTTTCTCCATGTAATGGCGATAGCCATCCTTGCCGACCTGCCCTGCCATGAACGCAATGTTCTGGATTGGACGGCTGACTTCCTGACCGTCCCCGTTGAAGATGATGACATTGCCGGGCGTCAGTTCGCACCAGTCTCCATCATCCAGATAGGTGATGCGGCTTGCCAGAGGTGCCAGGGCGAGGCTGTCGGAGCCAAGGAACATCTCGCCGTCGCCGTAACCTACAGCGAGAGGCGCACCGTGGCGTGCGCCGATGAGCAGACCATCATGACCCTGAAAAATGATGGCAATGGCATAAGCGCCTTCAAGACGCTTAATGGCCGCGAAAGCGGCATCACGCGGTGCTTTGCCCTGATCAAGATAGAAATCGACGAGATGGGCAACTGTTTCTGAATCCGTGTCGGACAGGAAAATCCGGCCTTCACTCTCAAGCTCGGCCTTCAATGTCGCGAAGTTTTCGATGATGCCGTTATGTACGATGGCAACCCGGCCTGCCGCATGGGGATGGGCATTGGCTTCTGTCGGTGCGCCATGCGTGGCCCAACGCGTATGGCCGATGCCTGTGGTGCCTGTTAGCGGATCAGCCTTTAGAACAGCCTCAAGATTATCAAGTTTGCCAGCAGCGCGTCGGCGATCAATCGTGCCGTCGGCTGTAAGCGTGGCGATGCCTGCGGAGTCATATCCGCGGTATTCAAGCCTGCGGAGAGCCTCGAAGACGATCGGGGTGGCTGGACGATGGCCTACAACGCCACAAATTCCACACATCAGCCCTGCTCCTTTTTGGCTTTAAGGGTCTGTTTGATTTCAAGTCCGCGGTTTGGCTTGATTGTCTGGCGAGCGCGCCCGAAAGCGAGTGCTCCGGCCGGTACGTCTTCCGTGATGGTGCTTCCCGCAGCGATCAACGCGTCATCGCCAATTGTGACGGGGGCCACCAGAATGGCATCAGAGCCGATAAAATTGCGGGCGCCGATCGTCGTCCGGTGCTTGAAGTATCCATCGTAATTGCAGGTGACGGTCCCTGCTCCGACATTGGTTTGTGCACCGACGGAGGCGTCACCCAGATAGGTCAGGTGATTGGCTTTTGCGCCAGGGCCTAGATCAACATTCTTCAGCTCAACGAAATTACCGACATGGGTATCGGCAGCGCAGATTGTTCCGGGTCTTAATCTTGCATAAGGGCCGATCATGGCGCCCTCGCCCACGGTGCAGCCTTCAAGATGAGAGAATGCACGGATCAGGGCACCGCTGCGAACCGTGACGCCTGGGCCAAAAAAGACATTTGGTTCAACGACGACATCCGGCTCCAGGCAGGTGTCGGTGCTGAAGAATGTGGTTTCTGGAGAGACAAGTGTGACGCCGCCTTCCATCGCAGAAATGCGCAGGCGCTGCTGAAGCGTGGCTTCTGCCTGGGCAAGCTCTACACGTGAATTGACGCCAGCCAATTCAGTCTCGGGCGCTTCCACGCACTGGACGCGGCCTTCCGAAGCGGCCATTGCGACAACATCGGTCAGATAATACTCACCCTGCGCATTGTCATTGCCAACAGCTGCCAGCCACCGCCGGAAATCTGCGGCACCTGCGCACATGACGCCTGCATTGCAGAGTGCGATTTCACGTTCCTGCTCGTTTGCGTCTTTGTATTCTACAATTCGGCTGACGCGGCCCTGCTCTTCAACAATGCGTCCATAACGACCTGGATCGGCCGGGCGCATCCCAAGGAGTGCGAGGCTCGCCCCGCCCTGACGGGCTTCCGTGAGACGACGCATTGTATCGGCTGTGATCAGCGGGTTGTCTGCGTAGAGAACCGCGATATCGCCGTCTCCGAACAGGTCTTTTGCAGTATTGGTCGCGTGTGCGGTGCCCAGACGTTCGGTCTGAACGACTGTTCGGTATGGCTGAACGGCTTTTTCCAGTTCAGGCATATCCGGTCCGACGACCACAACGACGTCGTCAAAGATTTCTCGCGCCGTATCGATGAGGTGTGTGATCATCGGGCGGTTTCCAAGGCGATGCAAAGCCTTGGGAAGACGTGATTTCATCCGCGTGCCGAGGCCCGCTGCAAGGATGATGGCTGTGGTGTGGCGTGCGGTATTGGTCATGTTCCGTTCCGGGTATCCAAACCACGCCAATCCGTCAAACGATGGTTGAGTTAGGCTCCATCACTTCCGATTGCCATTTATTGCGAAAGGACGGCTGTGGATTTTGACGGTGGAAGTGGCTGTTGCATGACAACAGTGACGTGCCCAAGCTTGGGATGATTGAATTCGATCCGCACTGGGACAAGTCCAACACCATCGATCTCTTTGAACCAGGCTGACCCGGGCTGTGGCGCGGCCATTTTCGAGCGATTTGGAGAGTCTTTTACAAAGCCTGCAATCTGTTGGCCGACAAAGTCGCAGCGAAGTGCCGGACCTGAATAGGCCTGCTTATGACTTTGAGGAATGTCAGATGTAACTGGACCATGCACCGTCATTTTTGTCAGACGCAGCCCATCAAAAATAACGCCAGATCCCTCACAGCTTTTCGTTTGGGTCAGGGTTTCAAGAAGTCGCGCCATTCCACTGAGCGTATCAATGGTATGGGGGAGATCGCTGTCCGGAATGGGATCGCGGTCTGTCTCCGCAGGCTCCAGAATGTCTACATGCGGTGTGTTGCCATTGTAGGTCAGCAGGACACGCCGATGTTGGCCCCGGGATAGCCCTCCGCTATCATAACGGATGGGTTTGACGTTCCCGCCCGGAACGAAGTCGCCCTCGACGCGGGAATGAATGTCCATCGTCACGAACCAGCTGATCAGACCGGCCGGTCTGATATGCGTCGTTCCGCCGTAGCCCCAGGGTTCGATCTGATATGAGGCGTCCGCGTCAAGCACATGAAGTCCGCGCATATAAATGGCGAACGTTGTGTTGACCTGTCCGGCCGCATGAGCTGTAGGCGCGAAGCCAGCCAGCAGCACTCCTGCTGCGGCCAGCGCGCGAAGGCCCTTAAACGTCAAGGTTGGCAACCTTGAGGGCATTACCCACGATGAAGTCTCGGCGTGGCTCAACCACATCGCCCATCAGTGTGGAGAATACCTGGCCAGCCTCTTCCACATCGCCAACCTTGACCTGCAGCAGGGTACGGGTCGAAGGATCAAGTGTGGTGTGCCAGAGCTGTTCATCATTCATTTCGCCAAGGCCCTTGAACCGGTTGATTGTCAGGCCACGACGACCCTGGGCAAAAATCCGGTCCATGACGTTGGACGGGCCAAACAGCGGATACTCCTGCGTGTCCAGACGAAGTATGGCTGGCGTCATGAAGTCACGTGCCAGACGCTCGCCTTCCGAAGCAAGCCAGCGTGCTTCAGCAGATTTCAGAATGCTCTGCTCCAGACGGTAGATCTCGTTGACGCCACGTACAGAGCGGGCACATTCAATGCCCGTGCTGGACAGTGAAACTTTCCAGCCACGTTCATTGGCAGGTGACGCTTCTTCCAGGTGGCGCTGGAATTCCGGAATACGATCGCTGATCGCTGCTGGATCAATATCAAGCACGCGGGATACAGCCGCCTGCTCCAAAATCCACACAGGGATTTTGGTTGCGATATTTTTCAGGTTCTGTGCCGCGGCAATCAGGAAGCGGACTTCTTCACGAAGCTCTTCTCCCGTGAGCTCAAGGCCGTCACCGAAGCGTAACGAGGCATTTGTCAGGGCCTTGTCGAGCAGATACTGCTCCAGCGCAGCATCATCCTTCAGATAGCGCTCTTCCTGGCCGCGCTTGGCTCGGTAGAGTGGCGGCTGGGCGATATAAAGATACCCGTGTTCAATCAACTCTGGCATCTGGCGGAAGAAGAACGTCAGAAGCAGCGTCCGAATGTGGGAACCGTCCACGTCGGCGTCTGTCATGATGACGATCTTGTGGTAGCGCAGTTTGGCAGCCGAGAAGCCACCCTGATCGACTTCACCACGGCCAATGCCCGTACCGAGGGCCGTGATAAGTGTACCGATTTCGGCAGACCCAAGCATTCTGTCGAAACGGGCGCGTTCAACGTTCAGGATCTTGCCGCGCAGCGGTAGGATGGCCTGGAAGCGACGGTCACGCCCCTGCTTGGCTGTGCCACCTGCAGAGTCACCCTCAACAATGAAGATTTCTGCTTTGGACGCATCACGCTCCTGACAGTCAGCCAGCTTGCCAGGCAGCGAAGAAACATCGAGCACACCCTTACGGCGCGTCAGTTCACGCGCACGACGGGCAGCCTCACGGGCGCTGGCTGCGTCAATGATCTTGGCGACAATCGCCTTGGCTTCCTTAGGGTGCGTCTCAAACCAATGTGAAATCGAGTCAGCTGCCGTTGCATGAACGACCGGCTGAACCTCGGATGACACCAGTTTGTCCTTCGTCTGGGACGAGAACTTCGGGTCCGGAACCTTGACGGACAGGATGGCGGTCATGCCTTCACGCATGTCCTCACCCGTCAGCGAGCCTGCTTCACGCTTGGCAACGCTTTCCGCATATTTGCCAACAACACGCGTCAATGCCTGACGGAACCCAGCCAGATGTGTGCCGCCGTCTCTCTGTGGAATGTTGTTGGTGAAGCACAGCATTGTCTCGTGATAGCTGTCGTTCCACGTCAGAGCGAACTCGACGCGGATACCGCTTTCAGTATGGTCAATGAGGCCGGTGATCGGCGGGTTAACAATGGAAGTCTTGGAAGCGTCAAGCCATTCCGCGAAAGCACTCAGGCCGCCTTCGTAGAAGAACCGAAGTTCCTTGCTTTCAGCGTGACGCTCATCGCGCAGGATAATTTCAAGCCCGGAATTCAGGAATGCCAGTTCGCGAACGCGACGTTCCAGAATGGAAAGCTCGAAATCGACCCTCGTAAAGGTCTGCTTGCTTGGCTTGAACGTCACTAATGTGCCGCGTGGCTCGTCTGACGGCCCTACAACCGTCAGGGCTTCATCGCGTTCACCGTGCTGGAAGCGGATCTTGTGCTCCAAACCATTCCGCCAGATGCGAACTTCCATCCACTCGGATAGAGCATTCACTACAGCGGCGCCCACGCCATGCAGACCGCCGGAAACCTTATAGGAATTCTGGTTGAATTTGCCGCCAGCATGCAGCTTGGTCAGCACGACTTCAGCGGCGCTGATGCCCTCTTCCGCGTGCATGTCTGTTGGGATGCCGCGGCCATCATCACGGACGGAAACGGAGCCGTCTCCGTTGAGTGTCAGGATGCAGCGGGTGGCGTGTCCGGCCTGGGCTTCGTCAACGGCATTATCGATGATTTCGAACACCATGTGGTGCAGGCCGGAGCCATCATCCGTGTCACCGATATACATGCCGGGGCGTTTGCGGACAGCGTCCAGTCCCTTCAGTACCGAGATCGAGGAGGCGCCGTAATCGTCACCGTCTGCGCCTGGAATCTCCGGCTGGTTCTGGGTCTCTGACATGCGCGAGGCGGTCTCCGTGGAACTCTGAAAAACTGTTGTATGACTATAGCGTGTCACAGGCCGTGAGGCCAGAGCGCACACATCATGCGGGCTGGATATGGCCATCCTGAACACTGAAAAAGCCCGCTTTTTCGATCAGACTGGAAAACGGATCAGGATCTGTTCCGGTCAGGAGAACCGGCGCTTTCAGCTTGCTAAGACTGGACAGAAGCGCATCCCGTCTGGGCTCATCCAGATGAAGAAGCGGTTCATCCAGCAAAATGGCAGGTGCATCGCCCCTGCTCTGTTCGATCAATGCAGCATGGCACAGAACGACCCCCAAAAGCATGGCTTTTTGCTGCCCGCTGCTTGAGAGTTCGGCAGACCGTCCTGTGGTGTGATCAAAAAGAAGGAAATCCGCCTTATGGGCACCCAAAGATGTACTGCCTTTAAGGCGATCATCCCGCCGACTGTCCCTTAACTTTGCTCGCAGCCAGTCTTCCACCTGCAAAGCCGGGCTGATCATCAGTTGCTGCGTAATGGCGCAGTCAAGATGCAGGCGGCTTTTTGGAAAATCGGAACTGTCGAAGGGGTGAGTGTTCATGCTTTCCACAAGCGCCAGCCGGGCGGCTGACGCGGCGACCGCATGACGGGCAATGGAATCTTCCAGCGACGTGAGCCAGAGCCCCTCGTCCGGTCTTTCTGACAGCAAGCGGTTACGACTGGAAACTGATCGCTCGTGAGCGGTCATTTGCCGGGCATGATCCGGAGAAAGTGCCATGACCAGGCGGTCAAGGAAGCGCCGCCTGCCGCCCGCGCCTTCAAGAAAAATCCGATCCATCTGTGGCGTTAGCCAGACGCAGGAGAAGATTTGAGCAATTTCTGCCTGAGACCGCACGGAAGAGCCATCAAGCTGAAATGAACGCCGGCCGTTCTCGGAGAGGTTTGCTCCAGTCCCAAGAATAGTCTGGTCGATCCCGTGAGAAAGCGTTGCAGCAACGCCCCAGTGATCGGCATCTGTGCGGCATAGCGCTTGAAGGGGCGCGCCTCGCAGGCCTCGTCCAGGAGCCAGAAGGGAAACGGCTTCCAGAAGATTGGTCTTTCCAGAGCCATTCTGGCCGGTCAGAACGGAGATATTTGTCTCAGGCTTCCAGACGGAGTGCCGGTAATTCCGGAAATCCGTCAGGGCAAGGCGCGTTAGTCTCAATGCGGACCGATCAGACCCGCATCGGCATCAGAACATACAATGCAGAGGGTGATGCTGTGTCACGGACCAGCGTTGGAGCTGAGCTATCTGCGAAAGCAAACTCGACTTCAACATCGATCTGATCCGTAATGTCCGTCAGGTACCGCGCCTGAAAGCCAATTTCGATCGGAGGCGCGTCATACGTGACCGTGCTGTCGTCCAACTCTTCCTGTGCCACGCCCTGATCGGGGCTGATGGCCGACAATGTCAGCATGTTGTGCGTGACAGAGAGCTTGACTGGGCGGGAGCGCTCCTGGCTGATGGCAGCAACGCGACCTACTGCAGCAGCGAAGTCCTTTTTCGTGATACGCAGAATGCGGTCATTGCCCTTGGGGATCACGCGCTCATATTCCGGGAACGTGCCGTCAATCAGCTTGGACGTCAGCAGGACAGGTCCCGCCTGAAACTGAATACGTGTATCTGAAAGGGAAACCTCCAGATCGGCCGCGCCCTCGTCCAGTAGCTTGCGAAGTTCAGCAACGGTCTTGCGCGGGATGATAACGCCCGGCATGCCACGTGCGCCTTCCGGAAGTTCGGTCTCGACGCGCGCAAGGCGATGTCCATCCGTTGCGACGGCGCGGAGCATCGGGATGGCGCCGCTTTCCGTAACGTGCAGATAGATGCCGTTCAGGTAATAACGCGTTTCTTCGTTGGAAATCGCGAATTTCGTCCGGTCGATCAGGCCACGTAGCGTTCCTGCAGGAATGCGGAAGCGGTGTGGGAGATCGCCAGCAACCATGGCCGGGAAGTCATCAACTGGAAGAACGTTGAGGCTCGTCGCGTAACGGCCCGCACGCAATGCGAGGGGCGCGTCGCTCTCCGGATGATCGAACTCGATTTCCACGCCGTCTGGCAGCTTGCGCACAATTTCGAAAAGCACGGCTGCGGGGACTGTGGTGGAACCCAGACGCTCACCTGCTGCCGGAACGTCTTCGACGACCGCAATTTCCATATCCGTGGCCGTGAGGCGAAGCACATCGCCTTCATAGGACAAGAGAACATTCGCCAGAATGGGAATGGTGTTCCGCTTTTCTGCAACGCCATGAATATGCGCCAGGGCCCGTTGCAGCAGGGTGCGGTCAACCTTGAATTTCATCGTTTTTTTCCCTGGGTCGGCAATCTTTAAGTTTTGCCGTTTCTTAGCAGACAGCCGCCTCCGGTGAAAGGCACCGAAGGCGACTTGTCGTCTTCCTTAACCTTCGAGCATCCGGCGCAGAAGTTCGACGTCTTCTGCAAAGGACGGATCCTGCTCCATCAGTTCACCAACGCGATTGACCGCATGCATGACGGTTGTGTGATCACGATTGCCAAACTTGCGTCCGATCTCGGGAAGAGAGCGGCTTGTCAGCTGCTTTGCGAGGAACATTGCCACCTGCCGTGGGCGAGCAACAGCACGTGCACGGCGGGCAGAAGACATGTCCGTCAGGCGGATATTCCAGTGCTCGGCAACCTTGCGCTGGATTTCCTCGATTGTGACGCGACGGTCATGCGCTTTCAGCATGTCCTTGAGGACGTCCTGCGTCGTATCCAGTGTGACAGGGCGCCCAACCAGATCGGCGTGTGCGACAAGGCGATTCAGTGCGCCTTCAAGTTCACGAACGTTCGATGTGATCTTGTGGGCAAGATACTCAAGCACCTTTGACGGAACATGCGTGCCTGAGGCTTTCGCCTTGGCTTCCAGAATGGAAATACGCAATTCAAAGGTGGTGGCATGAATATCGGCGACCATGCCGCAGCCGAGCCGCGTTCTCAGGCGGTCTTCGAGCCCCGACAGATCGGATGGGCTTTTATCGGCGCTGACAATGATCTGACGTCCGGCATCAACAAGGGCGTTGAACGTATGGAAGAACTCTTCTTGCGTATTATCCTTGCCGATCAGGAACTGAAGATCGTCGATCATCAGGACGTCCACGGAACGAAGCTGTTCCTTGAACTCCATGGTGGACTGTGAGCGGATCGCCGCGATGAAGCGGTACATGAACTTCTCAGCTGACATATAGGCAACCGAGACATTGCCCGTCTTCGTCAGTTCAGACCCAATGGCATGCATAAGATGCGTTTTGCCGAGGCCGACGCCACCATACAGGAAGAGCGGATTAAAACCGGGGCTGGATGGCTTTTCGGCCACACGACGTGCGCAGGCATAGGCAAACTCATTTGGCTTGCCGACGATGAACGTATCGAAAGAAAAGCGTGGGTCCAGCGGAACGGCAAGATCGCTGCGAACCTCATGACTGGTCGCAACCTGCGCTGTCACTTCCTCGATGACGCTGTCACCGTCCGTCTCAGCTGATGGAAGGACCTCGGGAAGGCCACGCTTGACCTGCAGTTCAATGCCCTGCACGTCCTGCCGTTCGGTGCGCCACAGGGTCTGGAGACGCTCTTCGTATTGGCTGCGAACCCAGTCTCTCAGAAAGCGCGTCGGCAGATAAAGGATGAGTTCACCATCCTCCAGTGGGCCAAGAACGATCTGACGAAGCCAGGTGCGGTATTCGACTTCACCGACCTCGCCCTTCAGCTTCTCGCGAACCCTGTGCCAGGAAGCTTCCAGCGGGCTCGACGAGCCGGGGGCGGAGGCGCTGGCGTCCAGATACTGAGCGTTTTCCACCTATGGTACCCCCTTTCATTTCGGCCCCGGGACTTGCGGGGCGTCTGTCTTGATTCCCTGCGCGCAGGGTGAATACGTCCTCAACGGGAAGTGACCACACAAGCTGCATGGCGCTTCAGAAAAAGCTGACGCTTCCCGGAGAAAACAGAGCCTCTGGCACTGACTTGATCTGACAGGATAGGCGTCTGGTCAGACCGAAGCAAGCTGGAACACGAAAGGTTCAGAAGTGCTGCAGAGGGGTGTTGCCATATAGTCAAAAAAGAACGCGCTCCCGTGAGAGAGCGCGTTCTTCAGTTCAAACCCTGCAAAGGGTCTCAGGCCGTGGCGAGAGACTTGATGCGGGCAGAAAGACGGGACAGCTTGCGGCTGATCGTATTCTTTGCAACGACACCCTTACCGGCAGCGCGCTGCATTTCAGGCTGTGCAACCTTGTATGCTTCGGCAGCAGCCGTCTTGTCACCGGACTGGATGGCCTGTTCGACCTTCTTGATGAAGGTACGCATACGGGACATGCGGGCGACGTTGCGCTCGCGGCGACGTTCGTTTTGACGGATGCGCTTACGGGCAGAAGCTGTATTTGCCATGGATCTTTCGGTTCAGTTAGCGGTCTTGTCGCGGAAAATGATTGGCGCCCTCTACCCGTCATGAGCGGCGGCGTCAAGCGTTTTACACATTTTATACACACTGCCACCAATGGGGCGGAGGCCACTATTTCTGGCAGTTTGCACAGAAAAATGTCGAGCGCCCCGCCTGGGTGATGCGTGAAATGGTGGAGCCTGCCCCACATTGGCGGCATACCTCGCCTTCCCGCCCATAAACAAGGTGGAGATCCTGAAATCCCCCTTTCGTCCCGTCAGCCTGAACGTAGTCTCTTAAAGAGGAGCCTCCTGACGCGATGGCCTCTTCCAGAACAGTTCGAATGGCATTTGCAAGGCTGTCGGCTTCTGCCTCTGTTAGCGTTGTGGCCGCGCGTGCGGGGTGGATATGGCTCCGGAACAGCGCCTCACACACATAAATATTGCCGAGGCCCACAATCAGCTTCTGGTCCAGAAGCGCGGTTTTGATCGGCGTGCGGCGACCTTGCATGACCGTATGAACATATGTGCCAGTCATATTCGCGGATAAGGGCTCGATTCCCAGGCCGCTCAGAAGGCGATGTGCGTCTTCCTGATGTGTGGGAACCACATCCACCATGCCGAACCTGCGTGGGTCAACGAGGCCAGCGCGTGCTCCGTTTTCCGTCTGCAGGACAAGGTGCTCATGTTTTGGCGGAGTCGTATTCATGCCTGACTGCCCAAGGAGCAGTCTGCCGGACATTCCCAGATGGAGCATCAGGCTCCATCCGTTCTCAACGCGCATCAGGATATACTTGGCGCGACGATGAAAGGAGAGCACGGTCTGCCCTTCAAGCCTTTCCCGGAGATCCAAGGGAAATGGCCACCTCAGGTCAGGGCGGTTGACAGTAACGTGACGGATCCTCTGCCCCTGAAAGGCATCCTGGAACCCACGCATGACGGTTTCGACTTCTGGAAGCTCTGGCATGACTGGTCACAAAGATATATCGATTGCCCCATGACCGATAGCGCTGAACATAACGTCCCGCCCTTCCCGTCTTCCGAGCAGACCGGAGACACCACGGATTTTGGTTACCGCAATGTCCCGCGGAACCAGAAGAAGACCATGGTCAGGGAGGTGTTCGAGAGCGTCGCTGGCAAATATGACATCATGAATGATGTCATGTCGCTGGGGATCCATCGCGTCTGGAAGCGGATTTTCGTGGGCATGCTCGGTGCCCGTCCGAACATGAAGCTGCTGGATCTGGCTGGCGGTACAGGTGACATTACATTCGGCTGGCTTCGTGCAGGCGGTGGGCCGGCCATTCTCTCTGACATTAATTCTGCGATGTTGTCCGTCGGGCGTGATCGCGCAATTAAGGCTGGTCTTATTGGCCAGATTGAAGTGTGTGTCGTTGACGCCGAAGCGATTCCCCTGCCCGATTGTTCTGTTGATCGCGTGACCATTGCTTTTGGTCTGCGGAACTGCACGGACAAGGATGCAGTGCTTCGTGAAGCGCGTCGTGTTTTGAAGCCCGGTGGACGCTTCTTCTGTCTTGAATTCTCTCGTGTCGAAATTGCGGCTCTCTCGCCTGTCTATGATACGTGGTCCTTCAAGGTTCTCCCGAAGATGGGGCAGTTGATCGCCAAGGACGCTGAGAGCTACCAGTATCTTGCTGAGAGCATTCGTATGTTCCCTGACCAGGAAACGCTTGCTCAGATGATGCGGAATGCAGGTCTGGAGCGTGTTCAGTATCGCAACCTGTCTGGCGGTATCGCTGCTATTCACTCTGGTTGGCGTCTGTAATTGATGCGCCGCGTTCTGCTGATTGTTGGCGGAGGAATTGCTGCTTATCGGGCGCTGGAGCTGGTGCGCCTGCTCAAGGCAGACAATGTTTCCGTGACACCGGTTATGACGGACGCGGCAAAAGCATTCATAACGCCTCTTAGCCTTGAAGCTCTGTCTGGGGAGCGGGTGCATGATGCGCTCTTTGCTCCCACGCAGGAGAGCGAGATTGGCCATATCGCTCTGGCACGCAGCGCAGATCTTGTTGTGGTCTGTCCGGCTACAGCCAATCTCATGGCCCGTATGGCGCATGGGATGGCCGATGATCTGGCCACAACACTCCTTTTAGCCACCACGACGCCTATACTGCTGGCTCCTGCCATGAATGTGCGCATGTGGGAGCATCCCGCGACACAGGCCAATCTCGCCCTTCTGAAAGAACGTGGCGTGCGGGTCGTAGGCCCCGATGAAGGCAGTATGGCGTGTGGGGAGTTTGGTCCAGGGCGTCTGAGCCAACCTGACGTCATTCGGGACGCAATCCTGGAGGCGCTGGCGTCAGATCATTCTTTGGCCGGCAGACATGCTCTTGTTACTGCGGGGCCAACAGTTGAACCTCTGGATCCTGTCCGGTTTCTCTCCAATCACTCTTCTGGCAAGCAGGGCTATGCGATTGCCGCCGCTCTTGCTGCGCGAGGCGCAAAAGTAACACTTGTTAGTGGTCCGGTTACTCTACCCGTCCCGGCAGGTGTCGTCTGTGTAAAGGTTCAGACGGCACGTGAGATGTTAGGGGCATGTGAAGCCGCGCTTCCTGCCGAAATTGCCGTTTGCACCGCCGCGGTCAGTGACTGGCGCGCAAAGGCAGCGGCTCAAGGTAAAATCAAGAAGACCAGTGAGGGGCCGCCTGTTCTCGAACTGGTGGAAAACCCGGATATCCTTGCAACTCTCTGTCGACTGGCAAATCGGCCGAAACTGATCGTTGGCTTCGCTGCCGAGACTGATGATGTGCTGGACAATGCTGTTGCCAAGCGTCAGCGCAAGGGATGTGACTGGCTGGTGGCCAACGATGTGCGTCGCGGTGTCTTTGGAGCAGACAGAAATTTGGTCAGCCTGATCACTGAGACGGGCATCGAAACCTGGCCTGAAATGGACAAGTCTCAGGTTGCCGGGAAACTGGTACAGCGGATTTCTGACGTCTTCGTCTCTTCAATCCCCTGAAAATCCAAGATAAGAAAGGCCCCATGATGACCGATCTTATTGATGTACGGATTACACGCCTTCCTCATTCCGAGGGGCTGTCTCTGCCAGCTTACGCCACCTCTGGCGCTGCTGGTTTCGACTTTGTTGCTGCGATTGCAGAACCCATTGTTATCGCACCGGGTGGCCGTGCACTTGTTCCCACAGGGCTATGCATTGCCCTGCCCTCTGCCTACGAACTTCAGATCCGCCCTCGGTCTGGCCTAGCCCTGAAGCACGGCATTACACTCCCGAATTCTCCTGGCACGATTGATGAAGATTATCGCGGGGAAATTGGCATTATTGTCATGAATGCCGGGAGTGAGCCCTTCACGGTAGAGCGTGGCACCCGCATTGCTCAGGGGGTTTTGGCGCCGGTTTCCCGTTTGAAGTGGCAGGAAGTTTCTTCTCTCGATGAAACGGATCGCGGTGCACGCGGTTTTGGCAGCACAGGCCACTGAGACGCTTGGGACATGCAGAAAACACTTGAGCCTCCGGAAGAACCTTCCTTACTCTCGGTCATCATGAAACCGGGAGGACGACAGTCATCATGACGGGCAGCCCGCTGGCCATGCCCATTCGCGTCATGCATCGCTGGCGACAGCGTATGAGTGGCGTAGAGTTATCAATTCTGTTTGCCATGACGGGTCTGTGTCTTTTCCTGCTGAAGGGTGCAGTCTGGGTTCCGGGTGCCCTGCCCTTGCCACTCAAGCCGGCATTCCCAATCTGGCAGGAAGTCGTCTGGACTGTCTTCCACGCCGGGCTTGCTCTGACGACAGTAGTTGTTGTGTCGCTCGTACTGGCAGGCACGGCGCGGCAGTTTCCACGGTTTCGTAGTATTCTGGTGCCTGCACTCTCTGTTGCACGCGCTGTTCCGGGGCTTGGCCTGACGGGGCTCTTACTTCTATTTTTACCTCCTCTTGTCGTGATTGTAGCGGCAGCGGCCTTCAATATGATCTGGCGTGTTCTGACGGCTCTTCTGGATGCCCAGGACACGCTTCCAGCCGAGCTTGAAGAAGTCGCCACAGGTCTGCGTATGACGGGCTGGCAGCACTTCTGGCGGTTGCAGGTTCCGGTTGCCATCCCTCTGGTGACGTTCCGTGCTGTGCAGGCCATTCCGGGGTTATGGTTTCGCCTGCTGTGTGTGGAGGGTCTTATGACCCTTCTGATGCGGCGTGACGTCGGAGGGTGCGGGGCGCAGGCACTGGTGGCGCTTGAAACCCATCATCTGAGCGGATTTCTGGAGGCTGGCATCTGCGCGGTTCTTCTGATCGTGATCATGGACCAGTGTCTGATCAGGCCTATGACCGGATGGGCGCAGCGGTACAGGCTGGATGGTCCTCAGCCACAGAAAAAACGTACGCACTCCTGGATGCTTCAGTTCTGGAGAGAAACAGGTCTTTTGAACGGTGTTAGCGTGAGCTTGCACACGCTCATTAGCGGGGTTGGTAACTGCCGGATCGGCCGGACGATGCGTTATGTTCAACCCTCCTCCCCAAAATCCCTCCCGGTGCCTGGCTGGCTTATTCCCGGGGCCTCCCTGATCTTTCTGGGTATCGCCGTTGCGCAGAGCCATCTGGCGACACGTTTGCCGTATGATGTGCTTGAGAGTGTTTTGACGCTTCTGCATGTTTGCGGGGCTCTTATCCTCTGCATCGTGCTCTGGTTGCCGCTGGCTCTATTTTTCTTTGATGCTGGAGCCGGTATTTTTCGGGTCAGTAGGATGGTTATTCTGGCAGGCTCGCTTTTCCCGGCCGTTCTTCTTTATCCTGCCTTCCGTGGGCTGGATGTCGTTCCCACCGCTGTTCTTCTGTTCCTTGGTGCGCATTGGCTCACGGGTGGGACGGTACTGGATGCCATTCAGGCTATTCCGGCGCCGTTCAGGCAGGTTGCACGTGGGCTGCGGCTTAAAGGCGTTCTGCTGTGGAAGCGCCTGATCTTACCAGCCATTGCACCTGATCTGTGTGGTGGCCTGCTTTTGGCCGCTGTTCCGATCTGGGATGCCGTGATGGTGGCTGAGGCGTTCGTGCCTTCTGATAGCGGACTGGGTGCGACGCTGCTGGCCGATATGCTTCAGGGGCAAATCGGCGCACAGATCGTTATTCTTATGCTTCTTACGCTTCTTTCCATGCTGCTTGATCGTCTTGTTCTTCAGCCCCTCGCGGTTTACGCCGCACAGAAATATGCAATCCGATGATCTATTCCCTGCTTAGTCTTCAGGACTGCCGCCAGATTTACCAGAAGGACAGCAATGCTGATCTTGTGGTGCTTGATCAGGTCAGTTTCGATGTGCGTCCTGGTGAAATCCTTGGGCTTCTTGGCCGGTCCGGTTCTGGCAAGTCTTCCCTCTTGCGGATCATGTCCGGACAAACGCCCCCTGTTGAGGGAAAGGTTTATTGGGAGGGCAAGCCTGTAGCCGGCCCATTGGAAAAGGTGGCGACAGTTTTTCAGTCGGGTGCAATGTTTCCATGGCTGACCCTTCGACAGAATGTGTTGCTGGGACTTGAAGCGCAGCGTCTGTCACGGTCTGAGCGAGAAACGCGTGCCAGTGCCGCAATTGAGGTCATGGGACTTGAGGGATACGAAAACGCCTATCCCAAGGAGTTGTCTGAAGCCCTCAGCCAACGTGCCTCGTTTGCACGGGCACTGGCGCTTCAACCTTCTCTTCTCATGCTGGATGAGCCTTTTTCTGCCCTCGATGTTCTGAGTGCGGAAAATCTGAGAACGGATCTGATTGAACTCTGGGCCGAGAAGCGCCTCTCCTCGCTCAATGCGATGATACTCGCGACGCATGGCATTGAAGAAGCCGTGCTGATGTGTGACCGGATCCTGATTTTCTCGTCCAGCCCAGGACGGGTGACGCACGAAATTTCCGTTCCATTCCCTCATCCGCGAAATCGGGAGGGCGCTGATTTCCGGAGCTTCGTTGACCAGATCTACACCCTCATGACACGACGTGCGCCGATCGTCTCGGAAGTCGATACTACGGTTGGGGTGTCAGCTGCCGCGTTGCCGCCTCTGTCCATTGTATTGCCAGACCTTCAGATCGAAGTGCTGGTTGGCCTTATGGAAGTTCTGAGTGGAGAACCGCTTTCAGGACGCGCTGATCTTCCGGAACTTGGTCAGCGTTTGCAGATGACGCTCGATGATCTTCTGCCGCTGGGAGAGTCCCTGCAACTGCTTGATCTTGCAGAACTGGAAGACGGAGACATTCTTCTCACGGATGACGGGCGATCATTCGTCGAGGGGGACGCCGATGCCCGCAGGGATATTATGCGCACGGCGCTCCTGCATTATCTGCCGCTTCTTCGCGTCATTCGAAGCACGTTGGATGAGCGGCCGAACCATGTGGTGGATGCCAATCGCTTCCGCAAAGCTCTCGAAGAGAACATGTCTCCCGATTATGCCCAGCAGACACTGACAACAGCTATCGGCTGGGCACGGTATGCTGAACTGTTTGATTATGATGAAGAGTCAGACCGCTTTCATCTGGAAACGGAAGAATAGGATCTGCTTCTGCCCTTCAGCAGAAGCAGAAAACCCTTCAGGCCGGTGTCTTGAGACGGTCCCGGTATAGCTTGCGCGCCTTGGCAACTTTGGGCGCGACAACAGCCGCACAATAGGCCGTTTCCGGATTGCGGGCGAAATAGTCGAGGTGCTTTTCTTCGGCGCGCCAGAAATGCGCCGGGCCTTCAATAGACGTGACAATCGGCGCGGGCCAGATCTGCTCTGCAGTGATCTCGGCCTTTACTTCTTGGGCAACACGCTGTTGGTCGGCATCTCCGAAAATAACAGAGCGATACTGCGTCCCGACGTCATTGCCCTGCCGATTGAGCTGCGTGGGGTCATGGGTCGTGAAAAAGACCCGCAGCACATCTGCCAGAGAAATTTCCGCTGGATCAAACACGACCTTCACGACCTCTGCATGTCCGGTGTTCCCGGTACAAACAGCTTCGTAGGACGGATTATCGACATGACCGCCTGCATAGCCCGGGTCTGCCGAGATAATGCCGCGCAGGCCGGTATAGACGGCTTCCACGCACCAGAAACAGCCTGCACCAAGAAGAATGGAAGAGTGTGCACTCATAAACTGAGTCTCCTGAGACGATAGCCTCCCCATATGGGGAGGCCTCTTCCTTATTTCACCACTGGTAACCAGATTGCGCTGGCAGCATTGCCGCCGCGATGAATGGTCTGGGTTGCAGAGTGATAGTCCGATGCTTTCGCGTCGAAGATATTCTGAACGAAGCTTTGCGGATTGCGGTCATAGAGCGGGAACCAGCTGGACTGGATCTGGATTTGAATCCGATGGCCCTTCTGGAAAACATGGTTCACCGCCGGCAGCGTGAACTTGTATTCCTGAATCTGTCCTGCGGGTATGGCCGATGGGTGCGCAAAGTCATTGCGATAGCGGCCACGGAAGATGTCCATCGAAACTGGAAGCTCATACCCGCCCATTTCCGGACGATCCGGCGTAACGCCAGGCTGTACGTCGATAATTTTTACAACCCAGTCGGCGTCCGTGCCGGTCGTGGAAGCAAAAATATCGGCGGTCGGGACGCCTGACACGCGGACGGGCGCATCAAGAACGGGAGTTTCGTAAGTCAGAACGTCCGGGCGGCTTTCGGCAAAGCGCTGGTCCGTAACAAGCCATGCTTTCCAGCGGGAATCCCCTGCGTTGTAGGGGCGCGGCATGAAAGGAACAGGATGCGCGGGATCAGAGATATAAGCATCCGTGCCGGGGAGCGTCCGCTTGAATGACAGGCCGTGGTCAGGCTGAAGGTACAGACGCTCCCCACGCATCATGCAGGTCGTGTCACACTCTGCGAGCCAGTTGCGGAAATGATCCCAGTGGTTTTCGCCCGTGTTGTAGATAATCGCTTCATCAAGATGCGGGTCAGCGCCATCCTTCAGATAATGATCGAAGAATGGGCGCATGACGTTGGAGCGGTACCAAAGGGCCGTGTCACCTTCAAAGTGAAGTGGACCCAGCGTCGATCCGTCGTAATTAACGCCACTATGGCGCCAGGGTCCCATGACGAGAACATTCGGGACCTGTGTGTGGTGAGCCTTGAGGTTCATCCAGGAATGGATCGCGCCCCACATGTCTTCCTGATCCCATAAGCCCTGTTCCCAGATTGTCGGGACCTTTAGAGGCTTACGGACAAGGATCTGGTCAAGCGCCTGTTCCTGCCAAAACGCATCGTAGGATGGGTGTGCTTTCAGGCGGTTCCACCACGGATACTGGTTCAGCCCTGCTTTGGTTGCAAATGCCCCCGTTGAGTCAGCCTGCAGGAAATTGGTGTAATCGTCGGCATCTGCGCGAGGAATTGTCGGCCCTTCACCGGCTTCGCTCATCTGCATGGTGAAATAGTCGAGGCCAGGCTGACGGAACGCGCCGTAGTGGAACCAGTCGTCACCCATCCAGCCATCCACCATCGGGCTTTCCGGAGCGGCCACTTTGAGGGCTGGATGCGGGTCCAGCAATGCCATCACAACGGTCCAGCCTTCATACGAAGAGCCAGTCATGCCAACGCGACCGTTGCTTTCGGGAAGGTTTTTCACGAGCCAGTCGATCGTGTCCCACGCATCGGTGGTATCGTCTGTCTTAGTGGGATTGAGGGGCCCGATCGGCGGACGGGTCATGATGTAGTCGCCCTGAGACCCGTACTTTCCACGAATATCCTGGAAAACGCGGATATATCCTTCCTCGACGAAGACCCCATCGCCCTGAGGGCAAATTTCACGCATGGTTGGCGCGTTGGGAATTCGGTTCAGGCGCTCACTGGCATGATATGGTGTGCGCGTGAGCAGGATTGGTGCGTTTTTTGCTCCCTTGGGAATGACAATCACGGTATGGAGCTTCACTCCGTCCCGCATGGGAATCATGATGTCACGCTTGATGTAGTCCTGCTGATCAGTTGGCAGGGCGGCATGAGCTGGAATGTCGTTTCCGGTCTGGATCATGTCTGGCGTTACGGCGGGTCCAGCAGATGCCGGGGCAGCCAGTGCGGCAGGGATACAGGCAATGGAAAGAGCCGTTCCAAGGCTGAGAAGATAACGTTTCACAAAAGGCTCCTGATCTTTGGATGGATTTTGGCCTTGTGTGTTCCCATCTAGCAAGAGCGGGAGAGAATGCTTTTCATATCTTTCCTGCGCTGGTCTTTTTTTGTTTGATTCGCTATGGAGCATGGCTCCTTCTGTTATGAAAGTTCTGTTCTGATGCCTGCCTATCGTTCCCGCACTACGACCCATGGCCGCAACATGGCTGGCGCGCGTGCGCTCTGGCGCGCAACGGGGATGAAGGACGGTGACTTCGGAAAGCCTATTATCGCGATTGCCAACTCTTTCACCCAGTTTGTTCCTGGGCATGTGCATCTGAAAGATATGGGCTCTCTCGTGGCTTCCGCCATTGAGGAAGCCGGTGGCGTTGCTAAAGAATTCAACACGATCGCTGTGGATGATGGCATCGCCATGGGACACGGCGGAATGCTGTATTCCCTGCCCTCACGAGAGCTGATTGCTGACTCCGTTGAGTATATGGTGAACGCGCACTGTGCTGATGCCATTGTCTGCATCAGCAACTGCGACAAGATCACGCCGGGTATGCTGATGGCCTCCCTGCGACTGAACATTCCAGTTGTGTTCGTGTCTGGTGGCCCCATGGAAGCGGGCAAGCTCAATGGCCCAGGTGTTGAGCGTAAGCTGGACCTCGTAGATTCGATGGTTGCTGCGGCGAACCCGAACGTGACGGACAGTGAATCTGAACAGATCGAGCGCTCAGCCTGCCCGACCTGTGGCTCATGCTCCGGCATGTTTACGGCCAATTCCATGAATTGCCTTGTGGAAGCGCTGGGCCTTGCGCTGCCTGGTAACGGGTCTCTGCTGGCAACCCACGCTGACCGTCGCGATCTGTTCCTGAGGGCCGGTCGTCTCTCAGTTGAGCTGGCACGTCGCTGGTATGAGCAGGACGATGCCTCTGTGCTGCCGCGGAGCATCGCAACCCGGAGTGCGTTTGAAAATGCCATGGCGCTGGATATTGCCATGGGTGGATCAACGAATACCGTATTGCATCTGCTGGCTGCTGCCCGTGAAGGTGAAGTGGATTTCCACATGGCAGACATTGATCGTCTGTCCCGCAAGGTGCCGCATCTTTGCAAAGTCGCGCCTGCCAAAGCAGACGTTCACATGGAAGACGTGCATCGTGCAGGTGGTGTTCCAGCCATTCTGGGCGAACTCGATCGCGCAGGTCTGCTGCAAACATCTCTTCCAACCGTTCATGCTCCCACATTGGCTGATGCCCTTCAGAAGTGGGACATCATGAATGGTGGCGAAGAAGCGGTTAAAATGTTCAAGGCCGCTCCTGGTGGAGTGCGCACCGTGCATGCCTTCTCACAGTCCAGCCAATACCATGAACTGGATACGGATCGTGAGAAGGGCGTCCTGCGAAGCCGTGCTCATGCCTTCTCGCAGGATGGTGGGCTAGCCGTTCTGTACGGCAACCTCGCGGAGGACGGCGCGATTGTGAAAACGGCCAGCGTGGCCAAAGACATTCTGACCTTCACAGGTACGGCTCGCGTGTTTGAAAGTCAGGACGATGCTGTTGCCGCTGTTCTTGGGAACAAGATCGTTGCTGGCGATGTTGTTGTTATCCGCTACGAGGGCCCGCGCGGTGGTCCAGGGATGCAGGAAATGCTGTACCCGACCAGCTATCTGAAATCCAAAGGGCTGGCTGAAGTCTGCGCTCTGGTGACCGATGGCCGTTTCTCGGGTGGTAGCTCAGGCCTCTCCATCGGGCATGTCTCGCCGGAGGCTGCTGAAGGCGGTGTGATCGGCTTGGTAGAAGATGGTGATCGCATCGTGATCGACATTCCAAACCGGACGATGCGTCTTGATATTTCAGATGCCGAAATCTCGAGCCGTCGTGAAGCCATGAATGGCCGTGGCGAAAATGCCTGGAAGCCAAACCGTACGCGTGTCGTATCCCGCGCTCTGCAGGCATATGCGGCGATGACAACAAGCGCTGCCAACGGTGCTGTTCGTGATCTGTCTCAGATTATTGTGAAGACACGCGGCTGATCACGCGCTCTACGGCCTCTCTCAACTCGGGAGAGGCCAGCATTTTGGGCCCGTCATGCCCCGTGTTGGGCACGATATCGATGTCCCAGTTAAAAGGGACATCAAGCCTGTAGGCTTCTTCTCTGGCTTGGGCATAGGCCCACTGCCCTCTCTCCAGGCGATTGCGGCCTTGTCCCATGGCTTGGGCAATGCGGCCTGCCTCGAGAGTAGTCTCCACATCGTCCGAACCAAGCAGGATGGTGAGATGTTCAGCCAAATAACGCTTGATTGATTGCTGCTGGGTATTCTCCGGCCAGCCATTAAATCCATAAGGGACTGGACTGTCAGTTTCTGGCTCCACGTATGTTGCTGGGTTCATGAGGATGATTTCGACCTCATTTGCCGGAGCATATGCCGCCACGCGGTCCAGAAACTGCGCGCCAGCTGAGTGGCCAATCAGAATAATGGGAAGATCCGGCTGCTGGGTTTCCTCCCATGCCCATTGTTCCATGGGCTTGATCAGTGTCGCAGCCGGGATTTCGTCCTGCCGTACGGGAAAACCGCCGCGCTGATATTGCCAGGTTGGAAACTGCTTCAGAGGAAACGACGGTGAAAAGACCACCCCGCAGACAGCGCGTGCGAGGGGGATACTTTGATCACGGTATGCCTCGTTATCACGGTCTTTTGCCGCCAACACGAACAGGATAGCCCTTAAACGACAACCAGACGGTCGGAACGCGTCAATATCCAGCGACCGACCATACAGAATGGCTTTCTGGGCGCTGGGTCCGACAGGAAGCTCTGTGGCCCTGGCAATTGATGTCTGTGAAAGCATCATTGCCAAGGCAATCAGGAAAAGCTTGGGAGGCTTAGCCAAGCCGCGCAAGTGCAGCCTTGAGGCGTTCGAGATCATGCTCGAAAGTTTCAAGGCGCTGACGGTTTTCTTCAACCACTTCCGGCTTTGCACGTGCAACAAAATCAGCGTTGTCCAGTTTGCGACGGACCTTGATGATCTCACTGTCGTTCTTGCTGATCTCTTTTGCAAGACGTCCCCGTTCTGCATCGAGATCGATCAGACCCTCCAGCGGGATAAAGATCGTCGCTTCATCAAGAACGATTTGAGCGGCGTTTTTGGGAATTTCGCCTTGGAAAACATCAACGTCCGAGACGCGTGCCATGCGGCCAATAGCTTCAGCCCATGTTTTTGCACGAATAAGATTTTCAGGCGAAACATCGCGGAAAATCAGCGGTGCTTTCTGTGCTGGGGGGATATTCATCTCAGAGCGAAGCGTACGAAGTTCGCTGATCAAACGTACGACCCAATCCAGTTCTGCACGGGCTTCTTCAGCGTTCGGTACCGGCATTTTCTCCGGCCAGCGAATTGCCGTGAAGTCACCGGAATAGCCCAGTTCTTTCCAAAGTGTAGCTGTTACAAATGGTGTCACAGGCTGCATGAGGCGCAGAATCAGTCCTAAAACATGGGCACTGACCGCGCGAAGTTCGATGGTTTCGTCATTTTCCGCCGCGAAGACGGGTTTGGAAAACTCTACGAACCAGTCACAGAAACAGCTCCACACGAAACGATAGCAGCAGTTAGCGTACTCATCGAACCGATAGTTCGAAAGTGCCTGCTGTGCATCCGCAATGGCGGTGTTGGCTTCTGAGAGGATCCAGCGCCCCAGACTGCTTTGGACGCTCGCTGGATCGAAGTCCTCTACGGGCTGTGCGCCATTCATCTCAAGGAAACGGGACGCATTCCACAGTTTCGTGACGAATGCACGGTGCTCTTCAACGCGCTTGCGACCGAGCTTGATGTCGCGGCCTGGGCCTGTACCCGCACAGATTGCCAGACGCGTTGCATCAGCACCAAACTCTGCAATCAGGTCCAGAGGGTTCAGCCCATTCCCCTTGGACTTGGACATTTTTTGCCCTTTTTCGTCCCTGACAAGGCCGTGGATCAGGACCGTTCGGAAAGGCACGTCGTCCATGAAATGCAGGCCCATCATCATCATCCGGGCAACCCAGAAGAAGATAATATCAAAGCCCGTGACGAGGACGCTCGTCGGGTAATAGTGAGCAAGTTCGGGCGTTTTGTCCGGCCAGCCGAGAGTTGTGAAGGGCCAGAGGCCAGAGCTGAACCACGTGTCGAGAACATCTTCGTCCTGCGTCAGTGGAACGCCATCACCGGCCTGGGCCTGGGCCTCAGATTCTGTATTAGCGACATAAACACTGCCATCCGGGCCATACCAAGCCGGAATACGATGCCCCCACCAGAGCTGGCGGCTGATGCACCATGGCTGAATGTCTCGCATCCAGGCGAAGAACGTATTCTGCCACTGTCTGGGCTCGAAAACGATTTTACCACTTTCCACGGCCTCTACTGCTGGGCCTGAAAGCTTTTTTGCATCGCAATACCACTGCAGGGTCAGGCGCGGTTCGACAACCGCGCCACCGCGCTCGGCATAGGGGACCTGAAGCTTATGTGGTTCGATTTTTTCAAGCCACTCAAGACGTTCGAGTTCGGCGACAATGCGCTTGCGTCCCTCTTCCCGGCTTAGGCCAGCAAGCGATTCCACAAACGCTACTGACGACAGGCCGTCGATCTCAGCCAGTTCGGCACGGATTTCGTCGAGCCAGATATGGGCTGTTTCATCCAGCATCGTGGGCGCAGACAGATTGTGTCTTTTGCCCACTTCAAAGTCATTAAAGTCGTGAGCAGGCGTGATTTTTACAGCGCCAGTTCCCTTTTCAGGGTCGGAATAGAGGTCTGCCACAACAGGAATGCGGCGACCCGTTAGCGGGAGCGTGACAAACTTGCCCACCATGTCGGCGTAGCGTTCATCTTCAGGATGAACGGCAACGGCAACGTCTGCCAGCATCGTTTCAGGGCGCGTAGTTGCAACCGTTATCGTACGTCCATCTTCAAGTGGATAACGGATGTACCACATGGATCCCTTGGTTTCACGGTTCTCAACCTCAAGGTCGGAAATCGCGGAACGGAAGTTTGGATCCCAGTTTACCAGGCGGCGATCACGATAAATGATCCCTTCCTGGTGTAACTGTACAAAGACCTTGCGGACGGCGCGTGAAAGCCCCTCGTCCATGGTGAAGCGTTCGCGGTCCCAGTCTGCCGAAGCACCAAGTTTGCGAAGCTGCTGGACGATCTCCCCGCCGGACTGCTCTTTCCACTTCCACACCCGCTCGAGAAAGCCTTCGCGACCTAACGCGGTTCTGCTGACGCCTTCTTTATCGAGCGAGCGTTCGACAACCATTTGCGTGGCGATGCCAGCATGGTCAGTTCCTGGCTGCCACAGGACATTGCAGCCCTCCTGACGCTTCCAGCGGATCAGAATGTCCTGCAGCGTAAATGTCAGGGCATGGCCGAGATGCAGTGTCCCTGTGACATTTGGTGGGGGAAACATGATCGAAAATGGCGTTCCCGGTGCACTCGGGTCGGCACGGAAAGCCCCGTTGTTCTCCCAGCTTTCGTAGAGAGACGTTTCATGATCAGCGGGAACAAAACTTTTTTCGAGCATGATAATCCAGAAAGTTCAGCGGCAAATGTTGGTAAAAGAAGGCAATCAGTTATTCGGGCGCAGGCGCGCAATCTCGGCGCGCACCAGAATTTCTACAAGCGAAGGCAGATGAGCATCCAGCCACGTCCGTACCATGGAGCGCACTTCAGTGCGAACCATGTCTTCAATCGTCATGCCGCTGCTTCCGCTCACGACGGTATCAGACGGGATTGATTTTCCGTTACTGCTGAATGCGGTCTGCAGGTCATTGAGCGAGTGCTCTGCAGCAGCAATGGTTTGTGCGCCCATGAGATCATCCTGCGGCGCGGAGTTGCCGTGCTCTGTCTTTGCAGGTGACACCATCATGGATGGTTCAAGGGTCAGTTCGTCATTTTCGATAGCTGACGTCACGAGTGTGCTCTCCACTGTTTTGTTCAAAGTCTTGTCATCCTTCAGGATCCGGCGGATCGAGCTAAGGACGGTGTCGATTGTATCGTCAGCCGAGCCACGCTGCGGCTCCGGAGATGGAGAGGTCATGACGTATGGGGCATCTTGAGCATTACAGGAAAAGCATTAGCGTCCAGGCTGATTGATCGCGTAGTCGCTGGTGCCCCACAGTCTGTTCTTGACCGCATTGTAGTAGGCTTTTTCATCGTAGAGCGGGACCCCCAGCTTGAGGTCAGATGCCGTCAGTCTTCCGATCGACGCTGCGACCGCATACGAGGAGATGACCAGATTAGACAGGTGCTGAACCAGTGTCTGCTGGGCCTGCAGGAGTGTCTGCTGCTGCTGGAGAACGGCCAGTGTTGTGCTGGTCCCGACCAGAGCCTGACGTTCCACACCATCTAACGCAATTACGTTGGCGGAAATGGCCACGCGGTCACTGTTGATGGATTGCTTGAAAGCAACCATCTGTTGCCAGCTCGCCGCTCCTTTCTGAAGGGCCGTACGGCGCTGCACATCCACTTCACGATGGGCGGCCTGGGCCTGCTGGCGTGCACCGCGGATGGCAGAATATTCAGAACCGCCCTGATAGATCGGAATCTGGAAGGCCAGCATTCCATATTTATTATCTGTCAGCGAGCGGCTGTAACCCTGATTTATGGAGTGCTGAAAAGCAAGCTCAGCGGAAACCTTGGGCATAATCGCCGAGATCTGTACAGACACATTGTCTTTTTGCTGCGCTTCAGTGAAGAGCGCATTCACAACGTCTGGATTGTTCTGAACTGCAAGGGCAACGACTTCGCGCTCACTTTGAACGGGCAGCTTGAGTGGCTGGGGCGCTTCAATGTTTGGAGGCGCAGCAATCCCCACGACCTGCATATAGGTTGCCTGCGCTCCCTGAAGAGTTCCTTCCGCCTGCTGCCGCTGCGCTGTTGCGCTTGCAAGAGCTGCCTGCGCCTGGGCGACGTCAGTTCTGGTAATTTCACCAACGTGGAAGCGTTCCTGCGTGGCCTGAACCTGCTGCTGGAGAACGCGCTCATTATTGATGGCGAGCTGCAGAAGTTGCTCGTCCTGAACGACGCCTACATAGGCATTGACGACATTTGTGAAGACTGTCTGTTCTGTCGAGATCAGTTTGGCGCGTTCAGCCATCACCTGATTTGTCGCTGCGTGAATGCCTGCGACAGTTTTGCCGCCTTCATACAAAGGCTGGGTAATATTCACACCGCCGCTGTATCCAGGCGTCTGATAGCGCTGGTTCGTCCCCAAATTACCGCTGCCGGCGGCATAGTTGGTCTGACCGTCGTAGTAGGTCAGGTTCATTGTTGTCTGGATGGTCGGGTGCCAGCCCGCCATTGCGGTCGGAACCTGCTCATCTGTTGCACGCAGGCGGGCACGCTCCTCGCGGAGTGTGGGGTTTGTCAGATAGGCAGTGGAAAGAGCTTCCTGCAAAGTATGTGGGACGAAGGTTGGGGACCCGCTCCCGTCATACTTCTGAGCCAGGGCTGTTCCGCTCAGGAGAAAGCTCAGAAGACCCAGTCCCAAGGGACCAGATAGAGCCTTTGTGCCGTTGCATCCTGAAGTCATGAGATATCCTGCCATCTGAACACTGTATCGCAGCGTTTCGTGAATCAGCCCTTAATAGCCTGATCCCTCTCAGAAGAAAAATCCTCATCGAGGCTGAAATATCTCTCTTGACCAAAATGTCCTGAAAGACGATATAGCCCCTGTCTCCTCCGAGGTCCGGTGGCAGAATGGTGATGTAGCGGACTGCAAATCCGCGAATGTGGGTTCGATTCCCGCCCGGACCTCCAGAGAGACTACTCCCCCCGCAGAAAATAGCTGTTTTTTCCTGATGTTCTAAAAATCAGGAATTCGATTTTACCATTTTCAAATAAAGTATTGGCTTTTTTGATCGGCTGGCCGTGTGTATTGCGTCACGTTAGCCAGCCGTCTTGCTCAGTCTGTCAGGAGTGAGCCTCTGCATAGGCTGCGGCTGCCCCAAAGAGACCAGGCTGGGGATGCGTGATGATTTTGACAGGCATTTCGCTCATCATGGTCTCAAAGCGCCCTTTTGCGACGAAACGTTCGGCAAAGCCGGATTCACCGAGAATATTCGCCAGGCGCAGTCCTAGGCCGCCGGCAATCACAACGGCATGGGCGCCGTGTGCCAGGGCAAGATCACCAGAAACGGCACCAAGGCTCAGACAGAAGCGCTCCAGAGCTGCGGCTGCGATCGTGTCGGAACCTTCCATGGCGTTCTGCCAGAGTGTTCTGTTATCGCGTAGTGTGATGGGTAGGCCCTGCTGTTCAGCAATGACTTCGTAAAGGTTGGTCAGGCCGGGGCCAGACACGATGCGTTCTGCTGAAACACGCCGGAAACGCTGGCGGAGCGCCTTGAGGATGTTGTCTTCAACTTCGTCGAGTGGTGGGTAGTCGAGGTGGCCGCCCTCGGTCTCCATGACAAAGTATTTTTCTCCACGGCGTAGCAGGCAGGCTGCCCCCAGACCCGTACCCGGCCCGACAATCGTGATGGTTCCCTGTGATGGAAGATCCACGTCCGGGCCGCACAGATGTCTCATATATGATGAGTCAACCTGAGCGACCGCATGAGCCACGGCACCGAAATCGTTGACCAGAACGAAGTTGTCGAGATGCAGACGGCTGGCAAGCTGCGTCGGATGAATGACCCAGGGATTATTGGTCATCTTCAGAATTTCACCTGTAACCGGACAAGCCACGGCAATCCCGGCTTCCCTTGGTAAAGGGCGGTCCAGTGTCCTGCCAAAAGCTTCCCAGGCCAGAGCCAGGCTTGCGTGCTCGGCGCATTTCAGGGTGACGGCTTCACCCAGTTCAGCGACGGTTCCGTTTTCGATGCTTGCGATTGCAAAACGGGCATGGGTGCCGCCGATATCGACCGCAACGATTTCCCTCATGACAACTATCCTCTGGCCTGTCTGGCATCTGTTGAATGTGGAAGCAGTCGCCTACCGGCAGCATGCCGTCAAGTTAGTGAGAGGCGGCTTTTCTTAATTTGCAGCACGTTGTCGCACTTCGGCGGAACGGAGCAGGCGATGAACGATTGGCCGCGGCACCAGCATCTCCAGAAGTCGGGCCAGAGCGAAGGGCCATGGAAACAGAAGATGCGCCCGTCCCTGCCCGATGGCGCGTGCGATGAGCCGCGCTGCTTTGGTGGAGGACACCAGGAGCGGTCGAGCTCCTTCCAGACGCTGGCTCATGGGCGTGTCGACATATCCCGGAGAGACAAGCGTCACATGAACATTGTGCGGTGTCATGGCGGCATGAAGCGCGGTGCTGAAACGGGCAAGGCCAGCTTTTGAGCCGCTATAGGCCGTCGCGACGGGAAGATCATGGAAAGCAGCAACAGAACCGATGAGAGCGATATTTCCGCCACCCCGCGGAGCCATGCGACGTGCCATTTCTGTGGCCAGGGTCACGGGCGTCGTGAAGTTGACCAGTGAAATGGTTTTCACCTGCTCCGGGATTTCTGTGAGTTCATTTTCCGGGCGGATGTCTCCCAGCCCTGCACCGAGAACGAGAATATCGATCGGGCTGACGTCGTCGGCTTCTCGTAAGGCAGCAAGGGCCGCGTCTGTGTCACACAGATCAAGAGCGAGAGTTTCCGTCGTGGCGCCGTGGCGTTGGGCCTGCGCCGCGACCTTATCCAGTCGCTCTTGGTTGCGGCCCCATAGAACAAGATGTGTTCCTGCCCGTGCATAGTGAAGTGCGAGTGCCTCACCGATGCCGCTGGAGGCTCCGGTGATCAGAATTCGTGACTGAGGGCCGCGTCTGGAAAGCGGAAAGGTTGCCATGCGAGAGATATCCACGTTGAAAGTCATGGTCGGATTGGTAATGGGAGGGTATAGCCTTCCGGTGCGAAAAAATGCGACCCTGTGCTGTTAAGGCATATTACTCCATTAGCTCTGAAAAATTTTTCAACCAGAGGTGCAAGGCCCGACCCTATGACATCGCCCGCTCCGCAAGATGATCTAGTAGTCCGTCCGGTTACGACGCGGGCACATTTGAAGCTCTTTATTACCCTGCCCCGCCGTATTTACGCTGGAATGCCCGGGTTTGTTCCGCCACTGGACATGGAACAGAATGACCTTCTGAACCCCAAGAAAGCTGCCATTTTCCGTCATGCCAGCATTCGCTATTTTCTGGCTTGGCGTGGTGACACCCCTGTCGGTCGTATTGCTGCGATTGTTGATCATCGTGCGATTGAATTCTGGGGTGAGAAAACAGGGTCTTTCGGCGCGCTGGATGCTGTGCCGGAGGCGTCTGTTGTTGCAGCCCTCCTGAGTGCTGCCCGTCACTGGCTTCGCCTTCAGGGCATGGATCGCGTGCGTGGTCCGGTTACGCTGAGCGGGAATGGTGAATCCGGGCTCATGATCGAGGGGCAGGATCAGCCACTCATGATTGCGATGCCCTGGCACCCCAAACTGCTGGGGCAGCTGGTCGAAGGCGCTGGCTACGAACGAAGCGAAGATCTTCTGAGCTACCGTTTCTATCTGACTGAAGAAAACAGGGCCAATTTTCGCGTTCCGGGTGATCTGAAAATCGGAGAAGGTCGTCTCGGATCCATTTCCGTAACGCGTCTTTCCAAGAAGCAGATCGCAGCGCAAGGTGAAGTCCTGCGGACGCTCTACAACGATGCCTGGAGTGGAAAGTACAATTTCGTGCCTTTGCAGGACTACGAAATGAAGGCGATGATCAATCAGCTCAAGCCGCTGCTGAGACCAGAGCACTATGTTCAGATTGATCAGGACGGTGAGCCGGTGGCCATGGCTCTGGTTGTTCCCAATCTTTACGATATTGCAGGCGATCTCGGTGGTGATCCCACGCCGCTCGGTTGGATCAAGCTCGCTGCCCGTCTGGGACTGCATCGCTTCCATTCTGCGCGTGTCATTCTGTTGGGCGTCACGCGCAAGCTTCAGGGCACGATGCTGGGCTCTCTCCTGCCCTCTCTGGCAATCTCGGAACTGCTGCGTCGCGGGCGCTCTCTACCCTATTCCTGGGTAGAGCTTGGGTGGATTCAGGAATCTGACACGAGAATGAAGAATTTGGCGGAAGCTGTAGTTCCGCATCCGTACAAGCGTTATCGCCTGTACGAACGCTCAGTCCAGGATTGAGCTCTGAAAGGGGTGCCAGCTTTAGAAGTGCTGCCACCCTTTTTTTTGTATTTCCATAACCTGTCCCTCAGCATTTAGAACGTGAACTCCGGCTCCTGAGCGGATGGCCCCGATACGAGTGACGGGCACGTTTCTTTGAGAGCACGCCTGAACCAACATGCTCTCGTTTTCAGGGGCACAGGTTAAAAGAAGCTCGTAATCATCGCCGCCTGTGAGACGTTGTTCGAGCCATTGTGACCCGAGTGCGTTGGCAGCCGAGGAGGCCGGAACTGTGTCTGCCAAAATATCTATGGCCACACCGGATTCTGCCGCGATATGACCGGAGTCCTGTATCAGGCCATCAGAAATATCCATAGCCGCATGCACAAGCCCACTCAGGTTCAAACCCGTTCGTGGGCGGGGCAAACGGTAACGCTCTGACAGGAAACCTGTTGGATCAGAAATTTTTCCTTGGAGAGCTAACAGGCCAAGCGCGGCATCACCGATTGTTCCGGTAACCCACAGGCTGTCACCAGCTTTGGCTCCGCTCCGGCGAAGAGCAGTGCCTTTTTTCAGTCGTCCAAAAACTGTTGCTGACAGAACAAGTGGACCCGCCGTCGAGGTCGTGTCTCCCCCGAGTAGCGTTACGCCATAGAGCTTCTGATCCTCCGCCAGGCCCGCAGCAAACGCACTGAACCACACGTCATCGTAGCAAGATGCGTGTGGGATGGTGACGTTCAGGGTGTAGGCATAGGGCTCTGCGCCCATGGCGGCGAGATCTGAGAGATTGCAGCGGAGAAGCTTGCGCCCCACTGTTTCAGGGGGATCATCCGTCAGAAAATGGACGTTCTCGACCATCGTGTCGGTAGAAATGGCCATCTCCTGCCCCGAGGGGCAAGAGATCAGCGCGCAGTCGTCTCGAAGGTCGAGACTTTCCGGGCCAGCGAGCTGCCGGAAATGTCGGGCGATGAAACTGAATTCGCCCGACATGCTTCAGGTGTTGCTTTCGTTGCGCCGGCTGACGGCATCAAGAATGCCGTTCACCATCTTTGGCTCGTCCCCGAAGAAAAAGCCGTGTGCAACGTCCATATATTCATTGATCACGATGCGGTCGGGCGTATCGGTGTCAGCGATTTCGAATGTTGCAGCCCGGAGCAGTCCGCGAAGAACGGGATCGAGGCGCGTCATTGGCCACTGCTCGGGAAGCAGATCGCTTAACGTGTGGTCGATCTTGTCCTGATCGAGCGTTACGCCACGAACAATTTCCTGCATCAGAGTCAGGTCGGCATCAGGAATGTGGCCGTCTTCAAAGGATGCTGTCGGGCTGACGCGGCGGTGACGGAGAAACTGGCCGAGGACGGTCTCCGCATTGTCGCCGGACTGTTCGCACTGGAACAGAGCCTGAACGGCTGCAACACGGGCAATTGTCCGGCTGCGGCGCGTTGGTCGGCTGTTGGGCGCGTCTGATGCGGTCATGGTGTCTCCTGGGAGTCGTTTTTTCCGGGAGACGCGTCTGCGTCCCCGGTTATGGGGTTCATGTCGGCGAGGATCTTCGAGAAAGCCTCGACCTCGCGGAAGTCGCGATAAACGCTGGCGAAGCGGACATAAGCCACACCGTCCACCTCGCGCAATGCGTCCATCGCAAGTTCGCCGATACGATGTGAAGAAATATCCTGCTCTCCGGACGCCTCAAGCTGCCGGACAAGCCCATTGACCAGGCGTTCCTGCCGCTCTTCTTCAACGGGGCGTTTGCGCAAAGCGACGCGGATTGAACGGCTGAGCTTGTCCCGATCGAAGGGGACACGCCGGCCATCTGCCTTGATAACGTTCAACTCACGAAGCTGGACGCGCTCTACGGTTGTAAAGCGCTGTGTGCAGACCGAGCAGACGCGCCGACGTCGGATTGCGGTCCCGTCTTCACTGGACCGGCTGTCCTTTACCTGAGTGTCGTCGTGTCCGCAGAAAGGGCAACGCATGAACAGTCCTGATCGTTCGGGCCTTGTCGGGGCCAGGAAAATAGGAGCAGTTTACCGGATCATCCGTTCTGGCCCAAATGGGCCTGTCCGTTACCGGGAGACTATCGTTGAAACGGGTATCTGCGGCTTTTGCTGTCTTGTTATCGCTCTCTGCTGTTCCTGCTTTTGCGCAGGACACTGGCGCTCTGCCAGTTGCACAGCATAATCGCCAAAAAATTGTCGTTCTGGATGGAACACTTGCCCCGTCGAAGCATGACGACACTCGGGCCAATGCGTATTTTACGATTCGCAATGACGATGACAGTGATCATCTGTTGAAGGGCATCACGTCACCGGCCTGCTCCACCATCACAGCGCATCACACGAACCAGGAGCAGACGCAGGCCACGAACGATCTGTTTTCGCATCTGGCTCTGCCCCATAACTCAGACATGATATTTCCGGTTTCCGGCTATCATCTGCTGTGCGGTGGTGTGCAGCAGGGTCTTCAGATCGGACAGAAAGTACCGTTTACCTTCGAGTTCCTCGATGGTGACAGCATAACGATCGGTTTTACGGTCGAAGCGGCCAAATAAACTGATTTGGAGATCTCAGGCCATGATGGTGGCTGAGATCTCCTTGATAACGGCCAGAACCGATTCGCCGTACCGGTCGAGTTTCGAGGCCCCGACCCCTTTGATACTACCGAGTTCCTGATGGCTGACGGGGTGCTCTCTTGCGATGTCCCGAAGAACCGAATCGTGGAAAATGACGTAGGGGGGAATTTCCTGCTCCCGCGCTTCTGAAAGGCGCCATTGCCGCAGGGCATCGAAAACAGATTTTTCTTCTGCGGAAAGATTGTCGTTTTCCGGATTGGTGGTCGGAGACCGCGCAATAAGACTCTGCTTGGCATCCAGTCGCAACGAGACCCTTTCTTCCCCACGAAGGATTGGCCGCGCAATATCGCTCTGAAGCGCAAGGCTCCCATGTTCGCCGTGCGTTCGGATTGCACCGCGCGCGATGAGCTGTCTGACCACGGCACGCCACCAGTTCTCGGTCTGATCCTTCCCGATCCCGAACACTGAAAGGTGCTGATAGGCGTGACGTTCGATGGTTTCGTTGGTTTTGCCGCGTAAGACGTTGGTGAGCTGGACGGCGCCGAGGCGTTGTCCTGTGCGATAAATGGCTGACAAAACTTTCTGTGCGGCTTCAGTGCCATCGAATGTGGACACGGGATTGATGCAGTTGTCGCAATGGCCACAGGGAGAGGACAGATTTTCTCCAAAGCACGCCAGAAGCGCTTGTGTGCGGCAGCCTGTGGTTTCCGTGAGAGCAATCATGCTCTCCAGACGGGACTGCATGACGCGCTTTTCGTTGTCAGGCGCGCTTGACTGCTCCAGCCAGTGTCGCGCGCGAGCCATATCCTCACCGCCATAAAGCAGGAGCGTGTCAGACTTCTCACCATCACGCCCTGCCCGTCCAATCTGCTGGTAATAGGCTTCCGGTGAGGATGGCATGTCCAGATGCACTACACAGCGGACGTCCGGGCGATCAATGCCCATTCCAAATGCTACTGTGGCAACAATGACCATGTCCTCGCCAGAGCGGAACCGCATGAGCGTTGCGCGTTTTTCAATGGGAGACAGGCCTGCGTGAAATGGAAGCGCAGTCAGGCCTTTGCCCCGCAGCATTGTTGCTACACGTTCGGTCTTGTTACGGCTTCCACAGTAGACGATGGCCGCACCGCTCCGATGGCTTTCCAGTGCCTCGGTCAGCTGCTTGCTTTCGCCTCCCTTTGGGCGGGCTTCCATGAAAAGATTAGGCCTGTGAAAGCTCGCCATCAGGACGCGCGCATCGGGCATCCCGAGAACATTCAGGATATCGTCGCGTGTGCGCGGGTCAGCCGTTGCCGTCAGGGCAATACGGGGGACGTTCGGGAAGAGTTCAGGAAGAGATGCGAGGGCTCGATATTCCGGTCGGAATTCGTGTCCCCATGCAGAAACGCAGTGAGCCTCATCAATCGCGATCAGGGAAATACGGCGCTTGGAGAGAAAGTTGCTGGTCGCGGGCTGTAAAAGCCGTTCCGGCGAAATGTACAGGATGTCGATCTGATTATTGCGAAGATCCTGATGCAGGATATCGCGCTCTTCAGCGTCCAGCTCGGAATGAAGGGCTGCGGCACGGATACCGAGCTGCCTCAGGCCGGCTACCTGATCGTCCATCAGAGCAATCAGGGGGGAAATAACGAGACCCATGCCGTCCCGACATAATGCGGGAACCTGATAGCAGAGGCTCTTTCCTCCACCCGTGGGCATCAGGACGAGAACGTCTTCGCCCCGCATGACAGTTTCAACGGCCTCTCCCTGGAGGCCGCGAAATCCTGGAAACCCGAACACGTCTGCAAGGACCTGTTCGGGAGATTGGCCCGGTCTGGCCGCAGGGTGGTTTTGTCCCTCCGTCACTCCGGGCTCCGGCTCAAAGGCCCGGTGTGATCGTGATGGAGACGCGACGCAGCGCAACGTGGGAGGCGTCGATGGTTGTCTCTGGCTCTGGCTTGATCTCGATTTTCGCACCATTCACGCCGTCATTGGCAAGCTGTGTTGCAACGGCCTGCGCACGGCTGTCAGCAAGTTCCTTAAGAACGGCCGGATCACCGTTCATGCCAGCAGAACCGGAAACGCGGATGCTCTGAGCGTGCTCATTGCGTGCTGCCGTAGCCGCTTTTGTGACAACTGCCTGAGCAACCGGGCTCAGGGAAACGGAATCACGGTCGAAAAAAACAACGTAGCTGTCGCGTGTCGGCTGGTCGGCACAACCGGCCAGAGCGGCGGTCAGGACGAAAGCCGGAGCCGCAATACGGATGGAAGAAAGGATACGAACCATGGCGTTACGTCCTGAGAGAAAGAATTGAGGCTCCTAGGTGCCTTGTCGGCAGAGTCTGGTCAACCTGCGCTTGAAACTACCTGTCCGTTCTCAAGGCGCCAGATGCGATCCAGCCTTTCAACGCCTGTCAGGCGATGAGCGATCAGCAGAACGCTGCGGCCTTCTGCAACGTTGTTCAGGGTCTCCAGGAACGCCTTCTCGGTATCTGCATCGAGGCCTGTTGCTGGTTCATCGAGGATCAGGATCGGAGCGTCTGACAGTAGGACACGGGCAAGTGCTATGCGGCGTCCCTGCCCGCCTGAGAGTTTCGATCCACTTTCACCAATCCATGTATCCAGACCTTCAGGAAGGCTGTGCACCAGATCCGCGACTTTCGCCTGATCGAGAGCATTCCAGAGTGCGGCTTCTGGAACATCGGGGCGGCCGAGAAGAAGGTTATTGCGGATCGTATCATCAAAAAGGTGGCTGGACTGCGAGAGCCACGCGACCTGAGAGCGCAATGCGTCGTTGTTCAGATTGGCAATATTTTCGCCACCCAGACGAATTTCTCCATCTTCAGGCGCAACAACTTTCAGAATCAGCGCTGCGAGACTGGATTTTCCAGCACCTGATGGGCCAATCAGCGCTGCGCGCTCGCCCTGCCGAAGAGAGAGGGTGAGATCACGAAAAACTGGTTCCCGATTCGGAGTCCATCGAAAGGTTACCCTATCGACTTTGATGTCTCGTCCAGATGGAAGCGGCGTTGTTCCCTCGGCGACAGTAGGGGTCTTCTCGGCTACTTCCATGATGCGTTCAGCAGCGTACGAAACCTGGCCATATAGAAGGCCTGCACGAGAGAGGCCCGTCACGCCTTCTAGAGCGGTAATGGCAACAAAAAGTGCTGCGATGCCAGCAACTGGTGCGGCCTGCTGGAAAATCAGACCTGCGACTGCGCAGAGAATGATAGCGATACCTGCCTTGGCGACCAGGCCAGCTACAAGATTTGTCAGCGCCATGCGGATGGCCTGTCTGCGCTGGGCAGAGAACAGGGCTTCCTGACGTTCAGTTACCGCGTTTGCAAGGAGGTCTTCGGCGCCAAAAGCGCGAGCCTCACGGAGACCTGACGTCAGATCGAGAGCTGCTACGCGCAGATCGGCCTCAGCGTGAAGAATGTCCGGGCCGAAACGCCGTGACACTCGGGTTGCCACCCAAGGCATGGCGAAAGCGAGAACCGCAAATAGAGCGGTCGTGAGCAAGCCGGGGAGTGTTCCAGCTTTAAGCCAGACAAACGCGGCAACAGGCAGCGTCAGAACAGCGGATGCCATCGGGACCAGAATGCGGAGGTAGAGATTGTCGAGCGTCTGGACGTCTGAGACCAGACGAGACAGGAGATCTCCAGAGCGTTGGAAGCCAAGGCCTGCTGCTGCGCCTTTTGCGAGACGGCGATAGAACCATACGCGCAGGTCTGACAGGGCGCGGAACATCGCATCATGCGTATAGAGGCGTTCCAGATATCGCAGGACGATCTGGGAGGCACCGGCTGCCTGTAACAGCATCGACCCAGCAGCAACCCCTACGGCAGCCGCCGCAACGCGACTACCGGCCTGCCCCATGAGAGCCAGACTGGAGCATACAGCCAGTTCTGCAATGACGATGCCTGTGATCAGGCGGCCGTAATGTGGCTTCCAGACGCGGATAATACGCGAGAGAGCCGTACTGTTCTCCGGGCGCTGCGATTGAAGAGAAGCGCTCATGCTGCTTGCTCCGTATAGGAGATAACGCGACCTTTGCTGAGAACAAGGTGGCGACCATGGAACTTCTGGGCCTGCGCCGAATGTGTACAGAGAACCACTGTTCGCCCCTCAGCCAGACGATGAAGGCTGGTCAGGATGTCCGCCTCTGTCGCCGGGTCCAGATGTGATGTGGGTTCGTCCAGAAGCAGAAGTGGCGCGTTCTTGAGGAAGGCTCTGGCAATCGCAATGCGCTGGGCCTGTCCGCCTGAAAGACCAAACCCGCCTTCTCCGATCCGCGTTTCCAAGCCTTCGGGAAGATGCGGGATATAGCTATCCATTGCTGCGTGAGAAATTGCTGACTGCAACTCCTGGTCGGAAGCCTCAGGTTTAGCGAAAAGAATGTTCTCGCGAATTGTTCCTGCAAAAAGGACCGGTTTCTGCCCGATCCAGCTAATGCGGGATGAAATCTGTCGTGGCGTCAGGGGGGCCATGTTTGTGCCGTCCAGAAGGATGCGGCCCTGTGTCGGGTCTACAAAACCCAGAAGAAGTTCGAGAAGTGTGGATTTGCCCGCGCCCGATGGCCCTTCCAGGATCAATGTCTCGCCGGCCGGGAGTGTGAAGCTCACGTTTTCGATCACGGGACCGCGTTCTTCGTTCCAGGAAAACGACAGGTTTTCAGCAGTCACGGTGAGGCCACGACCATTCTGTACAGCAGCAAGTGCGGGCGTTGACGACAGTTCTTCGGGAAGGTCAGCCAACTCGTGCATAGCCTCGGCGGCTGCTGTCGCATGGGCGCGATCCTGATAAGCCGCAGACAAGGCACGGAAAGACGCGAATGCTTCTGGCACGAGAAGAATGGCGTAAAGGGCGCGTGTCAGGGCAATTTCAGGCGTCGCGCTACTAAGATTATGGCTCTGGGTGATGACGATCAACACCAGCGCTACGACCATGGCGATATCTGTGGTGGCGGATGCAATGAAGGCAATACGCAGGACCTTCATGGTCCGTAGGCGGAGATCATCAGCACTTGCTGCCAGCGCCTGAGCTTCACGTTCCGTGCTGCCAGACAGGACAATCGTGGCAATTCCCTTTACGCGGTCCAGAAAGCGCGTCTGCAGACGTGTCATCGCCAGAAACTGACGGCGGGACGCAACGGCAGTGGCGATCCCGAAGAATGCCTGGAAGACCGGAAGGGATGCGCAGCAGATTGTGAGGATAATGCCCGCACGATGGTTCTGCCAGAAGACAGCCGCAACAACGATCCATTGTGAGACGAGCCAAAGCGCAGATGCCGGGAGCCAGCGTGCAAAATAGCCATCCAGCGCTTCCACGCGATCCACAAGGGTGGAGGCGATTGCCGAGCTGTGTTGCCGACGCAAAAGCGCAGGACCTTCGCCAATAATACGGGCCATGACTTCAGAACGAAGTCGGCGGCGGGCCGAAAGACTTGCGGACGATGCTCTGATGTCCTGCACTGCCGTCAGGCCTACGCGGATCACGCTCACGGCAATGAACATTCCAATAGCCGGGGGGGCGTTGCCCGGATGTCCGGTCAGAATGGCGGCAAGTGTCCGGGCCAGAGCCCATGCCTGCAGAAGACCCAGGAGAGTCGAGAGCAGTCCGAGGATCACTATAACGGAGGTCAGGGAACGGCTGGCACGCCCCTGAGCTTTTATCCACGCTTTTGCGATTGTCTTGTCGGCCTTCATGATCCCTGCATATAGGTCGCAAAGTCGCCACAAGACAGTCTTTGACGCATTTCTTGCTGCTTATTTAGATTTTAAGTGGTTATTTCAGGAGTCGGACGGCCTGCCGGAGCCTGCGGACGATGGCGACTCTTCGCTGTGGATTGCTTTATGGGCAATCGCGACAGCTGTTGGCGACGGATCTGCGGGCACGAACTTCATGTTGTACCAAGTGCCATCTTCATTTGAGATGAGAAGATCCGCATTGATCTGGCGGGCAAATCCCCGGATCAACTGAATGCCGATCCCTTCCCGTCTGTTCCGTGATTCGGTCGCGCGGGACGCTTCGAGCCCAATCCCGTCATCTCCGAGTTCAAATTCTACCAACCCGGATTTGTCAGCAGGTGGATTTTTGACGCGATGAAGCGAAATCCGAACGACGCCCGCACGATTTTCTGGAAAAGCATAACGGAGAGCATTGCTGACAACTTCAGTCACGATCAGAGCAACGGGGACTGCTTGATCGGGAGAAATCAGGACATGTTCGATGTCCAGTTCCAGCCGAATGCGTGTCTGCGTATTCATGCTGTGGGCGGAGAAGAGAATTGAACACAGCTCTTCCAGAAAGCTTTGGACATCCAGCGCCGAAAGGCCGTTTTCGGAATACAGATAACGATGCAGCGTAGCGAGCGCGCGGACCCTGTCCCGCACCAGTCTGAATTCTTCGCGGGCCTCATGGGACCGGATGCGACTGGCTTGAAGATTCAGGAGAGATGCAATGACCTGAAGATTGTTTTTAACCCGATGATGAATTTCCCGGATGAGCATGTCCTGATGGTGGGCGGACTTCTCAAGGGCGCGTTCATGTCGCGTAAGCCGGCGCGTTGCTCTCAAAAAGGCACGCTCAAGATGACGGATTTCCAGAGGGATGGAACGATTGATACGCGGGTCGAATGGCGCCCCTCGCCGCCAGTCCGCTACGGCCAAGGCAAGTCTTTCCAAGGGTTCTACAAGGAAAGTCCGTGCAGCCCACGCGACGATCAACAGCTCCAAGACTAGAAGCGTCGCAATCAGACCCACGCGGATCAGAAAAATATTAAGCGCCCGGCTTTCTTCGTGGGTTCGCTCGGTAGCAACAAGAAGGCTGACCGGGCCATAGGCGTTTTGCAGAACGTAAGTCGTGCCGTGAAACGTGAACGAGTCATGCAAAGCATGATTCGCAATATCTCTTTTCAGCCGATCATGCACAGCCGTGGGAAGTTCTGGAATATTGGGTCGATCTGGAAAAAGCGAAAAAATCGACCCATCCCCCATCATGAGGAGGTTTCTCGCATTGTCGTTGACACCGAGGAGCAGTCTTCCATCACCAGCTGGGAGATGGCTGCGCTGCCAGCCTAGTGTCCTTACGGCGATGATATAGCCTGCGATCGTACCCTGATTCATTAGGGGAACGACGAATCTTATGAGAGGGCCACGCCCTCCCTTGATGACATCGACACCGATATTAGGGCGTGCGCCATTCTGGTTCAGCGTCGTAAGGAGCTGACCGGACGGACAGATCGCCGGGTCTTGAGACGACGGTGGAGGAAGCACAACTGACGGATGCCCCTGCGCGTCAGTCAGCATCAGCGAGCAATAATGATGCTGGGAAATCGTCTGGACGAGGCCGAATTCACGGAGAGCCGTTTCCGCGGTGATGTCCCTGTCAGCCAGCATGTCCAGCACGCTGTGGGTCTGGTCCAGATCGCTTGATAATTCGGAAAGCGCTGCCTGAGCGTCGCGCTCGGTTCTGGCCAGAGCATTGCCAACGTTTTCCTGGTAGCTATGCCACGCCAGAAGACCCGCAATTGTCGCAAGGGGAAGCGTTGTCGCGACGATCAGGGCCATGACGCGAGCCCCAACCGTATCGAACATGCGAACGCTGCGAAAAACCATTCTGCGATAAGGAATGACGAGACCCTTTATGACCTGCTGCCCAGGATCTCAGGCCAGGCTTCCTGTGCAATCACTTTTTCCGGTCTTCTTCGATCAGCTTCAAAAGCTCTTCAGGGATAGGTTCGCTCGCAACATCGTCAAAGAGCTGATGAAGTCCGCGGCTCAGCCAGATACCAAAGGGAGAATCCTGATCATCACCTTTGGATTTTCCGGATGAGGATTGGGACTTGTCTCCTCCGGTCATTGTCTAGTCCTGAGCCTCTCTGTGACAACGCAGAATAATCGCCTCTGCTCCCTGCAGATCGCCGTGTGGTTCTGAGGCTGTTCGAAAGCTACAGGCCTGCACGGCGGTAAAGAACTGTTTACAAAAACGGCTCAGTTACCGCAATCGCTTCAATTCCGAAATGGGCGAAATACGAACGTTTCCGAGAGGCTAAAAGTTCAACCCAGGCTCACGAGAAAAGCAGATCGTCTGCTGACTGTCCTGCACGATGGCGCACATCGATCGCATCACGCAGGGCCTTCACTTTCACGCGCAGCTTGTCGTTGCTCGGCATATCGCCTGTCATCCATGCTTCAAGCTGACGACGAGCGCGGAAAACGCGGCTTTTAGCTGTACCAACAGCACAGTCAGTTGCTTCAGCCAAAGCTTCGTAGCTCATGCCTTGAATAACGACCATAACGAGTGCCTCGCGCTGGTCAGCCGGCAAGCGAGAGAGTGCCAGCGACAGATCTTTCAGAGCCAGGCGGTCTTCATGTGTTGCCGGGCTTGCGAATGTTGATGCTGGCACATCATCAATGTCGGTCGTCTCACGACGCTTGCGCAGGTCGGAGATAAAGCGGTTACGCAGGATACGATGCATCCATGCTGAGAAATTCGTGCCGGGAATGAAGCTGTTCTGGGCGGCTAGAGCATTGCACACGGCGTCCTGAACAAGGTCCTCCGCAGCAGCGCGGTTGCGCGTCAGGGACAGGGCCTGCACACGCAGCTTCGGTAGGATTGCGATGACCTGATCATGGAACGTCATGGGAGTACTCCTGGTTTCGTCCTGTTTCATGGGATCAATGAACGGGGTTCCAGGATCGTTGCATCAAAAGGAAAGTTTTTTTGATATTTTTTTAAAATTATTATTTTTCAGTTGGTTAGAGTGTCATTTCCTGATGATTTTTTCCTTCGGCCAACATGGAAAGCTGGCTTCTTGCTCGTGAGACGCGCGCTTTCATGGTTCCCGATGGAACATTGCAGATGCAGGCGGCTTCTTCATAAGACAGCTCCTGTGCGCCCACGAGGATGATAGCTTCGCGCAGAAGGTCCGGAAGTTTCCAGATAAGCTCTCCGAGATCCGTTACGGCATCTCGGGCACTTTGCATGGAGGGAATTTCGGTCGACAGGGGCATGTCCATTTCGACGTTCTGCATGATCTCCTGTTCACGGGAAGATCGTCTGCGCTGCTCGTAGAAGGCATTTCTCTGAATTGTGAACAACCAGGCTTTCAGCGTGGTTCCTGCCTGGAACTGTGTTTGCGCAGCGAGTGCGCGAACAACTGTGTCCTGCACGAGATCGTCTGCTGCGACGGCATCACGTGTCAGGAACCGTGCGAAACCACGGAGGTCTGGCAAGGTCTTCAGGAGTTCCTGATGAAAGGAAACGCCTCTTTTCTCCTGTGGAGCCGTCTCAGGCTCGGAAACAGGTGCCGTCAGAGGGAGGTCCTTTCAGGAAGGTGAAGTCTGCGGATGCAGACAGACACTAGGCGTATCCGGTCGCTCGTGTCATGATTATTCAATCGCCACAAACGGATAGTCCTTCATAAGGTTTCCGCGCGGCTGTCCAATATCAAGAGGCTGAGGATCCATGGCTGACACGTCACGTCACGAACTCATTGCGGCGCTACCTTATGCTCGCCGTTTTGCCCGTGCCCTGGCTGGAGATCAGGCTCAGGGAGACCGGTTGGTAGCCGGTGCCCTGAAGGATTTTCTGGCAGCAGAGAAATCAGACCTTCCTCCCCGGCTGGCACTATACGGCAAGCTCGTGCAGGAGTTCTCGAAGGAGAATGCTGATCGGCCAGACATGACTCTTGTTCAAAGAGCTCTCATGCTTCTGACCTCGCTTGAGGAGCAGTCGCTGTCGTCGGCCGCTCGGGCTCTCTCCATTTCTGAGGAGGATGCCGCTGCAAATCTGGCTGTGGCTCGACAGGCTCTTCAGGGCATTGCGCAGACGACGGTGCTTATCATTGAAGATGAGCCGATCATTGCCATGGATATTCAGGATCTGGTGGAGCGCTGTGGCCATAAAATCGCGGGTGTTGCGTACACGGAGGCTGACGCCGTGAAGCTGGCTGCCGAGACGAAGCCAGGTCTTATTCTGGCTGATATCAATCTCGGCGGTGGGGGTGATGGAATGCATGCTGTCGGGCGTATTCTGAAAACACATGAAACGCCTGTGATTTTCGTCACGGCTTATCCGGAGCGTTTGTTGACCGGAGAAGCGCATGAGCCTTCCTTCGTGATTACGAAACCATTCGAGCCGATGGCGCTGGCTGTAGCGACCTATCAGGCTGTCACGGGCGGCATAAAGTCCGTCTGAGAGAAAATCCGTCTTTGGGTGCCTTGCGGGCAAACGTTCCCTGCGACACATAGGGGATATGTCGGCACCCATTCTTCTTCTTCAGAATATTACTTACACTCTTGGCGGACGCCCGCTCCTTGATGGCGCCGAGCTCGGCGTTCTTCCGGGCGAACGCATCTGCCTTGTGGGGCGCAATGGCTCCGGTAAGTCTACACTCCTCAAAATAGCGGCTGGCGACATTGTTGCTGACGACGGGACCCGGTTTGTGCAGCCGGGCGTCAAGGTACATTACCTTGCGCAGGAGCCTGATCTGACGGCCTACTCTTCCACCTTCGATTATGTCGCAGATGGGCTGGATGAGACGGAGCACTATCGGGCCCGATCCATGCTTGCTGAACTTGGCATGACGGGTGACGAAGGGTGCGAACGGTTATCTGGCGGCGAGGTTCGCCGCTGCGCCCTCGCCCGCGCCTTGGCTGCGGAGCCAGATCTTCTGCTGCTGGACGAACCGACAAACCATCTGGATCTTCCGACGATTACCTGGCTGGAAAAAGAGCTGGCCGCATCGCGCTGCGCCATGATTGTCATCAGCCATGATCGACGCCTTCTTGAGACGTTATCCCGAAGTGTGGTGTGGCTTGAGCAGGGCAAGACGCGGCGTCTGGACCAAGGCTTTTCGCGCTATGAGACTTGGCGGGACGAAGTGCTGGAACAGGAAGAACGTGATGCTCACAAGCTGGATCGTCAGATTGCTCGGGAAGAGGACTGGATGCGTTATGGCGTGACAGCACGCCGCAAGCGTAATGTCCGGCGTGTCGCTGAACTGGCGTCCTTGAGGAATAACCGTCGAGAAATCTCCGCACGCGGCACCAGCACGCTGCGCATGTCTGCGACGGAAGCAGATGGCGGCGGCAAGATTACGATCGGTACGGAAAGCCTGGGGTGGGCGTATGGGGATCGCACGATTGTAAACAATCTCGATCTCAAGATTCTGCGCGGAGACCGTTTGGGGTTGGTTGGCGCCAATGGTGCGGGAAAGACCACTCTTATTCGTCTTCTGACCGGTCGCATGCCCCCGCAGGAAGGATCTGTTTATATCGGACCGTCTGTTGCGATGGTGACGCTGGACCAGCAGCGTGAAAGTCTGGACCCGACCAAAAGCCTTTCTGACACCCTTACAGGTGGCAGTGGGGATATGGTTCAGGTCGGGAATGAGAAGCGTCACGTTATCGGATATATGAAGGACTTCATGTTCCGTCCGGAACAGGCACGTACGCCCGTTGGAAAATTATCTGGTGGTGAGCGCGGGCGTCTTGCTCTTGCGTGCGCGCTGGCCAAGCCATCCAGCTTGATGGTGCTGGATGAGCCCACCAATGACCTTGATCTGGAAACGTTGGATCTATTGCAGGAGATGCTTGCGGACTATGCGGGGACCGTTCTTCTGGTCAGCCATGATCGTGATTTTCTTGATCGTGTAGCGGGCTCTGTTCTCGTATCCGAGGGGGATGGACAGTGGATCGAGTACGCCGGTGGCTATTCGGACATGCTGGTTCAGAGGCGCGGTGAAGCCCCTGTTGAGCGTCATTCAGAAGATCGGGGTGAGAATGACCTTGCATCAAAAAACACTGTAAAATCAGAAAAGAAGCAGACGAAGCTTAGTTATAATGACAAGCGGACCCTTGACCTTCTTCCTGGCAAAATGACTAAGCTGGAAAAGGCTATTGTCACGTATCGCGAGGCATTGTCTGACCCCGTGCTTTACAGCAAGGACCCAGCAAAATTCACCAAGATCAGTGATGCGCTTCAGGCGGCAGAGCGCGAGTTGAGTGAAGCCGAAGAGCAATGGCTTGAACTGGAAGCCAAAAAAGAAGAGCTGGAAAGCCAGTAAAAAATAAGGTTTTCAGGCCTTATCTGATACCGGGATAAGGCCTGAGAGCTCCATTGCCTTGCGAGACGCATGGATGCTTTCGGTGACGCGGATTGCTGCATCGAGCGCTCGGATTCCAGCTTGGGCATCAACCAGCACTGGTGCACCGTTAAGGCATGATTCAGCAAAAGCTTCGTGCTCTACGGCAAGGTTGTCGTGGTCATGCCAACTGATGGCTTCGCGTTTGAAGCCTCCAGTTCCCGGTAGAGGGAGGCCACGTTCTCTGCCAATGAAGCTGAGTTTGCGCTCCATGAAGTCTGCTGACAGGTAGCCTTCCTGTGAGAAAAGTCTCATACGGCGTTCTGTTTTAAGGGAAATTCTGCTCGCCGTGATTGTGGCGACGCATCCGTTCTCAAATCGGACCCGCGCATTCGCGATGTCCTCGTGTTCGCTTGAAACGGCTGCGCCAATGGCATCGATGTCCGTGATCGGGCTGTCTACGATTGCAAGAACCAGATCCAGGTCATGGATCATCAGGTCCAGAATGACAGACACATCGGTTCCTCTCGACTTGAAAGGCGCGATGCGTGTGGCTTCGATATAGAGCGGCTTGTCGATACGTTCTGTGATGGCCCTGTGCTCTGCGGAGTAGCGCAGCAGATGGCCCACCTGAAGAACTTTACCCGTCCGGGATGCGAGATCCGCCAGATTGCGAGCTTCATCCAAAGTGGCTGCAATCGGCTTCTCAACGAGAACATGACGGTCCGCGTTAAGGGCTTCGCTGGCAAGTCGGAAATGATGCTCGGCTGGAGCTGCAATGATCACAGCCTCAACCGAATTCAGCAGGGTCTCGTAAGTTTCTGCAACGGTACAACGTGCCTCACGAGCGACTGTTGCCGCACGTGCCGGATCAGGGTCGAAAAGCGCCACCAGGTTTTCAGCCGGATTTGCGGCTGATTTGAGGGCGTGAAATCGCCCGAAGTGACCGGCACCGACGATGCCGACCCGAAGCTGTCGCCGAGTGTTCATGAGTGACAGGATTACCAGTCCATCACGGCTTCGCAAAGCCGTCAGGGGCGGAATGTTGGTGAAAGGTTGCATCGGCATTGCGGAAGCGGCATGGTCCCGCGCAAGAAACTCGAACCGTCCAAACCCGCCGAGGACATCTCGACCCGTTATGATGTATTATAGCCGGCTCAGACTGCTGGGCGTCGCAGGCATCTGCCTGATCGGCCTCCTGTTCTGTCTGCCTAATTTCATGCGTGCCCCCACGCAGTCCCTGCCCTGGCGGCAGATCCACCTTGGCCTTGATCTCCGTGGTGGTTCATATCTGCTGCTGCAGCTCGACCTGAAGTCCTTGGAGCATGACCGCCTGCAGTCCCTGCAGGATCAGGCACGTCAGACCCTTCTGGACAAATCTCTCGGTTACCGTGACTTCCAGAAGGATGATCAGACGGCCAGCCTGAGCTTTGAGCCCCGCTCAGATGCGGAGCGCGCTGTTGCACTGAAGACGATGCAGGATCTTCCTGTCGTTGTGCCTGATGAATTTCATGTCACTGAGGCCAACGGTCGTATTGTGCTTACGCTTCAGCATGATGCTATGTTGGCGCGTGCCCGGGACGCTGTTGCCCAGTCCATTGAGATCGTTCGCCGCCGTATTGATGCTACGGGTGCGATTGATCCGAGTATCGCCCGTGAGGGCGATGACCGGATCGTGGTGGAACTGCCTGGTGTCAGTGATCCCGAGCGGATCAAGACTCTTCTGGGAACAACTGCCCGTCTGACGTTCCGGCTGCTGGCGCCAAACCCAAGTGTTGCCAGCCCCGGTTCGGCGATGCTGGAAGACATCAGCACCCATTCTCAGGTCGCCGTACAGGACCATGTGGATGTTGACGGTACGGATCTGACGAACGCGGGTGCGGTGATCGATCAGCAGAGCGGTGGCTGGGCCGTGACGTTCCAGCTCAATAGCGCTGGTGCAACAGCTTTTGCCAATACGACCCGCGCGAATGTGGGTAAGCGATTTGCGATCGTGCTTGATAACAAGGTTATCGAAGCGCCGAACATTATTAATCCGATTACGGCAGGGAGTGGTCAGATCACAGGTGGCTTTGATGCCCACAGTGCGTCCGATCTTGCGCTTTTGCTGCGTGCTGGCGCTCTGCCCGCTCCGTTGGCTGTTATTGAGCAGCGCACGATTGGTCCGAGCCTTGGCGCTGCGTCCATCCACGCTGGTATTCTCAGCCTTGCGGCCGGATTTGTTCTGGTCGTGGTGTTCATGGTGCTCTTCTACGGTCGCTTCGGCCTGTATGCGGATATTGCGCTGTTCGCCAACCTGATCCTGATGGTCGCGATCCTGTCTCTTTTCCAGGCGACGCTGACGCTGCCAGGTATGGCGGGTATGCTGTTGACGCTTGGTATGGCTGTGGATGCCAATATCCTCATCAATGAGCGCATCCGAGAAGAAGTGAAGCGCGGGCGTGCACCGCTGCAGGCGCTGCAGGCTGGCTTCGAGCGCGCAACAAGCACAATCGTTGACAGTAATGCGACGGCGTTTCTCGCGCATGTCATGCTGTTCGTGTTCGGCACGGGTCCCGTGCGGAACTTCGCCCTGACGATTACCATCGGCATCGTGACGACCCTCTTCACGACCCTGCTGCTGTCACGCTTCCTTGTCGTGCGGTGGTATGCCCTTGCCCGTCCCAAAGAACTGCCGGTCTGAACGTCATGCTGTCACGTCCCCTTCTCCGTTTTGTCCGTGACGATCGGCGCATCAACTTCATGCGCGGCCGTCATATGGGGCTTATCGTTTCGGCGGTTCTCTCCATTGCTTCTGTCATCCTGTTTTTCGAGCCGGGCCTGAAACTTGGCCTCGATTTTCGGGGTGGTATCATCGTCGAAGCCCAGACGCCGGGAGCCGCAGATTTTGGCAAGCTGCGCTCTGCTTTGGAAAAGGCAGGCATTCATCCGGATGCTGTTCAGGCCTTCGGTTCTCCGCGGGATGTCCGCATCTCAATCAATGCGCCGGAAGGTGCGGATCGTGAAGCGCAGACACAGAAGCTTGTCGATGGCGTAAAGACCGCCATCTCAGCAGCCGAACCCGGTACGCAGGTTCTGCGGGCGGATGCTGTTGGTGCGTCGGTATCTTCCGAGCTTTTCCGGGATGGCCTGTTGGCGCTCGGTTTCAGTCTGGCCATGATTCTGGCTTACATCTGGATCCGCTTTGAGCGTGAGTTCGCCATTAGTGCTGTGGTGACACTTATTCTGGATCTGACGAAAACTGTGGGCTTCCTCGCCATTACGCGTTTTGAGTTTGATCTGGTGATGGTTGCCGCATTGCTGACGATCCTCGGATATTCCACCAATGACAAGGTGGTTGTTTATGATCGTATCCGTGAAAATCTTCGCAAATACCGTACGATGCCGCTTCGCGAACTTCTGGATCTCTCCATCAATGAGACCCTGAATCGTACGCTCGGCACCTCCATGACCGTCTTTCTTGCGGCCCTACCGCTGGCTTTGTTTGGTGGCAGCACGCTGACCGGGTTCGCAACGGTCATGCTGTTCGGTATCGTTGTTGGAACATCGTCTTCCATTTTCATCGCTGCTCCCCTGCTGCTTTTGATGGGTGAAAAGCGACTTCGGAAAACTCCTTCTTCCGATACGGAATGACGCTCTGAAGTCTTTATCAGGCACAAAAAAACCGGCTCTAACTGAGCCGGTTTTTTTGTGCCTTGAGGCGGAATGCCTAGCTATCGAAGCTGGTCAGAAGTGCTGCGATTGCGGCGTCTGCCTGACGATTTTCCGATGATGTCTGAAGCCTTGTAGCGTTCAGAACTGCTTTTTGAGCATCATGGTCGAGGCTTATGAGCTTTTGAACATTCTGAGGGGTAACTTTTCCCCTCATTAACGCCCCTCGTGCCATGCCGTGAGCAATCAGATACGCATAAAGTCTGGCATTCGGAGATGGGGGCACGCCTTCGAAAGGACGTGCCACGCATCCACAGAGCAGGCTCCCCACCAAAACAAAACCTGTCAGTTTGCGGGTGAAGGTTGCTCCGAAAGGAGCCTGCCGTGACATCAGGAAGCCTTGGTGGCCAGAATGTCGCGGATCTCTGTCAGGAGAACTTCTTCCTTGGTCGGTGCTGGCGGCGCTGCTGGTGCAGCTTCTTCCTTGCGGTGAAGCTTGCCGATGAGGCGCACAACCCAGAAGATGAAGAATGCCACGATCAGGAACTGAATGACAGCATTCAGGAAAACACCCAGATTGACGGTAACCGCACCGGCCTTCTGTGCTTCTGCAAGGGTATCCTTGACCGGGCCTTTCAGGGTGATGAAGAGGTTAGAGAAATCCACACCACCTGTCAGGAGGCCGATAAAAGGCGTCAGGACATCTTTGACGGCGCTGTTCACAATCGTGGTGAAGGCCGCACCGATGATGACACCGACGGCGAGATCCAGCACGTTTCCGCGCATAATGAATTTCTGGAAGTCGCTCAGCCAGCCCGGAGTATGCAGGGCATGTTTCGTTTCGCTCATATTTCGAACCTCTCTTGGGGGAACCCGCATCACTGCGGTTGCAGGCCGGAAAAGCGCTACCTGCATCGCCCAAGGGATAAACGGACTCATGCGATCCCGTAAAGTGTGCTTTCATCCTTGAGCGGTTTCCGTTATACGCGCCTCATGATTCGCTCCGGTCGGTATCGGAGCTTTTTTCCTGGAGTAGAGAATTCATGAAATCCGGCATTCATCCCGACTACCACGAAATCAACGTCATCATGACCGATGGCACCGAGTACAAGACCCGCTCCTGCTATGGTCAGCCTGGTGCTACGCTGCGTCTCGACGTTGATCCGAAGTCCCATCCGGCCTGGACTGGCGTGCAGCGTATGCTCGACACCGGAGGCCAGGTTGCCAAGTTCAACAAGCGCTTCGCTGGTATCGGTACCCGCAAGTAAGCTTGTCTGCCTCCACGCTCCCCTCTTGAAGGGGCGCAGGACAGGTACCATCTGGAATATCGGTCATGATGCCTTCGGGGTCATGGCCGGTAAACCAAGCGCAGTCTGCCAATTGGGGATTGCATCAGATGAACCCTGCCTTGAGGAGGTTTTCATGACATACGATTTTACGCCGCTGTTCCGCAGCGCAATTGGCTTTGATCGCCTTGCCCGTATGGCTGGCAACGCTGCCAATGCTCAGGCTATGCCGAGCTACCCCCCCTACAATATCGAAAAAACTGCCGAGACAGACTACGCCTTGACCATGGCTCTTGCCGGTTTTGGCCCGGATAATGTTGAGGTTCTCCAGGAAGACAATACGCTTGTCATCCGTGGCAGCGTTCCCGAAAATACCCGGGATCGTGAGTGGCTTCATCGCGGCATTGCGACGAGAGCTTTTGAGCGGCGCTTCGTGCTTGCTGATCACACAGAAATTGATCAGGCCGAGCTTCAGAATGGTTTGTTGACCATCGTAGTGCGGCAGGTTGTTCCTGAAGCTGTCCGGCCGCGCCGTATTCCGATCGTCACAGGGAATGGCGTTCCTGGTCATCAGAACGTAGCGGCATCCACATACGCTGGCACGCAGCACGCTGCATGACGGAGGATCGGCAGGGCGGTTTTTGGATTTGCCCTGCCGTTTCGACCTTGACCAGATGTGTGATGGTGCCCCATACCGTTTCTCATTATCGCCGTGCATCCAGCAGGTGCCGCGATCATATCCCGAGCGGCCTTTCGTTCCTCTCCGGGTACGCCAATCGGTGCCTGCGCTCTCGCCGGCCCCTTAGCGCCCCAAAAGGAACGCACTGACATGACCCTGCCTTTGATGCCCAAGGCCACGGCCGTCTGGCTAATCGAGAAAACCGGCCTGACCTTTACTCAAATTGCTGAATTCTGTGGCATGCATCCGCTTGAAGTTCAGGCAATTGCTGATGGTGAAGTTGCGGCCGGAATCAACGGTTACGATCCGGTCAAAAATCATCAGCTGTCTGACGCCGAGATCAAGCGCTGCGAAGCGAACCCGGATTCCAAGCTGAAGATCCTGTCATCTGGCAGCCCGGTGAAGCGTCGCGCCAAGGGCGCGCGTTATACGCCTGTCGCAAAGCGCAATGACCGCCCTGATGCCATTGCGTTTGTTCTTCGTCAGTTCCCGCATCTGACGGAAGCTCAGATCGTAAAGCTTCTGGGCACGACGAAGGACACCATCATCAAGGTGCGTGACCGCCAGCATTGGAATAGCGCGAACATCAAGCCGCGCGATCCGGTCATTCTCGGTCTTTGCACCCAGATGGATCTGAACGCAGCGGTGTCAGCTGCCAACGACCGTCTTGCCCGTGAGGGACAGACGCTTCCTGTGGTGAGTGCTTACGACGCTCATGAAGACAGCGCTCACTGAGCTGAAATCAAGGATGTAGCTTTTCACGAAGCTGCATCCTTTTTTTATTGGTGCGGGCCTGACTGGTTTAGGCCGCCTCAGCCGTGATATGGATTCATGACGATGGACGGAATGAATTCTGTTCGTCATCATGCCGTGACAGAGTTCCGGGACCGATAGCAATGATGACCGATAACAATGCCATGCTCCGCCGCCTCCACGAACTCCGGAGCGAGCATCGCGATCTTGATACGGTTATTGAGCGCCTGGTGGACCATCCCCTCAATCAGCTCCAGATCCTGCGCCTTAAAAAGCGCAAGCTGCAGCTAAAAGACGAGATTTCCTGGATCGAGACCCGTCTGATTCCGGATAACATTGCCTGATGAGCCAGATCCTTTCTCCGAGCGAGACCATTCAAGCAGAAGACGCTGTGCGCGTTGGTGTCATTATGGGGAGCCAGTCCGACTGGGAAACCATGCGGCATGCCTGTGACATTCTGGACGAACTGGGCATTGCCCATGAACGTCGGATTGTCTCTGCGCATCGGACGCCAGATCGTCTTGCGGACTATGCCCGTACGGCCCGCAGCCGTGGATTGCATGTCGTTATCGCGGGCGCGGGTGGTGCTGCCCATCTACCCGGCATGTGCGCGGCGTGGACGTCCCTTCCCGTTCTCGGCGTTCCGGTGGAAAGTCATGCCCTGAAGGGACAGGATAGCCTGCTGTCCATCGTTCAGATGCCAGGCGGCGTGCCTGTTGGAACGCTGGCGATTGGCAAGGCTGGGGCCAAGAATGCTGGCCTGTTGGCGGCTTCCATTCTCTCTTTGGCCGATCCGGAGCTAGCTGCCCGTCTTGATGCGTGGCGCGGTACTCAGACGGCAGCTGTTGCGGACATTCCTGTCGAATGACGGTTCAGAATAATCAGGTTTTTGCACCTGGAAGTACAATCGGGATTATTGGCGGCGGCCAGTTGGGACGCATGTCAGCAATGGCTGCGGCCAAGCTTGGTTATCGTGTTCATATCCTGAATCCGGCCGCCACGAGCCCGGCTATTGAAGTTTCAGCCTCCGCGACGGTCGGGTCTTACGATGATCCCGTAGCGCTGGAAGATTTTGCTTCTCGCTGTGACGTTGTGACGTTCGAGTTCGAGAACATCAGCGTCGAGGGTCTGTCACTGCTCGAAAAACGTCGCCCCGTCCGTCCAGGTGGTGAGATCCTCAGGATCAGTCAGGATCGGGTTCTGGAAAAGACCCGGCTGGCTCAGGCTGGGGTGGAGCTTGCCCCGTGGAAAGAAGTATCCGGACCGGCTGATCTTTCTGCTGTGGGAGAGCTGGGTTTCCCTCTCATCCTGAAGACAACCCGTTTTGGTTATGACGGGAAAGGACAGTTTCGGGTTGAGAATGCGGAAGCCCTCTCGGCTCTGACGGATCTGCCGTATCCGCTTGTTGCGGAAAAGATGATCGACTTTCAGCGTGAGCTGAGTGTGATGGTTGTTCGCGGAAGTGACGGAACGGTACGATGTTTCGACGCAGTGGAAAACCGCCATCGCGACGGTATTCTGGACATCACCCTTGCTCCCGCGCGCGTCATGCCAGAGGTTGCAGAACGCGCTCAGGCCATTGCAATCCGCATTGCGACGGATCTCGAGCTGGTTGGCATCATGGGCGTGGAGATGTTCCATGCCGCTGATGGTCAGTTACTGGTCAATGAAATTGCTCCCCGGCCCCACAATTCAGGGCACTGGACGATGGATGCTTGTCTGATTGACCAGTTTGAAATGCATATTCGGGCTGTAGCGGGGCTGCCCCTTCCACCCGCGCGCCGTCATTCGGACGCTGTCATGCATAATCTTGTCGGGCCGGAAGATATGGCGCGGGTTCCTGCCATACTGGCCACAGACGGTGCATCACTGCATCTCTATGGCAAGCACGAGGCGCGTCCGGGCCGGAAGATGGGGCACGTCAACACGCTCTTTCCGCGGGGGGCATTGCCGGGCGAACTGGCCCTTGAAGGATTATTGCCTCCGAGGGGCTGAGAGTGGCTTGCGCTAGATCAGGCCAAGCCGCTGGAAGCTGGTATGTTTTCCATTTCCGATGATGAGGTGATCCGTGAGCTGGACGCCCACAACATCCAGAGCAGCTTGAACCTGCTGGGTCATCTGGATGTCGGCTTGTGAGGGCGTTGGGTCACCGCTTGGGTGGTTGTGCACCAAGATGAGGGATGCAGCTTCAATTTCGATTGCGCGGCGGGCGACCTCCCTGGGGTACACAGGGGTATGGTTGACCGTACCGCGCGCCTGAGCTTCATCAGCGATTAGGCTGTTTTTCTCATTGAGGAAAAGGATACGGAATTGCTCGATATTTTCTCGGGCAAGTCTGGCCGTCAGATAGTCGAGAAGCTTCTGCTCGCTATCGAGAATATCAATTTTGGGTAACCGCTCCCGATTATAGCGAAGTGCAGCTTCATGCAGGACCCGGATCATTGGGATCATGTGTGATCCCATCTCTTTGATGCTGGCCAATTCCCGGTTTGTGGCTGCCAGAATGCCCGCCAGTGATCCAAACCGCTCTAGCAGTAACGGGCTCAGGGTCTCCGCTTTTGCTTCGTGGCCGGTGAAAAGAGTGATGACCATTCTGAGAAGAGTATTGTCATCCAGATGACGACCTCGTCCGCTCAGTAAGGCCCGGGGCGGTTCGGGGAGCTCGACCGATTGCTGCATGGTTACGGCTACGGACTTTATGGTCTGAAGCAGTTCACTGTTCAGAACTTCAGAAAATCCGTCTTCGGTAGCCAGGGTATCGTCCATGCGTTTTTGTGGCATTTCCCAAGTGTTATTATCAAGCCAACGGATATGAGCCTACGCCTCGAAAGGCTACCTTGCAAAGTTACAGCAGGCCTTCCTGACGAAAGCTGCGCACTGCTGTGTTGGGCGTATCTAACAGAATGTCATGCAGAACAATCGAGAGCGGCCTGAGCGCCGTTTCCAGCGTTCGGGCTGCGGTTGAAAGCGCGACGGGCTTCAAAGCTGGTTGAACATGAAGTCCAATGACGGCGGTGGCGTGCAGGGCAAGTGCGCGGATTGCGATAGCGCGATTCAGGAAGGTAATATCTTCGATTTCGGGAGCTGCTTCATCGGATAAAAGACGATTGCGATTGTCCAGGTAAAAAAGGCGGAATTGCCCGCGGATGGCTCCCGCCAGGGCGGTCTCAAGATATTTCATCAACTGAGGCCAATCCCCTAAAACGGGCTGTTCGCGGTGTTCGGCAGATGCCAGTCGTTCTGCCGCAACGGCTGGCAGTCTCAGTGCACGAATGGTGTCGTCGTTGAGGCCTGCGCTTCTCAAATCCTGTGTGGGCGCGCGGAAGACGTCGATCAGGCTTCCGAAGTGGCTGATGAGGCCTTTTGCGAGCGGCTTGGTATCCTTGCGCGGGATGCCCAAGAACAGCAGCATTTCCAGAATTTCGTAATCTGCAAGGGTTTCTGCGCCGTTGGTTTCAACGCGTGTTCGCATTCTGGCGCGATGTCCCTGCGGGCCTGTGCCGCGTGTCAGGTCGATCCGGGGAGATGATGTGTTGGCCATAGGGCCATCACACTCTATATCGGGAGTGTGCCGCAAGACCCTCTCATCCCCACCCCCGAGTATCTCTCCCGCCTGAACCCGGAGCAGAGACGTGCCATCGAGACAACCGAAGGCCCGTTGCTGATTCTTGCCGGTGCAGGAACGGGAAAGACGCGCGTGTTGACGACGCGCTTTGCCCACCTCCTTCTGACCGGAAGGGCTTACCCCAGTCAGATTCTAGCTGTGACATTCACCAACAAGGCTGCGCGTGAAATGCGCGAGCGTGTTGGTGCTCTTCTGGGGGAGCCTGCTGAAGGACTCTGGCTTGGCACATTCCACGCCATCTGCGCGCGGATGTTGCGGCGTCATGCGGAATATGTGGGCCTGACGAGCGGGTTCAATATTCTGGATACGGATGATCAGCTTCGTTTGTTGAAGCAGATTATGGAGCCTTTCCGGCTGGATACGAAGCGTTGGCCGCCTAACCAGCTCATGGGCATCATCCAGCGCTGGAAAGATCGTGGCCTGACGCCGGATCGCGTGACGTCTGCCGAGGATACGGATTTTGCCAATGGGCAGGCCTTGGCCATCTATCGCGGCTATCAGCAGCGGTTGCGCGAACTGAATACCTGCGATTTCGGCGATCTGATGCTGCACATGGTGGAGATCCTGCGGTCCCAGCCGAATGTGCTGGCGCAGTATCATCGGATCTTCCGCTATATTCTGGTGGACGAGTATCAGGATACCAACACGATCCAGTATCTGTGGTTGCGTTTGCTGGCGAAGCGCGAGCAGGGTCCATCCAACATTGCCTGCGTGGGGGACGACGATCAGTCGATCTACTCCTGGCGCGGTGCCGAAGTTGAAAATATTCTCCGGTTTGAGAAGGATTTTCCCGGTGCCGCTGTTGTCCGGCTGGAGCAGAATTATCGTTCGACGGCGCAAATCCTGGCTGCTGCGGCGGGATTGATTGCTCACAATGAAGGACGGTTAGGCAAGACGCTCCGTCCCGGCCGTGAGGATGCGCAGGGCGAGAAGGTTCAGATTATCGGGGTTCGGGATTCCGATGAGGAGGCCCGGATTGTTGGTGGCGCAATTGAACGCCTTCATGCCGATGGTCATCCGCTGTCTGAAATGGCCATCCTGATGCGTGCAGGCTTCCAGACGCGGCCGTTTGAAGAGCGTCTGATGACCATCGGCATACCTTATCGGATTGTTGGCGGTCTGCGGTTTTATGAACGCTCGGAAATCCGGGACTGTCTGGCTTACATGCGCGTTCTGTCGCAGCCTTCGGACGATCTGGCGTTTGAACGGATCATCAATGTTCCGAAGCGCGGCGTAGGGGCTGTGGCTGTGCAGAAGCTACATGGTGTAGCGCGCACCCTGCCCGGCCCGTTAACTGCTGGTGTTCTGACGCAGATTGAACAAGGTGCGCTCAAGGGAAAGTCCAAGGAAGCCCTGACCAGTCTGATGGAGGCGTTTCAGCGCGCGAAAGCGACGCTCGAGACCGAAGGTCAGGTGGTGGCTGTTGAGCAGCTTCTGGAAGACAGCGGCTATCTGCAAATGTGGCGTGATGATCGCTCTGTGGAAGCTCCGGGCCGGCTTGATAACATTCGTGAGCTTTTGCGGGCGATTGGCGAGTTCGCGACGCTCGAAGGTTTTCTGGAGCATGTCGCGCTTGTCATGGATACGGAAAGCGAGACGAGCGACGACAAAGTCAGCCTTATGACGTTGCACGGCTCCAAAGGACTGGAGTTCGATACGGTGTTCCTGCCCGGTTGGGAGGAAGGGGTTTTCCCGTCTCAGCGGTCCCTGGACGAAGGCGGCAACCGGGCGCTGGAGGAAGAACGACGTCTGGCCTATGTCGGGCTGACACGGGCAAGGCTTCGGGCCATCGTTGTTCACGCTGCCAGTCGCCGCATTTATGCGAACTGGCAAGCCTCGATGCCGAGCCGGTTTATTGAGGAAATTCCGTCCGAATACGTTCAGACGAGTGGGCAGTCTCTTGAAAGCCGGAGGCAGGCTGCGGCAACGCCATCCATGTTTGCGTCCGGCCCGTTTACGAGTACGCGTCGTTCTTCAGGGGGGCCTCAGACCCCTCGCCCGCGCGTTACGGACGTGCAGCCGCAGGCGAATGTTCCCCTTGGAGCAACGGTTTTTCATCAGAAGTTTGGCGAAGGCACCGTGATTGCGGTGGATGGCAGCCGACTGGAAATCAACTTTGAAAATGGCGGCATCAAGCGCGTCATGGCAAATTTCGTGGAGATCAGATCGTGATGGCACCCCGCAGCATTGGCCGACGCCATGCCAGTGCGCTTGAAACCCTGTCCATTACGGTGGAAGAGGAATTTGTTCCTCTTTTCGAACAGGCCTTGATGTGTGTCTGTGAGACTGTCGGGATTTTTGAGGCTGATGATGCGCAAAAATACTGGCGCATCGAAGGTGTCAAAGACACTGGTTACAAGGAGGACGAGCTTGAAAGCGCGTTGTCCGTTGCGCGTCTTCTGACGGGTTGTGAGGCAGAACTGCTTCGTGAGGCAACGGAAGCCGAAGGTTGGCTGGCACGAACCTATGAATCCTTCCCACAGCAGGATGTTGGCAAGCGGTTTGCCATTCGAGGGACCCATCTGCATGGTGAGCCTGACCGCTCGCGCCTGACCATTACCCTTGATGCCGGTATTGCCTTTGGGTCGGGCGAACACGGATCAACGCGAGGATGCCTGCGCGCACTGGAAATGGTGGCGTATCGCAAACCTTATCATATTCTGGATATGGGGTGTGGCTCGGGTATTCTGGCAATGGCTGCAGCGAAGCTGCTGCATCGCCCGGTTCTGGCTGTCGACATTGAGCCATGGTCTGTGCGCACAGCCAAAGCCAATGCCCGTCTGAACGGACAGGGCAACCTGCTGGACTGTCGCTTCGGAAATGGCTGGAACACGGCTCAGGTACGCGTCAAGGCGCCGTATGATCTCGTGTTTGCCAATATTCTGGCGCGTCCCCTTTGCCGGATGGCGCAGTCTCTCGCCATCAATCTGGCACCGAACGGCACGGCTATTCTTGCTGGGCTGTTATACACACAGGCCAATATGGTCCTGGCTGCGCATCGCCGTCAGGGCCTTGTTCTGGAGCGTCTGTTGCGTGAAGGCGACTGGGCGACCCTGATTTTGCGTAAAAGAGGCTAAGATGTCTGTCGTAATCCGCGAGGTTCAGGAGGCCGACCTTCCCACAATTCTGCGGATTACGAACGATGCCATCGAGCGTACCGATGCACTCTGGATCAGCACGCCGTTCACGATGGAGCAGCGTCGAAAATGGGTTGCTGATCGACAGGCTCAGAATTTTCCGGTTTTCGTGGCCGTTGATGGAGATGGCGTGGTCTGCGGGTACGCATCCTATGGGCCGTTCCGGGCTTTCGAAGGTTACGCTGGCACGGTCGAACACTCCGTATATGTTTCATCCGAGTGCCAGGGACGCGGACTAGGCAGGCTTTTGCTAAATCAGTTGATCCAGCACGCAAAACGGGCCGGATTTCACGTAATGGTGGCCGGGATTACGGCTGGCAACGAGGCCTCCATCGCGCTGCATCATCGCTTAGGCTTTCAAAATAACGGTATTTTGCCTCAGGTTGGACGAAAGGGTGGCCGTTGGCTGGATCTTTTGTTCATGACGCTCTGCCTTGAGGCTGTTTCCAAACCGGAAAAGGACTTTCCATGACCCTTTCCTCCATTCCGCTCAAAGAGCGCCCTACTCTTGTTCGCAAGGCGTGTGAGGCGCTGGGCGTTGCAGGTTTCATCATCCCGCGGGGGGATGAATATCTTGGGGAATATGTTGCCCCCTGCTCTGACCGTCTGGCCTGGCTTACCGGCTTTACGGGGAGCGCGGGTCTGGCGGTCATTCTCCAGGACGCTGCTGCAGTCTTCTCGGATGGACGTTATACCGTTCAGATGGAGGAACAGGTTCCCCATGATCTCTGGGAGCGGCGACATGTGAGCATGGAGCCTGCGCCCGACTGGCTGGAAGAAAATGCGCAGGGTAAGCGCGTTGGATATGACCCCAAACTGGTCAGCCGTTCCATGCTGGCATCCTGGAGTGCTCCCGGGGTTGAACTGGTGCCGCTGGCATTTAACCCGATTGATCAGGCATGGCTCGACCGCCCTGCTGCGCCGGCTAATCCCGTCATTAATCACGGTGTGGAACTGGCGGGGGAAACAAGTTCAAGTAAGCGCCAGCGCCTCGCTGCCGGGCTACGGAAAGCCGGACAGAATGCTGTGGTGCTGGCGGACTGCACGTCCGTCGCCTGGCTCCTGAATATTCGCGGTAGTGATGTCCCGCTAACGCCTGTGGCCCATGGCTATGGCCTGCTGCATGCTGACGGTCGGGCAGAGCTGTTTGTGGACCCTGCCCGCCTTGAAGGCCGATTGGCTGCAGCGCTTGGTGAAGAGGTCACTGTTCAGGCACCAAGTGCATTGGAAAAACGCCTTGCTGCGCTGGGTGGCAAAGTCGTACGGCTTGATCCTGTGACGACGCCAGTCTGGTTCGAAACGACCCTGAAAGCCGCTGGGGCTTCGGTGGTCGATGGGAATGATCCCTGCACGCTTCCCAAGGCTGTCAAAAACCTGACCGAGCAGGATGGTGCACGTCAGGCGCACCAGCGCGACGGTATTGCGATGGCACGTTTCCTCCATTCCGTTTCGATGTCTGCTGCAGGACAACGGGAGACGGATCTTGTTGAGCGTCTTGGGATGTTCCGCCAACGCTCTGCCGACTATCGGGAACAGAGTTTTGATGCGATTTCGGCCTCGGGACCGAATGGGGCCTATCCGCATTATCGTGCAGAAGTCGGCAAGGATCGCGTGCTTCCGGCCAACAGTGTTTATCTGATTGATAGTGGTGGACAGTATCCGTTCGGGACGACTGACATCACACGGACGCTCTGGGTTGGGCCGGAGTCAGCTCCTCAGGACGTCAAAGAGGCGTTCACGCGTGTTCTGAAGGGAAATATTGCGCTGTCCCGCGTGCGTTTCCCACCGGGTACCACAGGGCATCGTCTGGATGTTCTGGCGCGTGCTGCTCTTTGGCAGGTTGGGCTGGATTATGATCATGGGACCGGACACGGCATTGGCAGTTATCTATCCGTGCATGAGGGCCCGCAGAATATTTCCCCTGCGCCGCGTCCAACAGCCTTGGAAGCGGGGATGATTGTCTCCAATGAACCTGGGTATTACGAGCCGGGGGCTTATGGCATCCGAATTGAAAATCTGATGCTTGTTAAGCCTTCCTCCTATCAAGGGGCGAAGGGCGTATTTCTCGAATTTGAAATCCTGAGCTACACGCCGATTGATCGAGCGCTCATTGATGTGACGCTACTGGATGATGCTGAACTTGCATGGCTTAATGCGTATCACGCAGAGGTTTTGACGCGCGTAGGACCGGTTGTTGAGCCTGATGTGCAGGAGTGGCTTGAGAAAGTCTGTGCGCCGATGATGCGCGAAACGCCCGTTATTTAGTAAGCGTTTATTCATTTTTCCCGGTCATAAGGTTGGTATGACCGGGAAACTCCTGTTTTTTCTATTCTGCATAAGTGTTGCCACCTCATCGGCAGGCGCCAATGACTGGGATATGGCGCGGGCATGTCGCGAGGCCGTGTCTATAGCAGAGCCACAGGCTGGTATTCCGAACGGTCTTTTGGGGGCTATCAGCCGTGTAGAGAGTGGTCGTCGTGACCCTTTATCGGGCCGGACGGTCGCTTGGCCTTGGACTGTGAATGCTGCTGGGAAAGGATATTTTTATCCTTCAAAAGTCGAGGCCGTTGCTGCGGTCGAGGCCTTTCAGAGTGCAGGTATCACATCGATTGATGTTGGTTGCATGCAGGTCAATCTTCATCATCACCCGAATGCATTTCTCTCGTTAGAAGAGGCTTTCGACCCCCTCACCAATGTCAGATATGGGGCTTCTTTTCTAAAGAATCTTTTTACGCAATTGCGTGGCTGGAGCGCGGCAACGGCTGCCTATCATTCTTTAACGCCCGCTTTGGGTGCGGAATATGAAGAGCACGTCATGGCAGTCTGGAATGGGAAGAACGACATTTACAGGCCTCCAGATTTCCTGCCTCAGGTGGTTATGACTGGTTCCGGTCTGCGGGTTATCATGCCGCAGTCTGATGAACGAATAGTAACCAATGTGCCAAGAAGTTCCTTGCAGGCGAGAACGACTACTTCTAGCAGCTTCCCGCCATCGACTGTGAGCCATACTGCTTACGCTCCTCCTCCGCGCATTATCCACCATGTGACAAGTAACAGAGGAGGAACTGAAAGCCATGGCCGCGACCTGATGTCTTATCGTGCAAGTCCAGTCAGGATGGCCTGGCGACAGAACTGACGCGGCTTATTACCTGCCGGGTGCTGTCCAGTTGTTATGTTTGTATCCGGAATATGGACCTGGCGTGTCGCCCTGACGCCAATGGGTGCGATCAACACGATCGGAGTGATGGTCGTGGGCGCAGGATGTCAGCCCAAGGGCCAACAGAACAGGCCCCAGAAGAAAGCGGAACCTCATGATTTCTCTCCACGATATAGCCAGCCTAGCAGCAGGAGGCTGACGACAACGCGGTAGAGGGGATCAACGTTGCGGGGAGAAACCTGTCAAAAGATGATAGAGATACAGCATAAGCCAGTAGAGTTCTTTCAGGAGCACCCAGAAAGCACGGAAGACCTCAAATGGATCAAAATTTGCGCTAACTGACAGATGGCTGTTCCTTCGGGCTTCAAAGTTGCTTTTCGATAAACGAAAAATATCTCCTTAAGAAGCCTGCGTATGATTTCAAAGCGTTCTGAAAGATTTCAAGAACGTCACAACGGATTGAGATGTTTGGAGAGCTTACGTTCAGTAGCTACCCGATAGTCTTTATCCCGTTGCCTCGCTTCAGGAGTGTTTGGAGTTCGGCTCAAAATGCTTTTTCGAGCAGTTGCTGCGCGCAGGCGAATTTCGCTACGGCATACAAATCAGGAGTAGATTCCCTGATATATCTAAACGGCATCAGACCAGAATTATCTTGGCAATTCCTTATCTTCAACCGCCCCAGAGGGCGGTTTTTTTATGTCTGGAGACTTGTATTCTATGCGTATTTTTAATCGCCTTGCAGCTCTTGGCCTCTCATTTTTTTTGATGGCTACCACGGTAGCATGTTCTACCAACGGCAATACCACCACGTTCGATACCGCGGCCCTCAATAAAGATGCCACGGCAATTGCCTATGCCGTGCAGGTTATTGAAACGATGCCGGGTGTGGTTGACCACCTTTCGGCTGATGACAAGGCCAAGTTCGATAGTCTCGTGTCTCAGATCAAGAGTGTTACGGCCTCTATTGATGCCAGTTCGGAAGGTGCTGTCACGGTTGATACTGGCAAAGACTGGGCTAAGTCCCTTGGGGCGGATCTGAATACGCTCTTGAGCATCGCCAGCCCGATTGTGCAAACTTATTATCCATCTGCCAGCTCATATATACAGACCGTTCAGTCTATGATCCCTCTGGTAGAAATGCTGGCTGGTCTGGTTGCAGCTCCGTATGAGAATATGTCTCCAGATAATGCAGATTCGATTAGGGCTCGTATTTACCGCGGGGTTTGATCAGACATTTGAGGCCTACGATAAAAGAGAGCAGGCCTATCTGTTCTCTTTTATGGTTTTTTGAAATGCTGGCAAACTTATAAAGGCGCTGGTGAACCGGGCTATATGTTTGCGACTTGCGATGTTTCGCGTTGGGTAGGGCGGCCGTTTTTATTATGGAGGCCCGCGCAGTTCAGGCAATTTGGCCTAGAGTGTTCTGGTTGATAAATGAGAGGCATGGAGCCTAATGAAAGAAAGCAAAGCCAATATTTCTGGTTTTCATCACGTAGCAATCATTGCTTCGGATTATCAGCGCTCCCGAGCTTTTTATGTCGATGTGTTAGGGTTCACTGTTGTTGCTGAAAATTTTCGGGAAGAGCGGAATTCTTGGAAATGCGATTTGCAGGTTGGTGATGCGCAAATCGAGCTCTTTTCTTTTCCGCACGCACCGCCAAGAGTTTCTCGACCAGAAGCCTGTGGTCTGCGCCATCTTGCATTTCGTGTTCAAGATATTGCTGCGACTGTCGGACATCTGGAGAAGCATGGCGTTGCCTCCGAACCAATCCGAATGGACCCTTATACAGGGCGGCAGTTCACTTTTTTTGCCGACCCAGATGATCTTCCGCTCGAACTATACGAAATATAGTTGAATATGATTTTTCTTAAGTTTTCAGATCCTGAAGAAACCTTGTTTCGTTTATTTAAAGAAAAATTAAACGAGAGTGGCGCGAAATGTATCCATTTAGAGGGCAGTATTGAGGTGCCTTGTCTTCACTGGGTACAAGGAATACAGGCCGTGAATTCAGTTCGAACTGGGCTAGCCCTATATCAGCCAAGATAATGAGCGCTGTGTATTTTTTTTGGGGAGATTTCTGACCGGATCGGGTGGTGGGCGCAACAGGGATTGAACCTGTGACCCCTACCATGTCAAGGTAGTGCTCTACCGCTGAGCTATGCGCCCCCGATCCGGTGAGGCGGTGTTTAGCTGTCTCGAATGGGCGTGACAACCCCCCTTTGAACAAAAAAATGCACTGAGGTTATGACCACCCCTACCCCCTATCCTGCTGTAATCATTCAAAAGCCTCAGAAAACGGCCATTCCTTTGGTGGTTTCCTCTCCGCATTCCGGGCAGAAATATTTTCAGGACTTTTTGCAGAACAGTCGTCTCTCGTTATGGGAGCTGCAACAGACGGAGGATCGATTTGTCGATCAGTTGTTTGAGTGTGTTCCGGTCACGGGGGGCGCATTGCTTTCAACAGAATTTCCCCGGATCTGGTGTGACGTAAACCGGGACTGTCGAGAGCTGGATTCGGGAATGTTCAAACCTCCCCTTCCTCCTTCTGGTCTTCTGCAGACTTCCAAAGTTCGTGCAGGTTTTGGTGTTATTCCCCGTTGTGCCACCCAGGGTCGGCCAATTTACACGCATTGCCTGCCATTGGATGAGGTCCAAAGGCGGCTGGTTACGTCTTGGGTGCCTTATCATGAAGCCCTGCATAATCTTCTGCGCGAGATGAAGGAGCAGTTTGGCTCGGTCATTCTTCTTGAGGCTCACTCCATGCCTCGCCTCCATCAAGCGAAAAGCTGCGACATGGTTTTGGGAGACTTGCATGGGAAATCCTGTTCCCCTGCCCTGACGGACTGTGTGGAGCAATATCTTTCAGGGCGAGGTTATGCTGTTCGCAGAAATGTGCCCTATGCGGGTGGTTACATTACGCGGCATTATGGTCAGCCATCTGATGGGGTCCACGTTCTTCAACTGGAGATCTGCCGATCCCGGTATTTGAATCCAGCGACTCTCCAGCCGTCGCGCGGTTTTGAGCAGGTTAAAGCGGATATGGAAGGTCTCGTTCGGGAATTGGCTGACTTCGTATGTCACTCTTTTGAGGCGGCCGAAGTAGAAGCAGCCGAATGATCCTAATGGCTTTTTTATGGTTTTCTGCTGAGAAACGCGGTCACTAAATTGTGCCCTGATTATTCTCTAAAACTATGCGCTAAGCTCCAGATTTTAAACTCGGGTTTGGGACATAGGCATGTTTCTGGGAATTGATGTCGGAACTTCCGGAATCAAGGTTCTGTTAGTGGACGAAAACCAGCAGGAAGTTGCGTCCCATACAGAGGGATTGACGGTTAGCCGGTTGCACGATGGCTGGAGTGAACAGAACCCTGAAGACTGGTGGACTGCGACCTGTCGCGGCATCGACGTTTTGAAGTCCAGAGTTCCGGACGCTGTTTCTGCGATCCGGGGAATTGGTCTCTCTGGCCAGCAGCATGGTGCGGTTTTACTGGATTCTGCGGGAGATGTGCTGCGGCCTTGCATTCTATGGAATGACACCCGTGCAGAAGCTGAATGCGTCCTTTTTGAAGAGCGCTTCCCAGGGAGCAGGGAAATTACAGGCAATGTGGCAATGCCTGGCTTTACCGCTCCAAAAATTCTTTGGGTCGCACGACATGAACCTGAAGTCTTCGAGCGTCTTCAGCATGTTCTGCTGCCCAAGGCCTGGTTGCGCTACAAAATGACGGGCCAGATGATTGAAGATATGTCCGATGCATCAGGCACTCTCTGGCTGGACGTGGGAAAGCGTGAATGGTCAGTTGAGGCCTTGAAAGCAACGGGTCTGACGCGTGCGAATATGCCTGAGCTCCGTGAAGGAACCGCGGCCGCAGGCTATCTGAACGACGAGCTAACGAAACGGTGGGGAATGGCCGCCTCTCCTGTCTTCGCTGGAAGTGCTGGCGATAATGCTGCCGGTGCTGTTGGGTTGGGTGCAATTCGCAATGGCGATGCGTTCATTTCGTTGGGAACGTCCGGCGTGGTTTGGGTCACGACCGACGTATTTCGCCCCGAGCATCAGTCTGCCATCCATGCGTTCTGTCATGCCGTTCCCGAGACGTGGCATCAGATGGGTGTCACCCTCTCTGCTGCGGCCTCGCTGGCCTGGTGGGCGAGAATATGCGGAATGAAGGAGGTTGATTTGCTGGCCGAACTCCCTGAAAAGCCTGCTCACCCTTCGCCTGTCTTGTTTGCGCCTTATCTCTCTGGCGAAAGAACGCCTCACAACGATGGTACTATTCGCGGTGCATTTATTGGGCTTTCACAAGATACAAGCCGTGCTGAACTGACCCAGGCTGTGCTGGAAGGAGTAGCATTCTCCTTTCGGGACGCCCTTGAGGGCCTGAAAGTGTCAGGATCCTGTATTCAGGAAGCGGATGTGATTGGCGGAGGTTCACGAAGCCCATTCTGGATTTCCATTCTAACGTCCGTGTTGGGGCTCAGGCTCCATTGTCTGGCACATGGTGAACATGGTGGAGCATTCGGCGCCGCTAGACTGGCTCGTATCGCGGCAACGGGTGAGAGCGTGGAGAGCGTTTGCACGTCTCCGGAGCGCGTTTCGGCGACAGACCCTGATTCACATCTTCAAAATGATTACGCCGCGGCATATCGTAGATACCGTAGGGTATATCCTGCACTTCGTAATATTCAGGATGCGTAAATTAATTTTGGCGCTGCGAGAAGAAGAGGTTTTTTCTGCTGCAAACGCGTGATAGGGCCCATGTTCATGCAGACAAAACTTCCTTCCGTCTATCTTGCTGGGGATCTGGTCTTTCGACCTGAGGCCCTCTCCATATTCGAGCGTCTCAAAGCTATTTGCGCAGACTATGGGCTTGAAGGAGTTGCTCCGTTCGATGGGCAGGCAGAGGCTCGCCTGATGCCGCCAGGACGGGAGACTATTCTGGCATTTGTTCGCGCTGACCGTGCCCTGATGGATCAGTGTGATGCAGGCTTGTTCTGTGTGGATCCTTTCCGCCGTGCGGCGGATATGGATCCAGGCACGGCCGTAGAGATCGGGTATATGCACGGTCTGGGGAAGCCGATGGAGGGCTATACAGTTGATGGACGGCTGTATCCCGAGAAAGTTGAAGCCTATTGGGGGAAATCCTGGAAACAGACGCTTCGCCCACGGGTAGAGGATGGTGCGCCAGCGTCAGGAAGTCAGGAAGATCCGGATGGAATGCTGGTTCATTCTGAAGGCCTTTTTCAGAATGGGATGGTCGATGGATTTATTGGTTTCTCGGGTGGGGAAATTTCTGTGGATCCAGATTTTTATGAAGCATTTCGAAAAGCAGCAAAACGTCTCTCAGAGCGCCTTGGGAGTTAAAGTGTATTCCACTCTTTGGTACAGGATCTGAACAGGCTCGCCAGCAGGCTTTAAGAGCAAGAGCGGTGCGCCTATCATTCTGAGAGGTTACCGCCTTGCAATTTCACAGACTGACCATTGTCTGTTTCAGCATCCTATCCGGGTGTGCTTCTTCACCTCAGAAAGATGCCCGCGGGGATCTTTTGAAGCCTGTTCATTCTGCATCTCCAGAGAGTAATGCGATGAATGAGTTGAAGGATGGCAAAGTTCATGGCTCCATGTCGATGAGTACGGGTTTTGGAACCGGTCGCGCCCTTAATGGAGTGGGGAACGTTGGGCCGTTGGGTGGCTGGTAGAAGACACAATTATTAAAAGTGATTTTGTTGTTTTTCTATTTCGGGAAACATGAAAATTTGTGTTTGTAGGTCTTTATCAGGGTATTTACGTACGCCCATAAGCGCTTCTTAATGGTTTGGAAAACATGTTTGATGCAGACTTCAAGAGGTCGGCTTATTGTAAATCTGGGATAGTTTGATTTTTCATGCTTTTACGTCTGACAAAAAAATGTCCACCATTTCTTTTTGTCGGCGTCGTTGTATTTGTTGCAGCAACGATTGGCATATCCTCCCGCTACATCGGGCAGCTTGCCCAGATCTGGCCAGCAAACGCTTTGTTGCTCTGGCTGATGATCACTTACCCGCGCTTTAGCCAAAAACGCTGCTGGATTAGCGCATCTGCAGGTTTTTTGCTTGCCGGGTGGGTAATGTCGGATCCACTTTTCGTCAATATTTGGCTGGCCACGGCTAACCTGGCTGGCGTTAGTGTAGGGTATGCTCTGTTCCGACGATTGGAGCGACAAGAAAAAGAGCTGGATGGCCCTCAGTCTGTTCTCGCGTTGCTTCTCGTTTGTTCTGGTGCGGCTGGGGCGGCCGCATTGGTGGGAACAGGAATAGCATTTTCTCTCCCCGGTAGTACGCCGTGGGGCCGCTTCATTCTGTGGTTCAGTAGCGAACTGAACCGATATCTCGTTTTGCTCCCTGTCTGTTTTGCGGGGAAAAAATGGTTCTCAGATCTCGTACATGCGGGCTGGCGGAGCGTCCTGTCAGCGCAAAGCTTCAATATTGCTCCGATTGTAAGTTTGGCAGCGTCAGTTGTTCTTGCGACCCTTACCGGAGGCCCGGGTGCTATTGCCTTTCCCGTCCCTGCCCTGCTGTGGTGTGCCCTCACCTATAGCGTGTTGCCAATGTGCCTTGTCGTTCTGATTTTCAACGTCACGGTGATGGGAATTGTGGAAGCTGGCCTGCTGAATTTTCATCAGACGAACGAGACTATTGGCGTCACTGTTTCTTTTCGGCTTGGGCTCTCTTTTTTAGTGCTTGGCCCACTGACGGTGGCCGCCATTATGAATACCCAGCGTGCTCTGGTCGCTCGGCTGAATCAGTCCATTACCTGGGATAGTCTGACGCACGTTCTAAGCCGCCAAGCTTATCTGGAGAGAAGTGCGGATCTGATAAAAAACGTTAGGGAAACGCGGAAGGATGAGGGCGTCGCCATACTGATGCTGGACCTTGATCGCTTCAAGGATATTAACGACACATATGGCCATTTCACCGGAGACGCAGCGCTTGTTGCTGTAAGCGCGGCTATTTCTGATGCTTTGTGTGCCGAGCAAATATTTGGTCGTGTTGGCGGAGAAGAGTTCGCAATTACTGTCGCCGCTATTGATGAAAACATGGCGCTCGGTCTGGCTGAAAAAATTCGCCAGACCGTAGAGAATGTTTCGTGCTTTATCTCTGACGTAGGCTTGCAAATGACAGTGAGTATAGGCGTTGTTTATCGAAAGGAGGCGGACGTTATAGATTTTCAGTCTCTTCTGACGCAAGCCGATGCAGCTCTCTATGCAGCCAAGACTGCTGGCCGTAATTGCGTTATGAAATACTCGTCTTTAAATAGGAATTAATTTTTTACCTGTTTTCAAAAATATTATTTGTTTGAAATTTAGAAAATTTTTGCAAACTCAAACTTGTTAAAAAGAAACCCAGCCGAAGCTGGGGTTCCAAATTACATGCCGCCGTTGGGACCGTTGCCGCCGCCCATTCCGCCGCCACGGCCTCCACCTTGGTTGTATCCGCCACCGCCATTGCCGCCCGGCCCATTACCATAACTACCTTGTCCGCCCCCGTGATGATGGCCACCACCATGACGGCCGCCCATACCATCAGGTCCGGGACCCCAGCAGGCTGACAGAGCAAGTGCCAAGCTGATGGCTGTGCCAATTTTTACAATCTTGTTCATACGTTCCTCCTGACACCATTAACGCACGAACTTAGGAGCAGAGGGATAGCGAACTTGAAACAAAAAGAAACTGAGGTACTGCCTTTATCATGCTGAATCTATTGAAATAGATAGGCTTCTTGTATGTACTCTAATGCTGTTTTCTTGAATAGATTACGTAAAATGGCCTTATAAAATTCTTCTAAATTACTTTACTCGGATTGAAAGGGGATTTTCAAACTTTAAACGCTCGCAAAAATCCCTCTATATCGTCGTTCATCAAGAGTTTCATTCTTGTTCGGATAACGTCTTCAGGCCAATCCCACCACGCAATTTCTAAAAGCTGTTCTATTACTTCTTCAGAAAATCGATATTTTATAACACGTGCCGGGTTCCCGCCGACAATGGCATAGGGCGGAACATTTTTGGTCACGACTGCAGCAGTGGCAATGATTGCACCAGAACCAATGATGACACCAGACATTATATTAGCGCGCGCTCCAATCCAAACGTCATTGCCAATAATAATATCTCCTTTTGTGGAGTGATCATCAACTGCATCGGCAGCCTCTGGCCATGCAAATGAAATATCCTTAAATGGGTATGTAGTAATAGTATCGTATCTATGATTCCCTAGAATCATCAAGACTTCGCTGGCGATGGAACAATATTTTCCTACATGAAGTCTGGCATATTTTTCTTCTATAACTATGGGGGAACCTTTGGCTCCATAGGAATGTTCACCAATCTTCCATCCCCATTCTTCAATTTCATATGCGAGAGAGTGCCGAAGGAGTAGTTGAAAAATATTGTTACGACGAAGCATGGATTTTAGTTCCTCCGGTTAAGAGTTTACAAAACCTATAATCTTCTTTTCATCGCCTTACAGATATCTTTTTACTGAGAAATTGGAATGATCTCAATTGTGTGAATGGGGCATTTAATTCTGAATGCTTCAACACGTGTTGAGTATCGAGATGTTTGAGAAGAGCTTTTAATCGAGTGACATGAAGTTCATTATGTCGCGCATTCATCGTGCGACGATGACATCCCCGCGAGAAGCGGGGCATGGGCAGCAAGCCTTCGGGATATAAATTCGGTGAACAATCGCACGCGTTTTGTCTTGCGTGTCTCTCCCTGTGTCAGAAGCCACAGCGTTCCGTGCCCGTACAACTCGGTGCCGGGTACCCTGACGAGCGACGGGTCCCCATCACCCACGAAGCATGGGAGTTTCGTCATCCCAATCCCCTGCTGAACTGCAACAATTTGCGTTTCAGCATCCGGCGTTCTGAACAAAGCCCCAGTGGTACGCACCTCTCCTTCGCGCGCCCACCCAGGTTGCCCTTCGGTGTTTGCGACGATCCAGCGTATGGAGGGCGGCCTATCAGAGCGCCACGCGACGAGAAGATCGCGAGACATATAGATACCGCTGGATACAACAGGGCCGATCATACCGTGAAGATTGAGCGGCAACGTGTCACGGTTCAGCACGATGCGGATGGCGACATCAGCGTCCCGGTTGGTCAGATTCGCGACTGCACCTGTTGGCACGACATTCATCTCTATGTCTGGATGCCGCCCTGAAAACTCGGCGAGATCCGGCATCAGGAGATGTGTCGCCAGAAACGGCGGCAACGTCACGCGTAAGAGGCCTCGTACGGTCTGATCACGCCCCAGAACGCAGGTCTCGAGTTGATGAGATGACGCCTCCATCTGGGCTGCAAACTCAATGATTTCCCGACCGGCCAAAGTCAGGCGGTAGCCTGCGGGCAGCTTTTCGAATACCTGCGCCCCAAGGCGTTCTTCAAGCTGGGCAATGCGGCGCAGTACCGTCGAGTGATTAACCTTCAGACAGTTGGCTGCAGATCGCACGGAACCACCCCGTGCTACCGCAAGAAAGTAACGAACGTCATCCCAGTCAATCATGGTGCACTCGGGCACCACGAAGCGGCTCTTTCAAAACCATATTCGACATTTTTTTCTCCTGACCATCATTTGACCTTAGCGGCCCCAGACAGCCGTCGCTGGGTCTTTCGCGAGTAAGGTCTAGGGACTCGATTTGCGTCAAACGGAAGTCCGGATCGATTTTGCACCACCAATATGCACGGTTGCGCACTCACAGGTCCATGAACAGCAGCCCAATTTGAGTGGCACGGGGCAGTCCCGGACAACCAAAGACAAAGTGGAAAAAACTCATGGGAAAGCTTGAAGGTAAGGTCGCCGTCATCACAGGTGGATCAAGCGGCATGGCGCTGGCGAGCGCACAACTGTTTGTTGAAGAAGGCGCCTATGTTTTTATCACGGGCCGAAGGCAGGAGACCCTGGACGAGGCTGTTAGGCAGATCGGCCGAAACGTAACGGGCGTACGTGGAGATGCCGCCAATCTTGATGACCTTGATCGTCTCTTTGAGACGGTCAAACGCGAAAAAGGCACGATCGACATCCTTTACGCCAGTGCAGGTACTGGTGAAGCCCTCTCATTGGGCGAGATTACCGAGCAGCACTTCGATACGACTTTTAACCTGAATGTGCGTGGCACGCTGTTCACGGTGCAGAAGGCGTGCCGCTCTTCAATGACGGTGGATCGATCTTTATGACCGGGTCCGTTGCGGCGCTCAAAGGTTTCCCTGGCTACAGCGTGTATGCGGCGAGCAAGGCCACGCTGCATGCTTTTGCACGCGGGTGGCTCAATGAATTAAAGGGCCGCAATATCCGTGTGAACGTGTTGCATCCGGGGCCAATCGCCACACCAATGCAGGATCAGGTTCTGACCCCGGAAGCCAAACGGATGTTCGAATCCCTGATCCCGCGCGGAACTATGGGCCGTCCTGAGGAAATTGCCGCTGCTGCACTGTTTCTAGCTTCAGAGGATTCAAGTTTCGTGAACGGAATGGAGCTCTGTGTCGACGGTGGCTTCTCGGCCATCTGAGCTACGAACCGGAGGATGGAACGTGTTCGCTACTGAACATTTTCCAGTCTCCAGGATTATCGTCGCGAATAAAAATTGGAAACATGACAATGAGCTACGCCATAATCGGGTTTGGCAGGATTGGCCAAGCCCTTGCCCATGCTTTCGCCCGTAAAAACATCACCGTGGCTGTCGCAAGTCGTCAGTCGCCTGAAGTACTGGCCCCCCTCGCCCAGGCAATTGGTCCTACGGTCGTCGCCTCCTCGCTACAGAATGCGCTGCAAGCCGAAACTATTATTCTCGCGGTTCCGTTTGAGCAGCATGGTGAAGTGGCGAAGAGCCTTCCAAATTGGGAGGGTAAAACGGTCATTGACGCGATGAACTCGTTGGCACCTCTTGGCGAGATGGACGGCCTCCTGTCATCCGTTTACGCCATGAAGGCCTTTGCAGGTGCAAGGTTTGTAAAAGGTTTCAACCATCTGATTGCTGCCACCCTGGCGACTGACCCATGCGTTGAAGGCAGCCATCGGGTTGTCTTTTTGTCTAGCGACGAGGAGGATGCGATCGCGCCTGTCGCGACTTTGGCCAAGAATCTCGGGTTCGCTCCCATTAATCTGGGGAAGCTTAACGAAGGTGGTGCGTTGGTCCATGCACGTGGGCGCATCTGGGGGCCGCTCATTTTCCAGGATGTGTTCAAGAAAAAGCAGTAGTTGAGGCCCGGTGGGTTGATGCCTCTGTAAGATACGCTCGACCCGCCGCCTCTATCACAATGATAAAAAAGGCGGCTTCTAACGTGTGCAAAAGCACACGCATTTATTCCTTTCTGTTCTGAAGGTGCAGAGCGAACCCTGTGATGCCCGGCTCTTCAAGATTAGGCAGAAGTTGCATCGTGGGGATCTGATAGTCGCCGCCGTTCTGCTGCCGATAGGCGATAGGAGGCGTTTCTGTCAGAGCACTCATCCGCAGTCGGAGGTCTCTTTCCAGGAGAGCGAATTTTGCATCGTCAGTGCGATCGGCACGATAGGCCACAAACGGCGGTAGCACTGTAAAGCCCGGGTAGAACAGAATGCCGTGGTGGATCGGGAATAGTAAATCGTCGATCGGACCGTTGATTCCACGTGCCGAGTAATGCTCCGGCCAGCCGCCAGTTGTGACGATGAGCATGGCGCGCTTTCCGGCCATGACGCCTTCGCCATAACGGTCCCCCCAGCGACTGTCGCTGTGTTCCCCGACCCCATATGCGAAGCCGCAGGCATACACCCGATCCACCCATCCCTTAAGAATTGCGGGCATCGTGAACCACCACAGAGGAAACTGGAGAATCACGGTATCAGCCCAGAGCAGCTTTTCCTGCTCTGCTTTGACGTCGTCCGTGAGTGTACGGGCTGTGAACTCCTTTGATGACTCTGCCGCGACTTTCAGGCGGTCCGTGTTTTTGAGCCCCGGAAAATCGTCACGGTCGACGGTTGCTTTCCAGTTCATGGCATAGAGGTCCGAGACCTGAACCTGATGGCCTTGGGCATGCAGTGCGCTGACAGCGACATCAAGCAGGGCACCGTTCAGCGACTGCCTCTCAGGATGGGCGAACACAATCAAAACATTCATGAGTGTTTTCTCGCTCGATAGAGAATTGAAACGCCCACTCAGAATAGGAGACCGGATATTGTTCCTCTATAGATATGGTATGAATAGGACTATGCCATTTTATGGAACAATCTGACATCACACTCGATCGAATGCGGACCTTCGTACGGATTGCGGAACGGGGAAACCTGACAGCCGTTGCGCGAGAGTTCGGTCATGGCCAGTTAACCATCACACGGCATCTCCATGAACTGGAACAGGCGCTTGGTGTGTCCCTTTTTACCCGGACGACGCGGCGTGTGGCGCTGACCGATGAAGGTCTGCGCTATTATGAGCATTGCCTGAAGATTTTATGTCTCGTGGAGCAGGCCAATCAGGAGATGCGGGAAACGCGCCAGGCAACAGCTGGCACAATCCGGATATCATGCACGGCAGCTTTGGGAGTCCTTCATATCAGCCAACTGATCTTCGCTTTTCAGGACAAGCATCCGGGTATCCGAGTTGAATTCAACTTGACCGACGAACGGATAGATCTCGTACAAGAAGGCGTCGATATTGCTCTCCGGCTCGGTCCTCTGACGGATAGCGCGATGAAACTGCGCGCCCTCGGGGAAAGCCATCGTGTATTGGTCGCCTCACCTGCGTGGTTGTCGGTTCATGGCAGGCCTCAAGTGCCAGACGATCTCGCCGGTCTGGAAGGAATTCGGCTTTCACGGGTGCAAGGCTCTGACAGGCTCATTCTTCATGGCCCGGACGGCAAACGCTCAACCTTGCCATTTCGGGGGCGTTTGACTGTCGATCACGGGCTTGCAGCACGAGAGGCATTTCTGGCCGGCCGCGGATTTGGTCCTGCACATCGTTGGCTGGTGGAAGATTGTCTCGCTGACGGGCGACTTGAGCGTGTCCTGCCTGACTACGAACTGACGTCTTCTTCCCTCAGCATGTTGATCTCTCCAGAACGGGCAAGCCTGAACCGGGTCAGGCTCTGCGTGGATTTTTTAGCCGAACGGATCGCGAAAATTCCAGGGATCGTTCGATGATCTGTACGATGAAAAGTCAGGCTCCCTTGTGGGATGTCAGAATAATGTGGGATTTTCGAAAAGGGGCGCCTGATTTTCGTGGAACATAATGTCTGCTCAGCGAAGGGCGTAGCTTTTCCATTATTGAAAAGGAGTGGCACGGAAGCAGATCTCAGGCAGCCTTAACATCAATGTTCAAAATATTGGTTAGCGGTTCCGAGGCATACCTTTCCTCATTGCAATCTATGTTGTGCCCAATTTCGCAATGTCAGGAGACCTGTGTGCTCATGACGGAGGCTGGCAATATCGGCATGAAATCCGTCGCGTGCGATCCATTCGAACATGAGACGGAAATCTTCCGGTAGCTTTGCGCAAAGTGGCGCCGGCATTTTGAAGGACAGTGTAGGGCGCAGGCCTGAGCGACGGAGAATGGACGAGGCAGATTGCAAGGTGACGGTGTCGCCTGCCAGTTCAATATTCCGTCCGGAAAATTGCTCGGGTTTTGCGAATGCTTCAGCGGCAAACCACCCGACATCCCGGACCGAAACAAGTTGCATGGACTGTTTGGGCGCGAGATAGGTTTTCATCATCGAAAGCATTGTCGTGCGGAACACAAAGGTGGAAAAATTTTCCATAAAGGCCGCTGGCCGAAGAATGGTCGCATTGAGACCAAGCCCCACGATATGCTGCTCAATGGCCCACTTACTTTCGAAATGAGGCACCCTACTCTGGCGCTCTGCCCCACCTGCAGAACACTGCACGAAATGTCGGACACCGCTTTCTGCAGCCAGCGTCGCCAGTAATTTGCCCTGACGCTCCTCTCCCTCCGGCCCGATTTTCATGGGAGATTGAACGGACAGAACTCCATGGACGCCGCGGAGTGCTGTCCGAAGGGACTGCTCGTTTTCCAGGTCGCCCTGTATCAGTTCGACTCCAAGTTTTGCCAAAGCAGCAGCTTTTGGAGCATGAGGGTCACGGACCAGTGCTCGGATCTGCCATGGTCCTGCGCGACGCAACATTTCGTGGATGGTAGCGCCACCCTGCTGCCCGGTCGCACCTGTGATCAGGATAATTGGCTTTGACATGGTTGTCCTCTCGTTGGAGGGCGACACTATGCTGTTCCGCTTGTGAAGAGCAGATATCTTATCGTAGACGTTGCGTCCCATTTATGGAACGTTCTCCAATGAACTCTGATGATCTTGGTTGCTTCATACATATTGCAGATGCCTTGAGCCTGAGTGCAGCCGCTCGAGCAACAGGCATCTCAAAATCCTCCCTTAGTCGAGCGCTACTTCGTCTTGAAGAGATCATTGGAGCGAAGTTGTTTGAACGCAGCCCGCAGGCTCTCCGGCTGACGGAGGCAGGACGGATGCTTCTGCCCTATGCGCGTCGGGTTATGGATGATTTAGATGAAGCAAAAGCCGCTCTTGATGGTGTGACAGGACAGCCACGAGGTATCTTGCGGATCAATGCTGCGATGACCTTTGCGCTTGGCCTCGTTGCCCCAATGCTTCCTGATTTTCTCAAACGTTTTCCCGAACTGCATGTGCATTTCGATACGGAAAACCGCGTTGTAGATTTTGCGCGGGAGGATGTGGATATAGCCATTCGTATAGGCGCGCTGCCCAACTCAGACCTGATCGCGCGCAAACTGGGTCACATTGCGTTATGGCCATGTGCCAGCCCCGCATATCTGGCTCAACGAGATCCCTTGGATACGCCAGCAGATCTGATCAATCACGTCCTTCTTGGGTGGACTGATCAACCCACGATATGGCGTTTTCAGGACATGCAGAAACGCGAGCATCGCGTTCCTGTTCCCGTTGGGTCCGTTGTGCCTGAGCCTGCCGTGTTGCAGGTCTTGCTTGAACACGGTGCTGGAGTTGGACGTTTGCCTGATTTTCTCGCTCGACCCGCCATTGAGCGGGGAGTTTTGGTCAGGGTCCTTCCAACATTCACAACAGAAACCGTGGAAGCGCATGCTGTTTATGCCGCGCACCGAAGTCTTTCCTCAAAAATCCGCGTGTTTATTGATGCATTACGGATGCATCTGTTGCAGTAAACTGAGGCAGGTAACGATAGGCATGTTTCTAGATAAGCCATCGCCGCGATGGGGTCGGTCAGTGACGATTTAACGCATGATCTGAAACGTTGTCTGTTTGTGAGGGGAGCGGAATTTGGTTCTTCTCGGATGTCTATGTAGAGGTCACGATAACTGATCCGTTTTTTCGTTTAAAGCGTGCGTCCCGCCAGATTGCCAGTACTGACGCGACCCATAGTCCACCGGCCGACATGAAGCCGGAAATTGCGCTCCCCAGAGGCGCTCCGAGAACAAATCCAATTAGTCCAACGAAAATCAGCACCCCGCCTAAAGTATAAAATGGTGAAAATGGCGCGACATATGCAATTGGAATGAAGTGCAACCCGACGACTAATGCCATCGCAGGCATCAGAAATTCCGGGTGATGGAAGTTCATGACGATATTGGATGCAAGGAAGAGGCCAACTCCCTCACCGATGCTGCTCCAGCTTATTACTTTCTTGGCCCGTTCTGATGGCGCAATACCGTCACCCGGTTGGCGAATGACGTGAACAGCAAAAAAGGCGATGATCCCGAAAACTATGAACGGGAGCACTAACTTCAATCCGCTTTCGTCAAACTGCCAATATAAAGTCATGGACGCAAAGAACGCTCCGAAAAAACCCATAATGAGAGCACCCCACGAACCCATTTCATCACCTCGATTGAATGCTGTTCCGATATCGACATTATTGTCGATCTTCAGAATGTCGAGTGCTGGTAGACGTCCGTAGAGTAAATATCGCCTATCGACGGCCTCCGACAAATAAGCCTGTCAGGTTGTGATTGAGCTAATAGCCTGCGGCTTTGGGCGGCGACGCAACCAGCGGTCGGCAGGACGTGATAAAAAATATTCTATGCCATTGTGTAGGTCGCATTGAAAAAGACCTGATCCAGAGCCTTATGCCGGCGAGGTTAAGAAAACTGATGAAGGACAAAGCGGTCATGTCGTAGCGGGGCATGATATGGCGCATCTGCTTGAACCTGTTGAACATCCGCTCGATGCGATTGCGATTTCTGTAATGTCGCCAGTCTGTTTTCTGTGGGGCGCTGTGGCCTTCGGGTAATGGAATGAGCGGCAGGATCCGGTGGACCAGCAGATGCTGGCAGAAACTGTCACTGTTAAAGCCCCGGCCGCGCAGAGGCCTTAGGTTTTGGAACGGACAACTTCATCAGGGCGTCTGTAGCTTTGTAGTATGAGGCCTGTACTTTGATGGAGGTGTAGCTAAGACGGCATCCCTGATTGTCAAATCGGGCATAGATTTTGCTTGTAAAGCCTCGGACTGAGCCGCCCTTTTGTCCCAGTGGGCTGCGGACCACTGCCAGACTGATTTCCCGATAAGTGCCACCGGAGAGCCGCTGTTCGCAGCGGCCGAAGCGATACTTCATGCGCCATAGTCGCGAGCCGTTGGGCTATACGAGAATGAGCAAGCCCCCCCCCCGGATACGCACATTTGTAAAGTTTTTATGCTGGCGTAAGGCGATGCAGCTGAACATCCATCAGCATCCTATACCCCGGCTCTTAATCCAATATATTATACTGAAAATTTTAGAGGGTTACGGAGCTTATAAATGAAGAAACCTGCCTATCTCACATGGCGTTTGCAAACCTGCTTTTTCCTTGTGGAAGATATTATAACTGTACATCAAACGTTGTTTTCCAATGTGATTTCTCGTCCGTGATCCCTAATGCCAGTCTACCACCGTGACCTCTGATAATTTGGCGCGCGAGAGGCAACCCGATCCCGTTTCCTCCGGACTTGAATGATACAAACGGCTCAAAGATTTGCTCCCGTAGAGCCACGTCTATACCGGGTCCATTATCGCGAACACGGATAGCAATCGTGTTATTCGCAGCTTCGACAGTCAGGTGCACATGAGGATCAGGCTGTGCGAGAGCAGCCTCCGCGCCATTGTTCAGAAGGTTTAACAGCGCCTGCTCCATCTGCACGGCATCAAGCCGAACCATGATACGGCCGGGTGGTAGTACGACATCCAGCGCCACACATTCCTTCCATCGCGCAGTAAAAATTCGGACAATCTCCTGAACCAATGCACCAAGGTCCGTTAATTTCAGATCCGGCTCTGGCAGGCGGGCAAGATCACGGTAACCACGAACAAAACGATCCAACCCTTCAGTACGGCGACGGATTGTCCCAAGTGCCTCGATGATCAGATCGTCTGTCTCATAACGCTCTCTTTTCAAACTGCATTGTTCGGCAAACAGATCCTCTGCCGTCGCCGACAGAGAAACGATGGGTGTGAGGGAATTCATGATTTCATGACTCAAAATCTGCAACAGATCACGAAGTGCCTGTGCTTCAGCAGCGTTCAGTCCGGCTTCAACGTCTGTCAGTGCCAGATACGCTACGATGCCTCCTGCGCCACCACCCTTCCCCACCGATAACGCATAGACCCGGGATGAGCCTCCGTTGGACGCTAGCCGGATCAAACGTTTCTCTGGCCCCGTCGCGTCATTTTCTAATGCCATGACAAGTGGTGGTGGTGGATCGCGGAGGACACCTTCCGTCAGGAACAGGCGCCGTGCCGCGCGATTGGCAGCATGAAGTGTGCCATCAACATACTGGATCAGCAGCGGAACCGGTGCATGGTCCAGCAGCGCCCGATTGCGCAGTTTTTCCCGATCCACAGACCGCACGACAGAAGGTTCCTGTCGTTTCAGGCGTCGCGCCATACGGATCTGTGCCTCTACGACAGAGCCAGCACAAAACAATCCCAGGCACGATAGCAGAACAGCCGTCGCGTAAAATCCGTGCTGCCACGCCGGAGCCGTGATCAGACAGGCCGCTACGATGCCGGAAAGCAGCAGAAGCGTTTCAATCGCAACCCGCATCTAAAGCCCATACCTTGCCATCCGGCGGTAGAGCGCCGGTCGTGTCAGGCCCAACTCCCGCGCCGCTTGTGTGACATTGAATCCGTGTTTGCGAAGAGCTGCCTCGATCAGGGACCGCTCTGTATCGCGCAGTGTAGGCGTGCTTTTTGAAGCCCCGCCCTGCCCGTCAGATGATGTCCAGCTCCATGTTCCCGTGAGGACCGCCCGCTCAACGGTTGCACGAAGGCTCCGCACGTTTTGCGGCCATGCTTCTCCACAGAGCAACTGACGTCGCTCTTCATCTATCACTGGCTCCATCAGCCCGTGTCGAACTGAGAAATAGCGTAAAAAATGTCCGCTCAGGGCAAGGATATCCTCCGGTCGCTCGTGAAGAGGCGACAGCGGCAGTATTATCATCCCAAGATGCAGCATCAGTCGCGGGTCAAGAGCAGCCTCCAAACCAGTATGATCCACAGATGAAAGGGCAATGACCCGTGGGGGCGTGGGTTCATCCAGCCTGTCTGCCAGATGTCGTTGCATGGGTGCAGACAGCGCTTCAAAGTTGCGAAAGATCCACGTTCCGCCTTCTTCCGGCAGTTCCTCGTAATCTTCCGCGCGGATCGTCACTGCAGGATTGCTCTCCTGAGAAAGCGCATGAATGCGCCGTGCAAGAAGCATCTTTCCAACCCCGGAGGGCCCTGTAATGACCAGTGGAGCACGAGTAACGGCCAGGCGGTCGGCTTCAGTGACAATACGGCGCAGTTTTTCCGATGCCACGATCATAACAGGATCGGTTTCAGCCGCCTGATCGGCCCGACGCCCCTTCAGAGTTGTGCCAACCAGCGCAAGAAGGCGCTCATTATTCCAGGGCTTCATAACGAAATCAGCAGCGCCTGCTCGCATCGCTGCAACCGCAATCGTTACGCCGCTATGGCCGGTTACGACGATCACAGTCAGATCCTGACGGAGAACCAAGATATCTTTGAGTAAGGCCAGCCCCTCTGCGCCGCTACTTTCGCCCTTCCTGTAATTGAGATCCAGCAACACAAGGTCCACAGGGAAAGATGCAAGCTGTGTCAGAGCCTCTTCCGCTCCATACGCGGAAAGCATCTCGATCCCATTTCGGCGAAACAATAGCCTCGCAGCAATCTGCACATCGCGATCATCATCGACGAAGAGAAGACGGGGCACTAAGGACTTTCCTTCTCCCGATTCGTTGCAGAAGTCATTCATTTCGATCTTGACAGGCCTTTCAAAGGTGTCCGGTTCCGGACACCACGTTCGAAAGCGGACATAACCTAGATAGACACCTTAATTTCTCCCTTATTTATCAATAAGATAAATTCGATAATCTCCATGATACACTGTTTGCCAACAGGAGAAACAGTGCATGGATCAACCCGTTTCCAAAGCGTCGTCGAACACTACGATGCGCCCGGCATCAGGCGCAGTTATGGATCGGGTGGTTCCTCCTTCACGGCGTAAAGTCGTGCTCCGGAAGGCCCTGCGTTATGGCGCTCCCGTTGTAGTCATCGGTCTTCTCTGGGCTGGATGGCGTCTCGTACCCGCGTCGGGAACGCTTTCGGTATCTCAGGACCAGCTCACAGTCGCGACAGTACAGTCCGCACCCTTTCTCGATTACCTCCCAGTCCGCGCCACCGTTGCTCCACTCAATGTCACTTTTATCGACGCCATACAGGGCGGAGAAGTTTCTGAAGTCGTGGCAAAAGATGGTGCCCTCGTGAAAAAGGGGGACGTTCTGGCACATCTGACCAATCCTCAGCTCCAGTTGGACGTCACATCCAGAGAAGCGCAGATCGCAAGCCAACTCGGTGCAGTTAGTGCCCAGCGCCTGACCCTGCAACAGACCCGCACAAGCGAAGAAACGCAGCTTGCCGAGGCCAGATATAATCTCCTCAAGGCCCAGCGCGAGCTTTCCATTCGCCAGCAACTTCACGGACAAGGCTTTGAATCTGACGCGAACGTTCAGTCCTATCGTGACGAGGCTGACTATTATGCCCAGCGCCTAAAACGCCTTGAAAATGCACTGTCACTGGATCTGAGGGTCGCGGATCGGCAGGGAAACGAGATTGACGAAGAAGCCCAGCGGCTGCGATCCAATCTGGACGTCGTGGAGACCAGCCTCAATGCACTCGTCCTTCGTGCGCCGTTGGATGGCCGACTGACCAATTTTGACCTTCAGTCGGGGCAGTCACTGAAAGCTGGAGATAAGATCGGCCAGATCGACAGCGAGGGACAGTACCGTCTCGATGCAGACATTGATGAATTCTATCTAGGTCGCGTCGTAATTGGCGAACGGGCTGAGGCTGATCTTGGCGACACAAAACTGCCAATGACCGTATCCCGCGTGCATCCACAGGTCACGAACGGCCAGTTTCGTGCGGAACTTACCTTTGACCGTCCTCCACCAGCAGGGTTAAGGCGCGGAGAAAGCGTCGATCTGCGCATCACGCTCGGTGAAACTCATCGTGCTCTCGTCCTGCCAAATGGCGCGTGGTTGGAGGCGAGTGGCGGCTCTTCGGCCTTTGTCATGGCATCAGGGGATCACAGCGCAGACCGGGTTTCAATCACCTCCGGGCGTCGCAATCCCGAACAGGTCGAAATCACCGGCGGGTTGCATGATGGAGATCGGGTGATCGTCTCTTCCTACAATTCCTACAAGAATTTCAACCATCTCTCGATCCACTGACAGGGCCGAACATCATGTTGATCGAACTTTCTCAAATCCAGCGCCTCTACCGTTCTGACGAAGTAGAAACCACAGCCCTTCAGGATATCGATCTTCAGATCGAGACTGGCGAATTCGTCGCAATCATGGGGCCTTCAGGCTGCGGCAAATCCACCCTGCTCAACATCCTCGGCACGATCGACCGGCCAACCGGTGGCTCCTATCGCTTCGGCACACAGGAACTGACCGCAATGAACGAAGCGGAGCTTGCCAAATTCCGCCGGGAACATCTGGGATATGTATTCCAGAGTTTTAACCTGATCGATGAGTTGACGATCGAAGAAAACATCGAACTCGCACTCATCTACCGTGAGATGCCCAAAAGCGAGCGCAGGGACCGCGTTGCGCATGCCATGGACCATGTCGGCATCGCGCACCGTGCACGGCATTATCCTTCTCAACTCTCAGGCGGCCAGCAGCAGCGCGCGGCCATTGCGCGCGCCATTGTAGGCCAGCCCAGCCTGATCCTCGCCGACGAGCCGACCGGTAACCTGGACACCGATAACGGCGCACAGGTGATGGATATCCTCCAGCGCCTCAATGACGAAGGCGCCACTATCATCATGGTCACACATTCCCCCAGCCACGCCGACCTCGCGCGCCGCCGCATCGACATGCTCGACGGTCAGGTCGTGGTCTCCGTCCGCAACGCTATCTGAGGTGGAAACCGCGCGCGTCCCGAGATTGGAGCAGGAATCATGAAGCTGACCCCGCATGTCCTTACTGTTTTCGCGGCTTTTTTCCGTCAAATGCGCTGCCATCGGCTCTACACGGCAATCAACGTCATGGGGTTGGCACTTGGTCTGGCAACCTGCCTCACGTTTGGGCTGATTGCTCGTTACGAATTTACGTTCGACCAATGGCTACACGGAGCAAGCGGTATCTACAGGCTGGACGCGGTCAATGTGCAGGACGGACGCGCCTCTGAAATCGCAGATGCCCCGTTTCGGGTTTACGACGCTCTGAAGGCAGCCTTTCCCGAAATCACGCATGCGACACGTATTCGCCCCGATAATATCTCAATCATCACGGCAGATGACGTTCGTTCTTCCAACGCCCTCTATGTCGATCCGGATTTCTTTGAGACGCTGCCCTATCCGCTCGTTCGCGGAGACGCAGCGTCTGCGCTATCCGCGCCAAACAGCATCGTTCTTTCAGAAGAACGTGCCCGCACCTATTTCCATACCATCAACGTGATCGGCCAAAAGCTGACCGTTGATCACGATGGACGCAAAGCGGAACTCATCGTCACCGGTGTTCTCAGTCACGTGCCCGGCAATGTGACACTTCAGCCTGACATGCTGATCCCGATCGACAGCGCAATGCTTGCATCCCCGGCTTTCCTGCAGTGGGGCGTCGAAGGTGGATATGTTTTCTTCCGTCTTCACGCTGCCTCGGATGCCAAACGCCTACAGGGTGCAATGGTACCGTTCTCCCTGGAGCATGTGCCGGCCCAGGTGCGCGAGGCAGGTGAATTACGGGATTGGCGGCTCCGCCCCTTGCCCTCCTTACATTTCCTTGACGGGACACTCGGAGTTTCAAGTGCCAGCCGGAACAGCGTCATCATGCTTGGGCTCATTGGCTTTCTGGCGCTGCTCTCAGCCATCATCAACACAATCAATCTCTCCACGGCACGTGGGCTGCTCCGTGCACGGGAAGTGGCAATGCGCAAAACGCTCGGCGCCACAGGAGGTGATCTGATTATCCAATTCATGGGTGAAGCGATCCTGCTCGCGGTCTGCGCCGCGATCCCCGCCCTTGCCCTGATCGAAATTGCCATACCGACAATCAACGCGCTGGGCGGTTGGGATGTGGCGATTCCATATGACCTCCTGATACCTGCGCTTCTGGTGCTGGTCATCCTTGTCGGCATGGTTGCAGGAACCTATCCGGCCTTTTGGCTCTCGGCATATCAACCCGCCCGAGTTCTCGCAGCTTCCCGTATGGCTACGATGGGACGCCTGGGCGCTGTCGTTCGTCTTGGGCTCGTCGTCATACAATTTGGCTTTGCAATCGGGCTGAGCGTCTCAAGCGTCGTGATCCTGCGTCAGTCAGTGTTCGTGCGCGACATGGACCGCGGTTTTGATCGCAACGGGCTGCTCTTCATACCCTTCATTGATAATATTGGCACGCCCACAGCGCAGCTGGCGCTTATGGATGCTTTCCGGAATGTTGCCGGTGTTACGACGGTATCCAGCTTTTACACCATGCCGGGCGACTTTGGGTTCTCTGCGGCCGACTATTTCTCACCTCTCAACGCTCCGGACCAGCGCCCCCGCCTTGAATGGCAGGATGTCGGGCGTGACTATTTCCGGCTGTTCGGACTTCACCTGATTGCCGGACGCCTGTTCGACGATGCACATGGCGAAGATGACCAGCAGAGGGGCAAAGGAATACATTCTGTCGTCATCGACGCCAGCTCCGCGCGCGCCCTTGGTTATACGACACCACAAGCGGCACTGGGTCAGACAATCCGCAAACATACCGATCGTGCGCCATGGCACGTAATCGGCGTAGTGAATGACGTCCGTCTGAATTCAGCACGCTCAGCGCCTCTTCCTTCCATCTATTTTTACAGCTCCATACCCTATCGTTTCAGCAGCGCAGGCGTACGCTTCGAAAACCGTCCGGAGCATGATGTCGAGGCTAATCTGCGGACGATCTGGCAAAGCAGGGCGCCTGATCTTGCGTTCAGTGCGTTACTGGCGAACGATCTTCTGTCTCATGATTATCGAGGCGACGAGCGGCGTGGAGAACTTCTGGCTATCGGCGCTGGCGTTGCGATCTTCATTGCACTGATGGGCATGTATGCACTCGCGTCTTTCACCGTTGCCCGCCGGATGCTGGAAGTCGGAATCCGCAAGACGCTGGGTGCGACAACAGCACGAGTTCTGGGCCTGCTATTGGGACAGTTTCTCAAGCCGGTTCTGGGTGCAGGGCTCATCGGATGCACGCTGGCCTGGGTGGTGATGCGAAACTGGCTGTCAGGGTTCGACGCACGCATTCCCCTTTCCCCTCTGTATTTCGCCGCGGTCTTTGTAGCGGCGCTGCTCGTCGCTGCTTTGACTGTCCTGTTTCAGACCCTGAACGTAGCCCGCGCCGAACCGGCCCGCGCGCTCAGAGCGGAGTAAGCGTCATGCTCATCACCATCTTGCGCAATATCGTCCGTCAGGCCCGGCGTCAGCCTCTTTATCTGGCTCTCAACGTGATTGGGCTGGGGCTCGGTATGGCGGTCTGCCTCGTGCTGACGTTGCAGGTTCGATATGAATACAGCTTCAACGCATCCATTCCTGACGCAGCGAATGTTCTGCGCCTTGACGCTCATCACATGAATCCCGGAAACGCTCCTCAGGAGAACGCCGATGTGCCGTTCATCGCGTTTCCGTTCCTGCATACGGACTTCCCTCAGATCCTTGCCACGACACGCTACGAAACAGCGGATTATCAGCTTCATGCAGGCGATCGCAGGGTCACGGCCGACACCGCTATGGTCGATCCATCTTTTTTTGATGTCATCACCCTAAAGCTCGAACGCGGCAATGCACGCACGGCGTTGACCCGACCGGACGCGATCGTCCTTTCAGCGAATACGGCACAGGCCCTGTTTGGCACGACGAATGTGCTCGGACGCATCATCACGACAGACCATGAAGGCCACCGCGTCAGCCAGACGGTAACGGCCATACTCGCCCGTCCAGGCGGACCTGTGACGATTAGACCTGACGCTGTAACGCCCATCCCCTTTTACGAGATGGAAAAACCGCAATTCACACGCTGGGGCTCCAGCGCAGGCAATATTTTCGTACGGGTACATCATGCCGCTGATCGCGGTGTAATCTCACAAAACCTGACCCGTTTTGTGATCGATCACGCATCCGGAGATGCGAATGACGATAAGAGCGAAGGTGTCCATCCCGAACGCCACTTCCGCCTTTCACTGGTCAGCCTGCGCGAAACACATTTTCACGATCTACAGGTCATTGGCGGAGATGAGGCAACCGACCGATCGGTCGTTAATATTCTTGAACTGATCGGTGTTCTGGCGCTCCTGCTCGCCGTTTTCAACGCCGTCAATCTCGCAACGGCGCGGGCTGGTCTGCGCGCACGAGAGGTGGCTATCCGTAAGACACTGGGCGCCACGCGAATGGTACTGTTCGTCCAGTTCGTAGGGGAAGCCATAGTCAATACCGCCGTGGGGGGCGCACTCGCGCTCGCCCTGTGTGAAGTTGCCCTCCCTTTCACGGCTGCCCTCACCGGTACGACCCTGCATATGGACTATGGCTTTACGCTTCCCTTCCTTTTCGGCGTCGTATTGCTGACTGGCCTTGCCTGCGGCCTCTACCCGGCGATCATTCTTTCGTCCTACCAACCGGCACACGTCCTTGCCGCAACCCGGATGCCGTCCGGCGGCCGGAGCGCGGTGCGTCTGCGGAATGGGCTCGTCATCATACAGTTCGCATTCGCCGTGGCCTTCGCGATCTGTACGCTCGTGGTGAACCGGCAGGCCAATTTCATGCAGGCGCTGGATTTGGGCTTCGCACGTGAAGGCGTGCTTATCAGTTCCGGCGACATGGCGAATGATGCCGGAAAGCAGCGCGCCCTCATCGCAGCCCTGCGTCACACCCCGGGCGTGGTGTCCACATGTCTCTCCGAACTCACCCCGAATATCGACAATCGTCACCGATTTGATGTCACACCCGTTGGCTCGCATAGCGGAGACATTCATGTCCTTGGAGATACGATCGTTGGCGACTATGTCACGACGTATCGTCCTCGCCTGCTTGCCGGGCGCTGGTTTGACAGCAGCCACGGTGAAGACGACAGCCCCGGGGACGATGCGTTCTACAAGGCGCCAGGTAAAACCTGGAACATGGTCCTCAACCGTACTGCCCTGTCCCGACTGGGGTTTGTGACGCCTGAAAGCGCTGTTGGTGCTTTGCTTAAGAGCGGAAGTGTCACGTTACGGGTCATCGGCGTGACCAAAGACATGCGTTTCATTTCCGTACGCGAAGACGTCTCACCCCAGATCACGTTCTATTCCACCGCGCCTCAGACCTATCCGCACGCATCGGTCCGCTTTTCCGGGGCCTCTGAGAACATCATGAGAACACGTCTTAAGTCGGCATGGGATCAGGTTTTCCCGGATGCCCCTTCCAGTTTCGAGACGGTTCAGGAACGTATGTCCACGTTCTACATCACGGAACAGCGACGCGGCTGGCTATTCTCCATCGCCTCGGGCATCGCCGTCACTATTGCGTGCCTCGGTCTGTATGGGCTTGCGTCCTTTATTGCACTTCGCCGAACGCATGAAGTCGGCATTCGCAAGGCTTTGGGGGCGACGAGCCAGAAGGTTCTCACGCTCATGTTGCGTGATTTCCTGCGCCCCGTGCTTGTCGCCTGCGCCCTCGCCGCTGTCCCGGCATGGCTCGCGGTGCAGTCCTGGCTTTCAGGCTTTCATCAGCGGATCTCAGTCTCATGGCTCGATTTCGCGATTGTCGTCAGCGGAACCACCGCCATCGCTGCCCTCACTGTCCTTGGACAAACACTACGTCTCGCCCGCGCCGAACCGGCCCGTGCTCTCAGAGCGGAGTAAGCGTCATGCTGTCCCACATCGCCCTGATTTTCTGGCGCGGCATCGTCCAACGCCGTCTGTTCACAACACTGAACGTGCTTGGCATGGCACTCGGTATGGCAACGTTTCTCACGTTGGTCCTGATCGTACGCTACGAATTCAGCTTCGACCGCTGGATTCCACACGCTGCGGACATTTACCGGCTGGATGCGTTCGATGACAGCGAGGCTTCCGTCTCCAGCATTCGCCTCATCGACGCATTACGCGCCGAACATCCGGACTGGAACGCGACCGCCGTCCTGCGAGGCTTTTCCGGAGCGACCATTCGCGTCAATGAAAACGCCTGGGACGTCTTCATTGCGCGCACCGACCCGCATCTCTTCGATGTCTTTGCCCTGCCGCTTCTGGAAGGAGATCCCGCAACTGCTTTAGTCCCAGACGGCGTGGTCCTCTCACAGGCAGAAGCACTACGCTTCTTCGGGACCGACCATAGCATTCTTGGAAAAACACTTGACCTGACCCAGAAAGGGCAGACTCACAGACTGCATGTCACGGGCGTTCTGAAGGAACTTCCCGCGAATACCACACCACGATTTGACATCATTGTTCCCTCTTCGGAGGCAGCCCTGCACATCAATGATCTCTGGCCAATGGCCACATCTGAAATCTGGCTGCGGGTCTCGCCATCGGTCGCATCTCAATTCCCCACCCTCCTCCAAGGTCTCGTACAGCGACATGCCGCAGGGCTGTCGGAACAAGACGCTAAAAAATATGTTGTCCGCGAGCGTGCTCTCACCAGTCTGCACTTCTTCGACGCCACCATTGGAATGCGAGGGACTGACAAACGCCTGCCAGTGATCCTCGGCATCGTTGGTCTGCTGGCACTCGGCGCAGGGCTGGTTAACTTCGTCACACTGTCCACGGCTCTTGCGGCAACCCGGGCCCGTGAAGTCGCGATGCGCAAGGTGCTGGGAGCGACGGTCTTGACGCTGGGACTGTCGTTTACGGCAGAAGCCATCGGGCTGGCATTGATTGCGGCCTTTGTCGCCCTCGCCCTGACTGAACTGACGCTGCCCTGGATCACGACGCTAAGTGGCTGGCCCGTCCGGCTCGATTTCGGCTTTGCAGTGCCCCTCCTTATCATTGCGTCCGTCATCGGAGGGGCCTGCGCAGGAGCCTATCCGTCATGGGTTCTCTCACGCTTCCGGCCGGCTACGGTTCTCTCCTCAGCCCGCCTGCCAGGAAGCGGTCGCCTCGGGAGCCGCCTGCGCGAAGGGCTGACCATCGTTCAGTTCTCCTTCGCTGTGACACTGACAATCTGCACGCTGGTCATCTGGCGTCAGACGCACCTGCTTGAGACCATGGACCGTGGGTTCCATCAATCCGGCCTTCTCGTAAGCCATTTGCCGAATGATCCGACCGAGCGTCTGCGCCAGCAGCGATTGAGCGATCTTGTACGTGACCTTCCAGGCGTCACTGGCGCCACGGTTTCGGATGATGCACCCGGTGGAGGCAGCGCAGGTATAACCTTCGACACAACCCGCCCAGGAAATGCAACGCCTGCCATACTGGCTGTGATCGGAACACAATCCTCGACGCTTCCTGTCTGGGGGGCACACCTTCTCACCGGGCGCCTGTTCGACAGCTCTCATGATTACGACAGTCGCCCTATGCCCGCGGCCCCATTCGACAGTTTCCTCACCGGCCAGGCGTTGGCGTTCGGCACACATAATGTCGTCATCAATGAATCCGCAGTGCGAGCGCTTGGGTTCGCTAATGATGCAAGTGCCATCGGAACGCCGATCACATTGCATGGCAAGGACATCCAGACGATCATCGGCGTCATTGCCGATATGCGTTTCAAAAACAGTCGGGCCAGCGTTACGCCTGCGCTCTACTATGCCATATCAGGACCGATTGGGTACGGCGTACTCTCTGTCCGCTACAGAAACGCTCCTGAAAACACAACGCGAGCAGCAATCGCTACGATCTGGAAGCAGGTCTATCCGGAAAGCGCGCTGAATCTGCGCAGTGTCGGTGAGATCATTGATGAGGATGTCAGGCCAGAACAGCAGCGCGGAATGCTGATGATTGTTGCCTCCTTCGTGACCCTCTCCATTTCCTCCATCGGCCTGTACGGCATCGCCGTGTTCAACGTCCGCCGCAGATTATTCGAAATCGGGGTCCGTAAAGTGCTCGGCGCAACAGCCCAACAGGTGACGCGCCTTCTGATCCTCCAGTTCCTGCGGCCCGTCATGATTGCGAACATCGCTGCGTGGCCGGTTGCCTGGTGGGTGATGCGTAACTGGCTGTCCGGGTTTGACCGGCAGATCAGCCTTTCTCCGCTCTATTTCGCCCTGACTGCCCTGATCGTACTCGCGCTCGCGGTTCTCACCACTCTGTTCCAGATCCGCCGCGGTGCCCGCAGTGCACCGGCCATCGCTCTGGGCTCTTCATGAACCGCTGCTCTACTCACCACTCAGGACCCTGCCCGATCATGAGACACAGCACGCTCCTCGTTCTTGCCCTGCTGGTCGCGTCCACGACCGCTTTCCCAGCCATTGCGGATGCTCAAACGTTGCAGGAGGCCCTTGCTCTCGCCTACCGAAGCAATCCGACCCTGCGGGGTGAGCAGGCCAATCAGCGCGCCATTACCGAAAACTCAGCGCAAGCCAGGTCAGGCTGGAGGCCCACCGTTCAGCTCAACATGGACGCTTCCTATCAACAGGGACCGTACACCAGCGCCTTTGCGCTTGGCTCTTATACGTCCAATTCTGCTGAAGGTTATGTATCGGCCAAGCAGACGCTGTATTCATTCGGCCATGTCGCCAATCAGGTCCGTGCAGCGGACGCCCGTTCTCAAGCGGAACAGCATCAGTTGAGGCTCATTGAGGCGCAGGTCTTTACCAATGTCGTCACGGCCTACATGAATGTATTGCGAGACCGAAACATCCTCGACGTCCGTCGGGCAGATTTGGAGATGCTGACAAGGCAGGTCCAGTTGACAACCTCGCGTTACAATCTCGGCGGACAGCCCTCCGAGCAGGTCACGCGCACCGATGTCGAGCAGGCGGAGACGCGCCGACGGTCAGCAGAGGTTGCCGTTACACAGGCTCAGGCCACGCTTGCCGCATCCGTGGCCCAGTTTCGCGCGGTTATTGGCGCAGATCCCAGTGAACTCACAATGCCTGATAGCCTGCCGGGCCTGCCTGCAACGCTCGATCAGGCGCTGAAAACTGCGCTTACACTTAATCCACAGCTCGCCCAGATGCAGGAAACAAAGAAAGCCACGTCTGCTGATATCGATACCGCCCGCTCACAGTGGGGGCCACAAATTCAGGTTCAGGGCACTTTCGGAACGATCGGTCCCGCCTCACCGTTCCGGGGTGGACAGTATGGCGAACAGGTGACTGGCGTCGTGCAACTCGTCCAGCCCCTCTACAACGGAGATCTGTACAATTCCCAGATCCGCCAGGCTCGCAACGTAGACGAACAGGCCCGCGAGAACATTGAACTCGCGCGGCGAACTGCGCTTCAGGACGTGGCAACCAACTGGCATGCCGTTGAAAACGGATTACAGGCTATCAGTGCCGGAATTGCCGAAGTCAAATCCGGTGAGACGTCTCTCAAGGGATACCAGATCGAATATGGCTACGGTCTGCGGAGCACGACCGACGTCCTTTATGCCGATCAGAACCTGCGGTCAGCCCAGGTGGAACTCGCCAGCAGTCGGCATGATACCATCGTCGCAGAAGCAACGCTCCTCGCCGCGATGGGGCGGCTTCAGAGTGGGGATCTCCTACCCGGAATGCCCCATTATGACGCTGCGGCAAAACTTCAGCATGCGCGGACACGCGGCTGGGAACCTCTTCAGGCGCCAATCTCCGCTATCGACAAGGCTGGCTGGTAAGAAAGGAGAACCGGATTATGTTCGCCGATACTCTCAGAGCCACCTGGCGTACTCTTACCGGTCAGAAACGCTATACATTTCTCAATCTGGCGGGCCTCGCACTCGGCATTGCCGTGTTCCTTACGATGGCACTGATCGTGCGTTACGAAAACAGCTACGACGCCAGCGTTCCTAACGTTTCCCACCTGTATGTTCTTAACGAGGTGTTTCGACCTGCCAGTCATGCGCCGTCCGAAAGCGATGACGTCAGTTTTGTGCCTTTTCCCTTCCTTAAGCAGGATTTTCCCGAGATTGGAGCAGCCATACGGATGCTGCAAGAACCGCTGGTTGTTCGGGCGGGGCTGACGCTGTCACAGGAAAAAGTAACGCTGACGGATCCCGCTTTCTTTTCCGTCTTCAAATTGCCCCTCCTCGCCGGAGATAGCTCTACCGCGCTGGACGGTCCGGGGAAGGTCGTGATTTCGAAGGATATGGCTCGTAAATATTTCGGGACCGAACAGGCTTTGGGAAAGCGCCTGCGGATCGATAATGGTCAGACGGAAGCGATCGTAAGCGGCATTCTGGCGCCGCAGCCTCCGAACCAGACGATGGGGTTCGATCTGATCGAGGTCATTCCGACAAGCTGGCTCTCAAAATATGCTTTCACAAACTGGGGGTCTATGTGGGGAACACTCTGGGTTCGGGTCGACGATCCACGTGCTATTCCGCGCATCCAAGCTGGATTGGCGCATTATCCCTACCAGCATCCTGGCAACTGGACGAAGGATCTGCTTCAGGAAATATTCGGTGGCGGAGGACTGGAGCTGGTGCCACTGCAAGACCTCCATTTCCACGCGGCTGCCATTGGAGAAGGTGGAAACAGCCGTGCTCTTGTGCGTATCCTTGGTCTGATCGGACTGGCCGCTCTGGCAACAGCCATCATTAATTATGTTAATCTGGCTACGGCACGCTCTGCCCTGCGGGCCCGTGAAGTCGCTGTCCGAAAAGTGCTGGGAGCAACGCGCCTGCGCCTGATTGCGCAGTTCATGACCGAAGCCTACGTGATGGTCATGATGGCCGCGGTTCTCGGATCAGTGTTTACGGAGCTGGCGCTACACTGGGTCAATCTGTGGGGTGGTTGGGCCCTCTCGATGGACTGGGTATTTGTACTGTCCATCAACGCGCTCGTCGTTCTGGGGGCCGGCACACTTGCAGGTTTTTATCCTGCGCTGATTATCTCCGGTTTTCGTCCGGCTGCCGTACTGGCAGCAAGCAAGACACCGGCTGGCGGTCGGATTGAAAGCAGACTGCGCGCTCTTCTGGTCGTACTCCAGTTCAGCTTTGCCATGACGCTTGCAATTTGCAGCCTCGTCATGGGACTCCAGGCACGTCACGTCAGAATGCTGGATCGCGGCATGAAGCAGGATGGCCTCATCGTCATTCCATCGCTGAATGATGCCTCCCTCGTCAGTCGACAAAGCGACATCATAACGCGGCTAGCACAGGTTCCGGGTGTGCGTATTGCGACACGCTCGGATATTTACCCTCACAACGCCCTCAATAACGACGATTGGCTGCTTGCAGGGCATCCTGAAAAGCACGCGATGAACTGGGGGCGTGCGACCAACGGGTACTTCGACGCGATCGGTGCACACCTGCTTGCAGGGCGTTTTTTCGATAGCCATCATGGGCAGGACTACCCGGTCGATCCACGTGTGGCGGGAAATGGCACCAGCGTCATTCTGACGCGCCTTGTGGCCGAGCGCTTTGGATTTTCCTTGCCCCAGGATGCTGTTGGAAAAGATGTTCAGGAAAGCGGTGCCCCGCAGACTTACCATGTCGTCGGAGTCATTGATGATATCCGGGTCCGCTCGGCGAATGCTCCCCTGAGGCCATTACTTTTTATGGGCGCATCCGGCTCGTTTTCCTATATTGGCGGCTTGGTCCGCTACAGTGGAACATCCACTCAGATTGAAATGGATCGCCTCGCCAGGGCATGGGCTGAAGTTGCGCCAGATGTGGCTTTCTCAGCGCAAACCGCATCCGACATCTTTGCGGACGATTATCGGCGGGATGAAAGTCACGGTGCCCTGTTTGGTATCGGTTCTGCGGTAGCCATTGGCATCGCGTGTCTCGGGCTCTACGGACTTTCCGCCTTTAACGTCTCGCGCCGCAGACAGGAGATTGGGATACGCAAGGTTCTTGGGGCCCGAACCCAGGATGTCCTTTGGCTTCTGCTCATCCAGTTTCTCCGGCCGGTTGTTTTTGCAAGTTTTGTCGCTTGGCCTACAGCATGGGTGCTGATGCGGATCTGGCTATCGTCATTCAACGACCGGATCAGCCTCACGCCGATGCCGTTCCTTACAGTCACGATAGTCGCGCTTTCTATCGCCGTTCTGACAATCATCACCCAGACCCGACGTATCGCGACACTGTCTCCTGCACGCTCCCTGCATCAGGCCGGATGAGAACCTTAAACAAATCGCCTCACTGTTGATCGCAACATGGAAGAACAAGCCCTATTTTCAGGGCATCCGGGAGTTGTCACATGTCTGTATCAGTCAATGGAAATTTCGTGATGTCACGATGATCTTTTCGGACTGTGTTTCCTGCCGTTCTCTGCCAACACTGCGCAGAGAACGGTTTCCGACATCGGCCAGAAGCGAAGAAAAATCGATGATTTCGCGAGCGACGAGATGCACGACCTCGCCTTCCTTCTGAAGACTGCCTTTTACGCCCAGCATCTGGCTGGACAGCACGACGCGGCGGTATTTCTCGAACATGTCCGGCCAAACGATGACATTCAGCGCGGCGGTTTCATCTTCCAGAGTAAGGAACACCACACCGTCAGCGGAGCCCGGACGCTGCCGAACCAGCACAAGCCCTGCCGAAGTCAGGATGCGTCCGTCCTTTGCGTCCAGTGCCTGTCGGCAGGACACGATGCCCTGTTGACGCAGATCGCTGCGCAGGAAGGCGAGTGGATGGTCCCGCAGGGTCAGGCCGGTCCGGTTGTAATCGCGTGTCACTTCGGCCCCGTCCTGCATGGGCCGGAGCAACACATCGGGTTCCTCTGCCTCGCGTTCCACCATGGCCGCAGCAAACAGCGGCAAGGGCTGGTCACGCAGAGCTTTGATAGCCCAAAGCGCTTCACGTCGTGCGAGACCAAAAGCCGACCGGAAAGCATCCGCTTCTGCAAGATGCGTCAACGAGGCTGCCTTCACCCCTGCCCGACGCCACAGATCATCTACGGATGTGAAGGGTTTTGCCCCTCGCGCGGAAACAATCTGTGCGGCTTCATCATTGGCAAGTCCTTTCACGAGGCTCATACCCAGCCGGACAGCAAATCTGCCATCTCCTGTCTCCGGCCCCTCGAGCGTACTGTCCCATCGTGACGCGTTGACGCAGATTGGCCTGATCTCAACGCCATGCTCGCGCGCGTCCCGTACAAGCTGGGCCGGCGCATAAAACCCCATCGGCTGGGAATTGAGCAGAGACGCCAGAAACACATCGGGATGTCTGCATTTCATCCAGGACGAGGAATAGGCGAGAATTGCGAAACTTGCCGCGTGGCTCTCCGGGAAGCCGTAAGACCCAAAGCCCTCAAGCTGCTGGTAAATCCGTTCGGCAAATTCTTCCGAGTAACCTTTCTCCTTCATGCCCTCGACCAACCGGGCCTGAAACTGGGAGACGGTACCGGTATTCTTGAACGTCGCCATGGCCCGACGCAGCTGATCCGCCTCGCTGGCCGAAAATCCTGCGCAGACCATCGCGACCTGCATCGCCTGCTCTTGAAACAGTGGGATGCCAAGGGTCTTTTTCAGCACCTTCTCCAGTTCAGGTGTCGGATACTCTTCCGGCTCAAGTCCCTCGCGCCGTCTCAGATAAGGATGGACCATATCCCCCTGAATGGGACCAGGCCGCACGATCGCAACTTCAATGACCAGATCATAGAAAACGCGAGGCTTGAGGCGCGGTAGCATGGACATCTGCGCCCGGCTCTCGATCTGAAACACCCCGATCGTATCGGCCTTGCGGATCATCGCATACGTGCGCGCATCCTCGGCCGGAATAGTCGCCAGCGTGAAATGCTGGCCTTTGTGTTCGGCTAGAAGGTCGAGACCTTTCTTCATGCACGTCAGCATCCCCAGCGCCAGACAGTCGACCTTCATGAATTTCAGGACGTCGATATCATCCTTGTCCCACTCGATGATCTGCCGGTTCTCCATGGCCGCGGGCTCCACCGGGACCAGTTCATCCAGCCGATCATGGGTCAGCACGAAGCCGCCCGGATGCTGGGAAAGATGGCGTGGCACGCCCATCAGGCAGCGGGCCAAGTCCAGGGTCAGACGGACGCGCCGGTCGGAGAGATCGATGCCGGTGTCCGTCAGCGTGTCTGTTTCCAGCTTTCGTCCCCAGCCCCAGATCTGCCCGGAGAGCGTGCGGATCAGATCTTCGGGAATCCCCATGACCTTGCCGACATCCCTTAACGCACCCTTGGCGCGATAACGCGTTACGACAGCCGTCAGGGCTGCGCGGTCCCGGCCATAGTGACTGTAGACCCACTGGAGCACCTCCTCCCGGCGCGCATGTTCGAAGTCCACGTCGATATCCGGTGGCTCGCGCCTCTCCTCGCTGATGAAGCGCTCGAACAACAGGTTGTTTCGGGCCGGATCGATGGCCGTGACACCCAGCACGTAGCAAACGGCACTATTGGCGGCCGAACCCCGCCCCTGACACAAAATGCCCTTTGAACGGGCATAACGGACGATGCTGTGCACCGTCAAAAAGTAAGGAGCGTAATCCATGCGCGCGATCAGAGCGAGTTCATGATGGAGGCTTCTGCGAACCGCTTCAGGGATCCCCTCGGGATAGAAACTGTCGGCCCCTTCCCAGGTCAGAGCTTCAAGGGCCTGCTGCGGCGTCTGACCCGGAACAGAGACTTCATCCGGATACTGATAGGCCAGATCATCAAGACTGAACCTGCAGCGCTCCATGATGGTGATGGACCGCGCCACAGCTTCCGGATACCGGCTGAACAGTCGGGCCATTTCTTCAGGCGGTTTCAGGTAGCGGTCCGCATGGCGCTCACGGGCAAACCCGGCGTCGTCGATGGTGGTGTTGTGCCGGATGCAGGTGACGACATCCTGCAGGATGCGCCGGTCATAGGTATGAAACAGCACGTCATTGGTTACGACCGTCGGCACTTTTGCCTGATGCGCCAGGTTCGCCAGTTCATAAATCCGCATCTGGTCATTGGGACGTCGGAGCAGCGTCAGCGCCATAAAGGCGCGATCGGCAAAGGCGTCTTTCAGCTTGCGCAGATGCAGGGCGCATGCGTCATCAGCCACGTCTGGAATCAGGATGACAAGCAGCCCCTCACCCCAGTGAGCCAGATCCTCCCAGACCAGATGGCACTTGCCCTTCCCGGCGCGGGCCTTGCCGATGGTGAGCAGCCTGCACAACCGCCCATAAGCGGCGCGATCGGTCGGATAGGCCAGCACAGGCGGGAAATCAGCAAAGTCGAGGCGACAGCCGACGACCAGTCGGATTCCGGCCGCTTTCGCTGCGACATGGGCCTGCACCATGCCTGCCAGAGAATTGCGGTCGCAGATCCCGAGCGCCTCGATCCCAAGGGCTTTCGCCTCCTCGAAGAGCTCGATGGGAGATGAAGCCCCGCGCAGGAACGAGAAATACGTTGTGACCTGCAACTCGGCATAAGGCGGTGCCAGGGACGTCACCCGAAGATGCCATGCAGAAACCAGGCCTGCGGTCCGGTCTCGCCATGTTCACCATCCCCCGCGCGGTAGAGCCAGAACCGCTCTCCGCTCGAGTCCTCCACCCGGAAATAATCCCGGGCGATGGTCAGTTCGGTGTCATCCTTCCACCACTCCCCGAAAACACGTTCCGGGCCGTCCGCGCATTTCACCTTGCGCCGAACGCCACGCCAGATGAAGAACAACGGCGGTTGGTCGGGGAGTTCCGCCATCGCCTGCACCGGTTCGGGACGCGGCAGCAGCCGGGTCGGACGTGGCCAGTGATCGGGCCAGTCCCTCGCCTCTTCCGGGGCAAGAGCCGACACACGACAGAAAGACCTTTCGGGGAGATCGCTCTCCACTGCGGCAAACCGATAAAGCGCATGGATGCCGACCCGATTGGCCAGCGTGTCGATCAGGTCGGAAACATCGCTTTCTTCCTCTTCGATCAGGGAGGAGGCGGTCTGACGCCGGTCCATCGGCTCGGCCAGCGAGGCAATCAGCACCATACGCTCAATGCCGAAACCGGGATCGATGGTCTCGATCTTCTCGCACAGCAGCCGGGTCAGGCGTCTAACGTCGCGCACTGGCGTCGCAGTGGCCACGCGGACAGCTTCGGTGCGGCGGTCGACACGGTGCAATAGCAGATCAAGACGCCGCACGCCCTGCCCGCGTTCGTCCAGCTTTTCACACAGCGGGGGAACCAGCTTGCCGATATAGCGGGCGATGGTCTCCGCCGCTGCGATCGGCTCGGCAAAGCTGCGCACCACCTGCACCGGGTCAACGGGCCGGATCGGGATGATGGCCTCACTCACGCGACCGAAGGCCTGATCCAGTCTGCGGGCTATGTCGGGGCCAAAACGCAGTGTCAGCGGGGCACGCGACATCGCAGCGAGCGGGCCAATCCGCGACACGCCTAGCGCCATTAGTCCCTCGACACTCGTGGGAGGTAGACGCAGGGCTTCAATGGGCAAGTCAGAAAGGGCAGAAGCCACGTCGCCCTGGGGCACAACAGTCAGCGACGCCTGTCCATAACGGGCGAGCGCATGAGCGGCGCCCCACGTCTCGGCTATGGCCGCTTTTGCTCTGAAGCCGGAACTGGACAGACGATGGATCATGTCCGTGAGCATGGCACGCTCGCCACCATGAAGATGGTCGGCTCCCGTGGTATTCAGAATCAGGCCATCTGGTGGATCGGTTGCGACGAGAGGGGAAATCCGGTGCTGGAACCACAACGCCAGCTTTTCCAGCCCCTGCCGGTCGCCATCGGGATCGGCATCCATGAAGACCAGATCAGGATAGAGCGCCTGCGCCTTGGCGACCGGCGTGCCAGGGCGCAGGCCCAGCCTGCGGGCCGCCAGATCAACCGACAGCACAACGCGACGACGCCCTTCCCGCCCCACCAGCGCCAGAGGGAGATCAGGCGCGGGCGCGTCGTGACCCAGCCGCTTCCTGATCCGGTCTGTTGGCCAGAGCGGGAGGTAGAGCGAGACCACCCGCGAGACCACGACTGTAGGCGAGCCGCCCTTTGGCATCGCAGGCCTCCACTTCAAAATCAGCACATTCGCCCGCACGGGCGCGGATCAACTCAAGCAACCAGCGGGGCCGACCCACTCCTGGCACCGGCAACCCAACCGAGGGCAATACGGACACCCGCCAGCGCGTGACACTCGCCGTCGGCTGACCAAAATCGGCGGCCTCGGTCTGACGGCGCCAGCGCCGGATCGCGAGGCCAAGCGCACCAGATGTTTCGGCCGCCAGTTGCAGGCGGCGGGATGCCGTCATCGACAGACGCGCCACGTCTGCGACCACAGCCCCAAGACCACCATGCCGCAGCCCTTCTTCGAAACACGCCAGAACGTCAGCCTCCGAAGCGGCCTCGACATAGATGACCCTTCGGCCGGACAATCCGGCCTGTTTGAGCGCGGGACCAAACACATCCTGACGGGTGACGATCCACAACACTCTGCCGCGTGTGCGGGCCGCGATCCCGGCGACGAACTGTCCGGCTGCCGCACCATGCAGCGCATCATTGCCGCCACCGGCCACTTCATGGAGCGCCCCGAGCGCGAGCCCTCCCCCTGGCAGACGACTGTCGATCTCCCTCACGCCAAAAGGCAGAACAGACCGACGCCGGTTCGTATGACCTTCCAGACGACTGATGGCCGCACGCAACGTCTCCAGCGCTGGTTTCATGTCGGGAGAAGCACTCATTGCACAGGTCCGTCGCTCCTTGTCTAACAGAATTTTAAGGTTGTATGTTCTTGTTTTGTTCTTATGTGGTTGCGCAAGTCAATGCCAATTTACACCTGACAGGTAGGATGATTTTTTTCAGCCCGCGCTTTAATTAGCTCACAAAAGTGCCGTAAGGACCTAAACTAGCAGGTTTTCCAATTGCGACCCTTGAATGAAATGCATGGTATTAAGGGTTTTGCCACACCTTATAAGGGATACTGCTTTAAGAAACCGGATAGCTTCCTGCTGGATGCGTGGTTGGTTTCCGAAGCCTTTCCGGCATCTGCGCGGCGATCACGCAGAATAGACAGATGCACAGACCATGTGAGGCCTACCTGTCCACCCCGAGCCATGCATATCATCATCCTGTAGCGCCTTCCGGGTCATGGAAGGAATACCGAAACGATAGCGGGCTATTACCGGTACGAAGTTATAATTAACTAATTTTATTTGATTTTTACGTAATTGGCGGAGGGGATGGGATTCGAACCCACGATACGACTTACATCGTATAACGGATTAGCAATCCGCCGCCTTCAGCCTCTCGGCCACCCCTCCGCGTGGAAAGCAGTTTTTATACTGCGTTCGTGAAGGCGTTCTTAAGGGGGAACGGCCTCGCCGTCAAACCCCTTAAGAACAATTTTTTTATCTCATTCGGAAAGAAGCTTTTTCAAGGTTTCATTCACCAGAGCCGGGTTCCCTTTACCCTTCATGGCCTTCATCGTCTGGCCAACAAAGAAGCCGAAAAGTTTGTCCTTGCCGGATTTGAATTCAGCAACCTTATCCGCATTTGCTGCCAGGATGTCGCGGATGGAGCTTTCGATGGCTCCTGTGTCCGTCACCTGACGAAGACCTTTCCGCTCAACAATAGCAGAAGCCGATTCGCCGGTTTCTACCATGTCTTCAAGGACTTCCTTCGCAATCTTGCCGTTGATGGTCGAATCCGAGATCAGGCTTAACAGCTCACGAAGCCCTTCTGCACTGACCGGACTGTCTTCAATCGAGCGGCCGGTGCGGTTCAGGGCAGCAAAGAAGTCTCCGAGCATCCAGTTGGTGGCAAGGCGCGCATCGGCACCCTTCGCAACGGTCTCGTAGAAGTCTGCAACAGCTTGCTCTGCGGTCAGGACACTCGCTTCATAGCGACTGACGCCGTATTCGCGCTCCAGGCGGTCCCGCTTGGCTTCTGGCAGTTCGGGAAGAGCAGCTTCTAGTTCGTCAACCCAGGACTGCTCGATGATGAGCGGAAGAAGATCCGGGTCCGGGAAGTAGCGGTAATCATGCGCATCCTCCTTGGACCGAAGCGAGCGTGTTTCGCTGCGGACATGATCGAACAGGCGAGTTTCCTGATCGACTTCGCCGCCAGCTTCCCAGATTTCGATCTGGCGCTGTGCTTCTACTTCAATTGACTGCATGACATAGCGGATCGAGTTGACGTTCTTGATCTCGCAGCGGGTCCGATATCCCTCCTCGCCCGGCTTGCGCACAGACACGTTGACGTCAGCGCGCATGGAACCTTCTTCCATGTTGCCATCGCAGGTATCGATATAACGCAGGATCTGACGGAGCTTCCGCAGGTAGGCTCCGGCTTCTTCCGGTGAGCGGATGTCTGGCTCACTGACGATTTCCATGAGGGCGACGCCCGCACGGTTCAGGTCAATGAAGGAACGCGTTGGGTCCTGATCATGGATGGACTTGCCTGCGTCCTGTTCCAGATGAAGGCGCGTCACGCCAATTTCACGTGTGCTTCCATCCGCAAGATCAACCAGCACCTTGCCCTCACCCACGATGGGATGAGCAAACTGGCTGATCTGATAGCCAGTGGGGAGATCGGCATAGAAGTAGTTCTTGCGATCAAAGCGGCTGAAAAGATTGATCTGCGCGTTCAGGCCAAGGCCGGTACGCACTGCCTGCGCAACGCATTCCTGGTTCAGAACCGGGAGCATCCCCGGGAAACCCGCGTCAATCAGGCTGACATGCGTATTTGGCTCGCCGCCGTAAGAGGCGGAGGAGCCAGAAAACAACTTCGCTTGGCTGATGACCTGGGCATGAACTTCCAGCCCGACGACAATTTCCCATTCGCCGGTATTGCCGGTGATACGATAGCTCATGCCGACACTCCTGCATGGATGGCGGGTCTGTGGGTGAAGGACGCAGCCTGTTCGATGACGTGCCCTGCTGCGATCAGTGTTTCTTCGTCAAAGAATTTGCCAATGAGCTGAAGGCCGAGCGGAACACCCTGTGCGTCCAGACCAGCCGGGACAGAGAGTGCAGGAACGCCTGCCATGCTGGCTGGAACAGTGAAGATGTCATTGAGGTACATCTGCACCGGGTCTGTCGGCTTTTCGTCCTGAGCGAAGGCACTGGACGGTGCCGTTGGCGTCAGAAGGAAATCCACCTTCTCGAAAGCATTCAGGAAGTCCCGCTGGATCAGTGTACGGACCTTCTGCGCGCGCAGGTAATAGGCATCGTAATAACCCGACGACAGAACATGTGTTCCGATCAGGATACGGCGCTTCACTTCTTCGCCAAAGCCAGCGGCACGGGTGGCTTCGTACAGTGCATCAAGGGAATCCCCCTTCACACGTTCGCCGAAACGCACACCGTCATAGCGGGCAAGGTTTGAAGATGCCTCTGCGAGAGCTGCGATGTAGTAAGTTGGAAGGCCGTACTTCGTGTGCGGAAGAGACACTTCCACCACTTCTGCGCCTGCGGCCTTCAGCCAGTTGATACCCTGCTGCCAGAGGGCCTCGATTTCGGCTGGCATGCCCGGGGCATGATATTCCTTGGGAATACCAACGCGCAGGCCTTTGACGCCTCGCGTCAGCGCTGCTTCGTAATTCGGAACAGGCGTGTTGACGCTTGTGGAATCCCGCTCGTCAAACCCGGCCATGGATTCCAGCAGGATTGCGCAATCCTGAAGGTTGCGGGCCATCGGGCCAGCCTGATCCAGCGAGCTTGCGAAAGCGATCGTGCCGAAACGGGAGCAGCGGCCGTAGGTCGGCTTGATGCCAGCAATGCCGGTGAAGGCGGCCGGCTGGCGAATGGAGCCACCCGTATCCGTACCGGTCGCGCCCAAGACCAGACCTGCGGCTACCGCAGCGGCAGAGCCACCGGAAGAACCGCCCGGAACCAGCTTGGCGTCAGAGCCATTGCGCTTCCAGGGGTTTTCTACCGGTCCAAAGGCTGAGTTCAGATTGGCGGACCCCATAGCGAATTCATCGAGGTTCAGCTTGCCAAGGAACACGGCGCCGTCACGCAGAAGGTTGGACGTCACCGTGCTTTCGTAAGGCGGGACAAAATTGCCAAGAATCTTGCTGGCCGCCGTCGTGCGGACGCCGTTCGTGCAGAACAGATCCTTGATGCCGAGCGGAATGCCGGTCAGTGCGCCGCCCTCACCTTTCGCCAGAACGTCGTCCGCAGCCTGGGCTGCTACGCGAGCCTGATCGGGCGTACGGGTGATGAAACTGTTGAGGCGACCATCCAGACGCTCGATGGCATCCAGGTGGGCGTTCGTCAGTTCAACCGCGGAAATCTTGCGAGACTTAAGGGCATCCCGGGCGGAAGCCAGCGTAAAATCGTGCATGCCGGACATTATTCGACCACCTTCGGAACCGTGTAGAACGGACCTTCACGGTCCGGAGCGTTTGACAGCACGTCATCGCGGCGATTGCCGTCCGTGACGCGGTCTTCCCGCAGGCGTGGCGTGGCGAGACCCGTGCCAATCATGGGAGGGACATCTGTGACGTCCACTTCGTTAAGCTGTTCCACCCAATCGATGATGGAACCCATGTCCTTCCCGAGGGAGTCTACCTCCCCCGGTTCGAGACCAATTCTCGCCAATCTGGCGATGCGCGTGACCGTTTTCGCGTCGAGCGACATGAACATTCCTGAAAAAGAGGAAATTATGGTAGCTTTTCAGCCGTCAGACAGATCATAACGCCGGGTTATGTCCCTGTTCAATCCACAAGACCTCCGTAATGTTCTTCAAACTGATCAGCGTATCCTTGGGCTGGACCCTGGATCGAAGACGATCGGCGTCGCCCTGACAGACGTTTCTCTCATGCTCGCCTCACCATTTATGGGGTTGAAACGGCGGAAATTGGGGGAAAATGCCAAGGAGTTGGCAGAGATTACAAAGCGCCAGAACGTTGGGGCGCTGGTGGTCGGTCTACCCCTGTCATTGGATGGATCTTTTGGTCCCGCAGCACGCGCAGCGTCGGACTGGACAACAGCTCTTTCCGAGCGGTTGGGTATTCCTGCGTGTCTGTGGGATGAGCGGCTCTCATCCAGTGCGGTCAACCGCTTCCTTATTCAGGACGCTGATATGACGCGTGGGCGACGCGCTGAAGTCGTCGATAAAATGGCCGCCGCCTACATGCTGCAAGGCTGGCTTGATGCGACGAAGGGCAAATCTGAAAAGACATTTTTGTGAAAAATGTCTCTGGTTGGTCTGAGTTATATGAAATTTAGACCAACCAGAAGCACTAGAATGGCAATCCCAACAAAAATGCAAACCGGAAGCATAATGGTGGAGAGCAGAGATTCTCCCTCCTCCGTCGCTTCAAGAGCAATTTCGTCTTCGGTATCATCGATGTTTCTTTGGTCGGTCATAGTCAAACAGTACGATATTGCCTCGTCCGAGGCGAGAAAATTATTTTACTGTGCAGATAGAGTTTTATCTTCATAATGATTAAAAATAAAGTTTTATAGTCAATAAAATAATATCCATATCATAATGGTTTTCCTTATCTGTAAATATTTCTTATCTTAATTATTTCTGCGGAAATATTTATCGTTGGAATTATATTTTGTGATGATTCTTTCCATGAAAAATTGACTTGTATTTGGCGTTTTTCTCGGAAAATCATCAGATCTGAATGTCGCGTACAGACTTCGAGCATTGCCGCATGAAGGGAAATGCTTATCCGCTCATTCAGAGCATCTTTTTTCAATGAAGGGTCAGACATGAATTCGGTCCTTCCTTAATTTGGACCAAAATTATCCTGTTTTTCGGGCTGTGGCAATTAATACTGTTTTCAAATAAGCTTTTCTCCTCACAGGAGGGCCCTAAAATGGCTGATGAAGAAATTGCTGGCTACCTAATTCGCCGTGAACTCGAAAACGGAGACGACGAATTCTGGAACCCCACAGAAAAGTGGGTTTCTGATCCGGGCGACTCAGAGCTCTATGAAGATGAGGACGAAGCAAACGCTGTCGCCGATCTGCTGAGCGAGAATGACTCATTGGTGATCACCGTTGAAGAAGTGTATTTCGACGACGGCGAAGAAGATGAAGCCACCGACGGAGAATAAGCATCTCTCCTGAAGGGGACTGCGGCCGCGCGGCTTTTTGTAGCGCGGCCCTTTTCTTTGTTTTGTACGGCCGCTCTTAGAGCCGTCATTCGACATCTCTTGCTAACGCGCGTTAGTGCCTTACAAACCTGAGGGTTACGTCATGCAGCGGAATGATAACGACGAAGATGGTATTGGATCAGAAATCCACGAACTGATGAGTGAATTGCAAAGTGATGCGGAGCGCCTGAACATTGCAGCTGATAAATCTTCAACTCCTGATGATATCAAGCATATGATTGCTGCACTTGCTGATAAAATTGATGGACTTGCTTCCCTGGTCCGATAAGTCCTCGCAGAAACTTTATCTTCTGTGAGTAAAGATTTGTTTTTATGTTTTCGAGTATTTTTACCTACAAATTTAAAATATACCTCTAATCATCATATAGTCTCCAGCGACTGCAATAAATATAAGTAGAAGAATGGCTGGTATGCAGAGGGTTAAAAATAGAAAACCGAAAATGACAGGTTTTTTCGGTCTGTTCGGATCTGGGTAAGGGCCGCCTAGAAGGCTCATAATATATTTATAAGTTATCCAGAGACCAAAATTCGCGGCCCAAATCACAGATAAAACGAAAATCATAAAGTAAAATTTCTTTTGGCTGTTTCGACGGGAGAAAGAGGAATGCGCTGTTTCACAGTATTTATGAGATGCTTCCACGTGAACCAATAGACAAAATATTTTTTCTGGTAAGGCTAATAAGCCTCATTTTCTCACGGTCTCGTGATACTTCGCCCCCTCTCTCCAAGCATATTACAATCCAAAAAATCCTAGGATTTTGGACTTAAGAAAATCTTGCGAATCAAAACGCGGATAGATATGGTCTGCGTATGTCCTTTTACGGCGCTAGCACTGAATACGTCCTGCACAGCCTCCTGTGGCTTGTCGATAATCCTGAGCCTGTCAGCAGTCTCGATCTGGCAGAGCTTCAAAATATTCCGCCAGCATTTGTTGCGAAGCTTTTGCCCAAGCTGGAAAAGGCTGGTCTCCTCAATGCTGCTGAAGGGTTGAAGGGTGGCTACACGTTGGCAAAACCTGCCGACGAGATCACTGTTTTGGCCATTGTTGACGCAGTGGATGGTGAAAAGCGCCTCTTTAATTGTCAGGAAATCCGCGGACGCTGCGCCCTCTTTGACGAGAACCCACCTGGATGGGCAACGCAGGGGGTATGCGGAATTCATGCAGTCATGCTGCGAGCTGAACAGGCGATGCGTCGGGAGCTAGCCCAAACATCCCTCGCCGATTTGGCAAAATCAGTTCGTGACAAGGCGCCCTCGCCTTTTCTTGGAGAGGCACAGACCTGGCTGGATGAGCGTGTTCAGACCCGCAGGACGAACAAGGTCCGGCAGAAACGTCGTTCGGACAGTGCTTGAGCGGTTTCAGCTAACAAAAAGGAAATATCCCGTGCGTAAATTTACTGTCCTGGCAGTTTTAACTGCTGGCTTCTGGGCCTCTTCCCTTCACGCAGCGACAACAGTCACGCCTTTGATGAGCCATGAACTGCCAGGTTTTTCAGGAAAGGAAGGGGCCATGGTTACAGTGGACTACGGGCCAGGAGATTCAGATCCGATCCACAGGCATAACGCATCAGTCTTCGTTTATGTTCTCAAGGGCAGCGTCATCATGCAGGTTAAGGGTAGGCAGCCAGTCACTTTGAAAGAGGGGCAAACCTTTTTTGAAGGCCCTAATGACGTGCATGTTGTAGGGCGGAATGCCAGTCAGACCGAACCGGCTAAATTCATTGCGTTTTTCGTTAAGGACAAAGCGGCCCCCTTCGTCTTTCCTGCGCACTGAGCTACGGGATATTCGCTATGAAAATTTTTGTCGCCGGTGCGAGCGGAGCGCTGGGGCGCTGCTTGATTGCGCGCCTCAAAGAGGCTGGACATGACGTCTGGGGGATGGCTCATCGGGCGGAAAGCCTGGCGGCTATCGAGGTGTTGGGAGCTCATGCGGTCAAAGCTGATGCTCTCAATAGGGAGGCACTGTTTGCAATAATCGAGAAGCTCCGCCCTGACGTCGTGATTGATGAACTTACGTCTCTCCCGGCAAGTCCTTTTGATCTTCCAAAGCATCTCCCGATCGATCGAAAACTCCGTCTCGAAGGTGGCGGCAATCTTTTCGATGCGGCGCAAACATATGGCGTAAAGCGCTACATACAGCAGTCTTGCGGCTTTTATCTGGACGCTGGTCATGACCTGGCGACAGAAGCCTCTTCTCTGAGAATTAGCGCGCCGGGGAATATCGGGGAAAGCGCTCGGATGTATGCAGCTCTGGAAGCGCGCGTCAGGAGCGCTCCCTCAATGGAGGGTGTCACGCTGCGATACGGCTTTTTTTACGGCCCAGGGACGTGGTACTGGCCAGATGGTGCATTTAGTGCGCATCTTGCTCGTGGTGAGGTTTCACTGGTTGGTACCGGCACCAGCACATTCTCTTTTGTTCATGTAGATGATGCGGCACAGGCAACTGTATCAGCACTTACAGCCAAGTCTGGCGTTTACAATATCGTTGATAGTCAGCCTCTTCAGTTCGAGAAATGGCTGAAGGCGTATGCGCAGTGGGTCAGGGCACCGGTGCCGCCGTGCATGACTGAAAAGGACGCTGTTCTGCTGATGGGCGAAGAAAGCGTCTATTACCAGAATAGCCTGACAGGCGCCTGCAATCGTAAGGCTATGGCTACGCTTGGGTTTAGCCCACGAAAAGCCCCGTGGCTCAGTATTGTAGACTAGAGCTTCCGCCGCATATTTGAATATGAGGGTACGGTATTTATCCGCGCCGGTTTGGTAAGAAGATGGGCCAGCCAATAGAACGATGCAGGCCATTCGTCAAAGTAACGCGAATAATGTTGAGTATTTTCAAAGAGTTCGAATGGTGGGCGCGACAGGGATTGAACCTGTGACCCCTGCCGTGTGAAGGCAGTGCTCTACCGCTGAGCTACGCGCCCATTCGTTGAGCGGGCTTTTAACAGTGGCGATACGGTCTGACAAGACAATTTTTTGGCCATGCCATCGCCTTTGTTTGAACTCATTGCGCCGTCAGAAACATTTTGTCTGACTGGGAGCGACAATGAAACGGAATGCAGCTTTGGATTGTCTGCGAGGAGCAGCAATTCTTTTTGTGATCAGTAATCACATTGGAATACGCATTCCCCTCTCTCATACGGGGTTGGCCAGCTTTCTACCGCGTTGGTTCTTGGTGGGCCTGAACTATAATGGCGGCGAGGCTGTCAGCATCTTCTTCGTTTTGTCCGGCTTTCTGATTGCGTCCCGAATTACGCAGACCTTCGGGGCTTTGGATCGGATACAGCCGGTCAGGTTCCTCATTCATCGCGCCATTCGTATCCTTCCCTGCCTCGTGTTGCTTGTGAGTGTTCTCGGAGTGCTCGACTATATCGGCTTCGAGGATTATCGCTTCTCAAAGCCGGGTCAGAGTTTCCTAGGCGCGGCAATGGCAGCTTTCGGGCTGTATTTTAACGTGTGGCAGGCGCGGCATGGTTGGAGTGTTGCAGGCTGGACGATCCTTTGGTCCCTGTCGATTGAAGAGCTTTTCTATCTGCTGTTCCCGTTCCTCTGCCGATTGAATGTGTGGTTGCGTGCGGGCGTGCTCCTCCTGCTGGCTGTAACGGCACCCGTGTATCAGGTAACGCTTCAGGGCAATGAAATCTGGCGAGAGCAGGCCACCCTGACCGGTTTGGGAACCATTGCGCTGGGTGTTCTCATGGCAATCGTGGCAGCGCGGTATCGTCCTAACGGAAGCTGGCCTGTTGCGATGGGGGGCGTTGGTTTGCTGATGATGCTGTCAGAGATGTTTGGTCCGCCATCCTGGTGGCATCTGCTGTCTGACGGCTGGTTTGCCGTCCTTTATGGAGGCATTGCCATGCTGGTTTTGGCCTGTGGCTGGCGTTCATTTGAAGGTGGTCGATGGAGTTGGTGGATCCGTAGAATGGGGCAACTGTCATATGAGGTCTATCTCACCCACATGTTTGTTGTCATGGCTGCTGTTCGGATCTGGAGGCATAATCATTGGCCGCAAAGCAATGGATGGATTGTCTATCCAGTCTGCCTGATCGTGATTTGGGGGCTGGGCGAAGCTGTCTCGCGGCTCTTTACCAAGCCCGTTACCAAGTTTCTTGATCGAGCGTTGACGTCCCGGATCTATCAAAAAAGCCGAGTGACAAGTTCGGTTCAGCCGGAAGTGGGATGCTAATAGTCCGCCTCTGGCTCAGATGATTTTTTTCGGAACGCGCGCAGTGAGCTGTCTCAGAACGCTATTTTTATTGTTCTTCCAGCAAGGGAGGCGCGGCTAGTGACAGGTAATGCATGCGCTTCAACTCGCGTCGACCCAGTGTGATGCTGTCCAGGATCAGGCCGCAAACCAGCGAGAGTGCCGCAAGGATCATACTGCCTGTGGCAAGGAGCGCTGTAGGAAGGCGTGGGACGAGCCCTGTATTGAGGTATGTCACCACGACAGGGATCCCGAGGATCAGACCGACAAGGGTAAAAAATAGTGAGAGCGCCGCAAAGAACATCAACGGGCGTTCCTGCTTCACCAGATTGATGATGGTTCTCAGGATTAGCAGTCCGTCTGAGTAGGTGCGCAGCTTGGATGCTGAACCAGGCGGGCGCTCGATATAAGCCGTTGGAATTTCCCCAATCGGCATGCCGAGTTCGAGGGCATGGACCGTGAATTCGGTCTCGGTCTCAAAGCCGGCAGAAAGAGCCGGGAAAGACTTTACGAAGCGTCGGGAAAATACGCGATATCCGGAGAGCATGTCACTGAGGCGCCGGCCGAAGACGAGCGTTACCAGTCCTGTGAGTACCTTGTTGCCCAACACATGTCCGCGGCGATAGGCGGCCTCGCGGTCTGTTACGCGTGCACCGTTTACCATGTCCAGACCTTCTGACATGGCAGCATGGAGCATGCTGGGTGCTGCAGCAGCCTCATAGGTGGCGTCACCATCAACCAGAATATAATAGTCTGCCTCAATATCCGCGAACATCCGGCGGATAACGTGTCCCTTCCCTTTCATCCGTTCGGTACGGACAATTGCTCCCGCAGCTTTGGCAACTTCCTTTGTGCGATCTGTCGAGTTGTTATCGTAAACGTAAATGTCTGCGCGTGGTAGTGCTGCACGAAAATCCTGCACAACCTTCTGAATGGTCACCTCTTCATTATAGCAGGGCACAAGAACAACCGTGCGGGAAGAAGAGAGATTCGCGTTGGAAAGCATTGAGATAGGACCAATATTCAGAATGTGTGAAATGTCGTCTTACAGAAGTATAAATTTATTCTGCGTAAAATTCAAAGGCCGATGGAAGCTCGTGGATTCACTGCGGACGGACATGGTTTCGTCAGCTAGCGTAAGCCGCCGTGTTTCTTGTTGAAGAAAGGACCGTAACCCATTCCTCAACAAGAGGCCTGAAAGGTTTAGAAGCCGAACATGTGATCGAGGGAGAAGCCGCCTTCCCCGTTTTCAAGGCCATGGTACCCGAACAGGCGGCATGTGAGATCGCGGATCAGGATATATCCACCGACACCGGCTCGCTCCAGGTGGGCGCTCTCAAAAAGCACATGGGGACGAACCATGTAGGAGCCTGATGGCTGGATGCGGATACCCGTCTCGGCCACCAGGGTGCCGTCAGCGGCATGAAGCAGCAGAACCGTTTCGGATTCATCCGTCCCCTCAATTGAGGCGGGATGAATCAGGCAACAGAAACTACGCAGATGATCATGCCCAAGCTTCAGGAAGAGACGCGTTGTCAGGCCCGGCGGTGGACCGGAGTAGGATTGCGGCTCGGAACGCCATGTCATGAGCGTGTTAAAGATGTGCGCTCCAAAGCTGGTTTCTGCCGCATGATCGGTCTCTCGGTTGCGATAGCGCATGAGCGCATGAAGCCAGCCGTCAGCTTCCCCTCCGTCTCGGAAGTCATATACCAGATCTGCATGCCCTGGCCGGTCTGTCAGGTCATGCAAGGCGATGGCTGTTGAGTGGCTGCGCGGAAGATTTCCAAGGAAGTGGGAGCCTACCGGCTGTCCGGCATCATCGAAAATATCCAGCCGCACAGGAAGCGTTTCCAGTGCCTCGGACATGGGGTTGGGTTGGATAAAGCTTTCAAATTTTGCAGGGTCCAGAATGGGAAAAGGCAGCAGAAAGCCTCGGCCTAGCGATGGTGCTAAATTTCTGATGGCTTGGTCCGGGCGGATATTGTCCCGCTCGACATTAAGGTGTGCAATGCGTGTGCGTCCACGCTGCGTTATTTCATAGCGCGGGCGCACCAGATGACGTCCTGCGCGCATTTCGAGCTGGGCAGGCCATGCGAGTTCGGGAAAGATTTTTCCAACATCGACTGCGACTGTCTCAAACGGGCCGATCGCCCGATCAACGCCACGATGTTCTTCCACGCCCATGGGGTTAAAGGTAATGCCTCCCGCCGGGATCGTGGTGGCATGGCTGTTCTGGACCCAGACGGTAAGGGTCTCATCTGCTTCCGGAGCCGGTAGCGTGGCATAACGGACAGATGGCCAGGCATTGGCGTCATGCGTGACGGACAGGCTTGGGTCACCGTTTCTGCCCCAGACATCCAGTGCGTACTTGACGACGTCATGCCCGCGCGCGCCGATCACATGAATGAAAAGCTGCCCCATAAACGGCGGCAGGCTAAAACGGTCACGTATTTGGGCGCTATCGATTGTGATGCCTGCGCCAGACTGGGAAACGGGCTGCTCCCATTGGGCGATGACCTGCCCGGACTGGTCATAAAGACGTAGCCAGTAACGCAGATCCTGCGAGCCATAATTGGACCAGTAGTTGGCCGTCACGATCCGTGTGGAGAACTGATCGTCATCCCGGAAAAAAGCAAAATTTGTCGCGAAATTGAGCTTGTCGAGATAGGGGCGACCAGGGACGATCATATCATCGGGCAGGCGTGCCGGGGCGAGAGTGTGCAATGTGCGCCCATCCAGAAGCTTGCCCAGACGACCGCGCATTTTCGCGTCATCGAATGAGAGTGCCAGAATGATATCTGCCTCAGTGTCGGGCAGTTTCAAAAGGGCTTGCTTCGCCCCACCAAAGCCGTCGGGTTGACCAACCTGCTCGGTATCATGAACCAGCACGACGGAAGGTTTCAGTCCCGGATAAAGGGCCACCAGCGTTCGGACGGTGTCTTCGGGGTCGTAAATAACGATTGTCTGCCCGGCGAAAGCCTTCTCCATGCGCGTTAGCGCCTCGGCTGCTAGCGGGTGGGCCAGCGCCTTGTAGAGCACGTTTCCACCCTGTGGACCGAAAGTGCGGATATCGAGCATAGAGGGCCCTTTCAGAGCTTCAGTCGTCGGCGCATTTCTCTCGCCACAGTGGGGGTGTCGTCAAGCGGCTGGACAGACCATGATGTCAAGGTCGGGTTGAATATGCGGACGCGCCCCGCTTCCTCAAGGGTTTGCACAAACCTACCAATGCGCGCTGACTTGCCCGGAAGCGGAAGAACCATCACCGGTGCAGTCGCAGCGGTAGCTTCAGAAATCATGGAAACACTGTCTGTAGTCACGGCAATCATATCTGCGCAGGCGAGCATCCCGAAATAAGGATTGTTATCTCCCTGCCCTTCAAGAATGCGGATACCGGCTGGAACAAGCTTTTCCCTCAGCACGGCAAGAGCGGCTGGGTCCGTCCGGCGTGAGGGGGTCAGGACAGCCTGCATTCCATTCCGGTTCACGAAAGCGATCAGTCCTTCTGCCATTTTGACTGCTTCTGCCGCCCCAAGAGAAAAGCGCCCGTTTGTGCCGCCGACCAGAATGGCAAGCAAAGGCCGCTCGTCATGTTTCAGACGATCAGCCCATAAGGCACGGGCGTAATCCAGCTTCTGGGGCGTGACGGGGTGCAATGCATTGCGAGAGATCAAAACATTCGGGCCATTAATGCCGTCATGGCTGTTGGCAATAATAAGATTAAATTTTGTGAGGTCAGTTCGGGGATTTTGAAGCTGCACCACGGGCAACCCTTCCCGTTTGGCAACTGCTGCCCCTGCAATGCCTCCCGTTCCACCAATACTGATGATCAGTTTTGTGTCAGGCGCTATGGTGATGGGGGCAATGCGCTTTAAAGGAGACGGCCAGTATCGGGCCGGAATATGATTCCAGGGGCTGCGGATCAGAACGGGTTGAAAGTCCCAGTCCATTCCTGCTTTCTCCGCGAGACCGGCACCTTGCGCACGCATCCCGGCGAAGTCTTCGGCGATGATCGTGGCCTTCATGGTTGGACTCCGAAAAAAGACGCTATTTCCCGAAACGGAAGAAATTTGGCAAGAAGCGGATATGACGATGCCTGAAACACCTTCCATTTCCAATTCTGACGGTTTTGCCGAGTTTGGACTGATCCCCCCTCTTCTGGCCACGCTGGAGCAGGTTGGGCACAAACGCCCGAGCGCGATCCAGTCTCAGGCCATCCCGCCGCTTCTGGCCGGGCGCGATGTGCTTGTCGCATCCCAGACAGGAAGTGGCAAAACTGCTGCTTTCGTGCTCCCCATGCTGCAGAAGCTGAATGAAGGGGAAGCTGCGCCGGGCCCGCGGGCTTTAATTCTTGAACCCACACGGGAGCTGGCCGCGCAGACTGCGGCGGTCTGCCGTCAGTTAGGGCGTCGCCTGTCTTTGAAAACGCGTGTGATCTGTGGCGGAACACCACGTGATCAGCAGTTGCGCACGATCCGCGATGGCGTCGACATTATTGTTGCCACGCATGGACGACTGCTGGACCTGGTGATGCAGGGTGAACTGGTTCTGGAGTATTTGTCCTACCTTGTGCTGGATGAGGCTGACCGCCTTCTGGATGAAGACTTCTCCGAAAGCATGACGGCGCTGACACCGTATTTCCCTGATGTGCCGCCGCAAACTGTCTTCTGCTCTGCTACGTTGCCGGAGCCGGTCATGGCTCTGGCCAAGCGTGTAACGCGTGATCCGGTACGGGTGGATGTTGCTGCTGAAACCTTCACCCCAAAGAAAATCCGCCAGCGCGCGATGTTTGTAGAAAAAGACGACAAGCCTGAAACTGTCGCACGTATTCTGGAGAGGTTTCCGGGCCGCAGCATGGTCTTCGCCCGCACTAAGGTGAATGTCGATCTGATGGCGAAGGTGCTTCGCCGTCATGACATTAGGGCGGAAACCCTGCACGGTGATCGGACACAGGGCGCACGAAACAAGGCTTTGGACCTGTTTAGACAGGGTCGCGTGCCTGTGTTGGTGACCACGGATATCGCCTCACGGGGGCTGGACATCTCCGATGTTGATCTTGTCATCAACATGGACATGCCGGAAACGCCTGAATCCTATGTTCACCGCATTGGCCGGACGGCCCGTGCCGGCAAGAAGGGCGCTGCGTTCTCTCTCATCAACAGTGATGAGCGTCTGTTCCTGCGCGATATTGAAAAGCACATTGGCTATCGCATTCGTATCGCAACAGAAGACGCACTCGACACTTAAGGGAGATAGCGGTCGAGAATATTTCTCCCCAGTTCCTGCCAGGCCAATGTACTGTCAGGAACTGGAAGGATTGGTGGTGGGTTTTTCAGAAGGCTGGTGATTGCCTCTGCGATAGCCGCTGGCTCCGGCTCACACAGTACCGCCTGTGAATTGTCAGCGAACTGCTCCGTGAGGCCACCCACATTCGTCGCGACGATATAACGCCCTCCTGCCGCGGCCATTGCGCCCACGCCACTTTGAGAGGCTTCCCGATAGGGAAGCAGCAATACGTCCGCCCAGCCAATCAGTTGTGACAGTTCATTTTCCGGAACCCACCGATTTTCGACCTGAACTCCGTTGATCTTCTGAAGCTCGGCTAGTTCAGGGCTATCGGGCCCCTGCCCGATAACGCGACATTCGATAGGAACATCAACCTGCGGGAGTGCCGCAGCCAACAGGTCCAGTCCCTTATAGGGCAGAAGACGTCCAAACATCAGCAGCTTGGGTTTACCCTGATGGCTGAAAGGCGGAGCGGCGTTCGTCCCGATAAATGGTGGATGGGAAAGCGAGAGGATCCTCTTTCCCCGACACGATGCATCGCCTGACAGTGTTTTGGCGACGTGCTGGCTAAAGGTGACTAGACTGGATGACTGCCTGATCAGAATGCGTTGAAGAAACATCTGTAACGGGTAGCCGTCTCCCGGATGTGCACGGGCATCATGAATGATTGTGATGACCGGCACCCCGGCCCGCCGCAGAGCATGCGCCATGAGAACATCAAGTGGCCCTGGCATTGCACAGATGGCGATATCGGGTCTGTTGCTCAGGATAGCCATGAAAAGACGTGTGATAATCACCGGTGCCTGCAGGAATTTGCAGAATAACCCGAACGCAGAGCGATACGTCCTGAATGTCAGGACATTCGCAGGAGCGTGATGGCTATGAAGGATTTCCGCTTGGTCTGAAAGCGAGAGCTGAACACTGGTTCGGGGAAGTGCAGCAAGCCCATTGGCAAGGTCCACCGCGATTCGCGGCCCCGCGCCCCGTTTCCCCCACTGCCAGACAAAAACTTTCCTGGCTTTCACCCCTGAACTCCTGACGCCTGTACCGCTTGCAGAAGACTCTGGCCGTTCAGCCGATCCTCCACACGCTTCATGGCGGCATTTCCCAGGCGTTCCCGAAGAGCGGGATTATCAGCGGCTTCTTGTAATGCCTGTGCTGCGGATTGAACGTCAGGGTTGGCCCAGCTGGTTTGCGGCATGTCGAGAACCCCCCGTGGATCCCGGGCGGGAGAGAGACTGTAAGCGACAGGAAGCCCGCATGAAGTATCCATGAACTCCGCCGTTGCAGACCAGTCCGTGGCGACAACGCAGCGCCCCAGCGCCATGGCTTCCGCCACAACCAGTCCGAATCCTTCGCTCCTGTGAAGGGAAAGAACGATATCAGCGCAAGCCATAAGTGCCAGCGTGTCTTCGCTGCTGTAATGCGCTGTATCGAGGCGAATATTAGGAGCCCCGCCGATGGCTGCCTGAATGGCGGCCATATCGCTTGGGTAGTTCTCTGTATGGCCAATCTTCAGCAGTAAAATCCGGTCAGGACGGATGCTGAACGCTTCACGAAAGGCCCGAATGGTATCGATGGGATTCTTCCGAACCATGCTGGACGCCAGATTAAACGAAACAAGAACAATGAGGGCATCATCTGGCAGGTTGAATGCTGCTCGGTCTTTCTGAGAGGGTTTTTGACCCGCAAGGCCAACAGGGTGTTCCACCACGCGAACCGGGATTTTGAGGGGGGCGAGCGCATCTGCGGTAAAGCGGGACGGCACCCAGATTTCATGGACATGTCGCCGGGCGTATGTCCATGTTTTTGGAGTGATGGGCAATTCCCATGCCCAATAGCCGATCACTTTCCGGCCGTTCCGAAGAGAGCGCGGCATTCTGAGAAGGACAGAGGGGAGCATTGGCGCATTGACGTGAATGATAAGAGGTGCGCCTGCCCCGACTGCGTCCCCTTCAAGTCGCCGGGTGTCTATATCCCAGGTCGCACAGGGAATGTTCAGCTTGCGCAGAGCCTTCACCATCAGACGAGCCCCTTCGCCCAGTCCTGAACTGCGGCTCAGTTCTCCAGCCACAATAATGCCGGAAGCACGGGATGGATAAGTCTTGCTGATGCTGGGCGCGACGAGGGCTGTTGCCCATGCAAAAAACCATCGTCTCGGTTCCTGAGGTAGTTTTTGCCAGATCCTGTGAGCTACAGAAAGATCAGGGTGGCTCACGGCATGTCCTTCAGGGCGTGTTTCGTACGGAGAAAAATCGGTTTCAGTTTAAAATCAGCTGCCGTCACGCCTGCTTCTTTACAACATGTTTCCTGCCTTGAGCATCCGCATCATAAAGCCGTTACAAGCTCTATGGCGACTGGCCAGGAACGTGCTTACACTACAATCCATGACCGATCCACGCACCATTCCTCCCCGGGTAGAGACGATTCTTGCGGCATTGGTTTCGTTTGATACGACCAGCCGCCATTCAAATCTTTCGATTATCGAATGGATCGAAGGCTATCTGGCTGCCCATGATGTCTCTTTTACCCGGTATCCAGGGGGAGATGACGGGAAGTGGAACCTGCATGCCGTTATCGGTCCAGAAAAAGCTGGGGGAATGGCATTCGCCGGGCATGTGGATTGTGTTCCGGTTGACGGTCAGGACTGGTCCTCGGATCCTTTTGTTCTTAGGGAAGAGAACGGCCGCCTCTATGGGCGTGGCGCAGCAGACATGAAGGGCTACGTCGCCTGCATGCTGGCCGCAGTGCCCGATTTCAAGACCATGGATCTCCCTAAGCCCATCCATCTGCTTTTTACCTGCGACGAAGAAATTACCTGTGATGGTGCACGATACCTGATTGAGGACATAAAGCAGGCGCACTTGCTTCCTGCCCTTTGCATGGTGGGAGAGCCTACCATGATGACGCCGGTGATCGCTCACAAAGGGCGTTTTGCTGTTCGCGTCCGGCTGGTTGGAAAGCCGGGGCATTCCTCCCTGCCTCAAGGCGGAAAAAATGCCTTGCATGCCATGGGGCGAGCCATCGCCATTTGTGCTGATGAAGCTGACCGGCTTTCAATCGAGGGGCGTCGTGTTGACGGGTTTGTGCCGCCTTATACAACCATACAGGTTGGCCTCGCATCTGGTGGCAGTATCCTCAATATCATTCCTGAGCAGGCCGAATTCGATGTTGAGTGGCGGAATGTTCCCGGCGATGAAGGCTCCGTAGAGTTTGAGAAGTTACGTGAGGCCCTCTCTCCGCTGGATGAAAGTCTGAGAGAAGATAACCCCGGTGGAGGCATCAGCTACCTGCTGTTGGTGGACCTGCCTCCCCTTGCCTTGGCCGCTGACCATCTCCTCACAGAACTGACGTGTCAGATCACTGGCAGCAACACGACGGGAAAAGTGTCTTATGGAACCGAGGCTGGGATCTACCAGCGTGGTGCCATGGAGAGTATTGTCTGTGGTCCGGGAGATATTGCGCAGGCTCATCGTCCGGACGAGTTTATTGCGAAGGAACAGCTTGAACGCTGTGAAACAGTCATTCGGGATTTTGCACGGAGAGTAAGCGGGGCGGCATGAGTTGTAAGGCAGGACAGAGGCACCATCCGATCCGGCTTCGTCAGCCGCGCCTGACTGAAGACCTGCCCGGAAGCGGCCGTCCGCCTTTTCCACTGACCGTTTGTCTTGATCCACCAGATCTTTCGGCCTGGAGTAGTCCCGCATCTGAAGTTCCCGGTGTCATGGTTTTTGACTCCGGTCGAAATGGCCCGGATGTCGTGATTACTGGCATGGTGCATGGGAATGAATATGCTGGTGGCCATGCCCTGGAGAGACTGCGACGCACTGCGCCTGTTCCTGCAATAGGGCGGGTCACTCTGATTCTTGCCAATCTGAAGGCTTTCGATCGCTTTGATCGCTCCGCTCCGATGGCTTCCCGCTACAAGGATGAGGATCTCAACCGACTTTGGCATCCATCACGTCTGAACAGTGATGAGCAGTCCAATGAACTGGAGCGCGCACGTGAGCTTCGCCCGTTCATCGAGCGTGCGGATCTGTTGCTGGACCTTCACTCGACACTCTGGCCGTCCAATCCGCTTTTCATTGTCCCGCCCAGGCGGCGGTCCAGTGATCTCGCCTGCGCCTTGGCCTCAGAAGCTGGATTACCGACGCTGGTCCTGACAGATCTTGGGCATCATGGCGGTTCTCGCCTGATTGAACATGCGCGCTTTATGGCCGTGGGCGGTACCGGGCGATCCTGTCTGCTGGAAGCCGGCCTACATTGGCAACCACAGACCGTTGATGTCATGGAGAAAGTCAGCCGTCGTTTTCTGGCTGAAGCCCTGAATGTGCATCTACAAGGGGTGGCTCAGGATAAAACGCAGCCAGTGAGGCTTGCGGTGGTGACGGATAATGTCACGGCAAAAAGTGCCGAGTTTAGCTTTGTTGAGCCTTGGGTTGGAAACACCTGTATTCCAAGAGCAGGAACGGTGATTGCCCGGGATGGCCACGACGCTATCTGCACGCCATACGATGACTGTCTGCTCATCGTGCCAAACCTTCGCCCCAAGCAGGGGCAGCTTGCGGTGCGTCTGGCCAGACGCACCGCAGTCCACCTTAACTCTTAGGCAGAAGCGCGATCATAGATCGGGAAGCGACGGCAGAGCGCCTTCACTTCTTCATGGACACGGTTGGTCGTGTCATTGACGTCGCCCTCTTCCAGAGCTGCCGTCAGAACTTCGTCCATCATGCGGGCAATGGTGCGGAACTCGTCTTCGCCGAAACCACGTGCCGTTGCAGCCGGACTGCCCAGACGAATGCCAGACGTGACGAACGGCTTTTCAGGATCGAACGGAATGGCGTTCTTGTTGGCTGTGATGCCAGCGCGTTCCAGAATTTCTTCTGCAAGCTTGCCCGTCACTTTCTTGGGGCGAAGATCTACGAGAACGAGATGGCTGTCCGTGCCACCTGTCACGATGTCGAAGCCACGAAGCTGGAGTTCGTCAGCCAGTGCCTTTGCATTGGCCACAACGCGCTTCTGGTAGTCGCGGAAGTCGTCCTTCAGGGCCTCACCGAAGGCAACGGCTTTGCCAGCGATGACATGCATCAGCGGACCACCCTGAAGGCCTGGGAAGACCGCAGAGTTGATCTTCTTGGCGAGCTCAGCGCTGTTCGTCAGGATGATGCCACCACGCGGCCCACGTAGTGTCTTGTGAGTCGTGGACGTTACGATGTCAGCATACGGGAGTGGGCTTGGATATAGGCCAGCGGCAACCAGACCGGCAAAATGCGCCATGTCCACCATCAGATAAGCGCCGACTTCGTCAGCAATCTTCCGGAAACGCGGGAAGTCGATCACGCGCGGATAGGCGGAGCTGCCTGCAACGATGATCTTCGGCTTATGCTCACGGGCCAGCTCTTCCATCTGATCGTAGTCGATCAGGCCATCCTGCGCGCGCACGCCATACTGAACAGCGTTGAACCACTTGCCGGAATAGTTCGGAGCTGCACCGTGGGTCAGATGTCCGCCAGCCGCGAGGCTCAGGCCCAGAATGGTGTCGCCCGGCTTTGCCATTGCCATGAAGGCTGCCTGATTGGCATTGGCGCCGGAATGCGGCTGCACGTTTGCAAATTCTGCGCCGAACAGCTTCTTAAGGCGCTCGATGGCGAGAGTTTCAACGCGGTCCACGTCAACGCAGCCACCATAGTAGCGCTTGCCCGGAAGGCCTTCAGCGTACTTGTTGGTCAGAACAGAGCCCTGCGCTTCCATCACGGCAAAAGATGCCATGTTCTCGGACGCGATCAGCTCGATACCATCCTGCTGACGGGTCAATTCGTCATTCAGGATTGCGGCAACTTCGGCATCAGCCTCTTTCAGAGGCGCGTGGAAAAAAGGATTCAGCGTGGACTGGCTGGCGTGTTCCGACATCGTGGTCCATTCTCCAGGGTGAGTTCGCCCCGTCACTACCGCAGAATGCGCGCGTCGGCAAAAACAATCCGTGTTTCCAACGAGGATCTTTCATGACCAATCCGCTCTGGCGGACCAAGCCTGTGTCTTCCGCTGCGTCTGACAATACAGGCCTGAAACGTGTTCTTGGCCCCTGGCACCTCATTGCACTCGGCGTCGGTGTGACCATCGGTGCCGGCCTGTTCTCCCTGACAGGCGTTGCCGCAGGCCAGAACGCAGGCCCTGCCGTCACGCTGTCCTATCTTATCGCCGCCCTCGCCTGTGGATTTGCCGGCCTCTGTTACGGCGAACTGGCTGGGATGATCCCGTCAGGCGGGTCAGCGTATTCCTATGCCTATGCGTCTATGGGCGAGTTGATCGCCTGGATCATCGGCTGGGATCTTGTGCTGGAATATACAGTAGGTGCAGCCGCTGTGGCCTCGAGCTGGTCGGGCTATGTATCCTCCCTGCTCTCAGGCTGGGGCATTACGATTGATCCGCGGCTTCTGGCGACACCCATGACACCCGTGACACTGGCGGACGGGTCAGTTGTCAGTGCCTGGTTCAATTTTCCGGCGGTTCTGGCTATCTGGGTCGTGACTGCTTTGTTGATGCGTGGTGTCAGCCAGTCAGCTGCGGTGAATAATGTCATCGTGGTGATCAAGTTGGCAGTGATCGCTCTGGTGCTGGTGTTCTGCATCCCGCATATCAAGCTGGCAAACTATCATCCGTATATTCCGCCGAATGACGGCACCTTTGGGCATTTCGGCTTCTCGGGCGTGATGCGGGCCGCCGGGATGGCATTCTTTGCCTATCTGGGATTCGATATCGTCTCCACAACCGCGCAGGACAGCAAAAACCCGGCCCGGGATATTCCGGTCGGCATTATCGGAAGCCTGCTGATCTGTGGCGTTGTTTATGCAGTGTTCTCGGCGGTTCTGACGGGCGTTGTGAACTATAAGGTCATGGCGAATGATCCAAGCCCGGTTGCAACAGCGATTGATGCTGCTGGTGCCCCCTGGCTCGCCAGTCTCGTGAAACTGGGGATTACAGTAGGATACGTTTCTGTCCTGTTTGGGCTTCTTCTAGGTCAGGCGCGTGTATTTCTGGCCATGTCGCATGACGGGCTGTTGCCGAAAGTCTTCGCGAAGCTGAACACGCGCACGCATACACCCTGGACGTCCCACCTTTGCTTTGCTGCCCTGACAAGTGTTCTGACTGCAGTGCTGCCGATTGGTGAGTTGGGCAACATGACCTCCATCGGAACGCTGCTTGCGTTCATCATTGTCTGCGTCGGCGTTCCACTCTTAAGAATAAAAGAGCCTCAGGCCCCACGCCTTTTCCGTGTGCCAGGTGGGCCGATTATTCCGGTTCTGGGCGTGTTGTCCTGCGGTGCGGTCATGGTGTCTCTGGATATGCTGACCTGGGTTCGGCTGGTGGTATGGCTCGTGATCGGGCTGGCGATCTATTTCTGTTACGGAGTACGTCACAGCCTGCTTTCCAGATAGAAAATATAGGAGCATGATTGGGGGCATGACGAACGCATCATTCCCCCTCTTCCGCCCGCGGCGTAATCGCCACGATGCCTTTACACGTCGGCTGGTTCAGGAAAATCGACTGCACGTCGATGACCTGATCTGGCCGATTTTCGTTTGTGAAGGCGAAAACCAGCGCCAGAAAGTGTCCTCTATGCCCGGTGTTGAGCGCGTCAGCCTCGACAATTTGGTGGAGCATGTCCGTCCGGCTGTTGAGCTTGGCATACCGGCGGTTGCCATCTTCCCGATCACGCCCGTCGAACTGCGTGATGCAACCGGCACTGAAGCCCTGAACCCGGACAATCTGATGTGCCGCGCGTCGCGCGTCATCAAGGAAGCTTTTCCGGAGCTTGGCGTCATTGGTGACGTGGCACTCGATCCCTACACGGATCATGGCCATGACGGTGTTATTAAGGACGGCCGTATCCTCAATGACGAGTCTGTCGAGATCCTGCGTCAGCAGGCGCTCAATCAGGCCCGCGCTGGAAACGACATTATTGCGCCGTCTGACATGATGGATGGTCGTGTGCAGGCGATCCGCGAAACACTTGATGCCAACGGCTTCGAAACTGTCCGCATCATGGCTTACACCGCAAAGTATGCTTCTGCCTTCTACGGGCCATTCCGTGATGCTCTGGGATCAGGTGGCCTTCTGACGGGCGATAAGAAAACCTATCAAATGGACCCGGCCAATTCGGATGAAGCTCTTCGTGAAGTCGAGCAGGATATTCGTGAAGGTGCGGACATGATCATGGTCAAGCCGGGAATGCCGTATCTGGATATTATCCGCCGTATCCGTGACCGTTTCGCTGTGCCGACCTTCGCCTATCAGGTATCCGGCGAATACGCGATGCTCGCCGGAGCTATCCAGAATGGCTGGCTTGAGCGGGATCGGACCATTATGGAGAGCCTGATTGCTTTCAAGCGGGCTGGCTGCAATGGAATTCTGACGTATTTTGCGATTGATGCAGCCCGTCTTATGAAAGAAGACCGCTGATTAATCGCCGCGCACGAGGCGTTCAGGCTTATTACGGAGGCCTGAACGCAGAAGAAATCGCAAGGCGCCATATGGTGGAGGCAGGGCTGGAAATTCTGGCTCAAAGGCTCAGAACGCCATATGGCGAAATCGATCTTCTGGTTGCGGATGAAGACTGGGTTATTGCTGTCGAGGTAAAAAGCCGTTCCACACTCAGGGATAGCGTGGAAGCCCTTCAGCCTCGTCAGGCTGAGCGGCTGATGACAGCCTTCGAGTATGTCCTTGCGACCAGGCCAGACTGGTCACGCCCGAACACGCGTTTTGACGTTATTGCTGTCAATCGTGAGGGGCAGGCGCGACGCATCATGGATGCGCTACGCCTCACATAATATCAGGTGCGACGGCTGCGAACGTGACGATGAGCTGTTGTTGCGGCAGCTGCATGCGGGCGGTAAGCCACGTTACGGATTACAGCGTGATGTCCGCTCCATGCCATTGAGTGGCTTGCGGAGTGACGAGCAAAGTGAACAACCGGACGGTGGTAAACCGGGGTTGCTGTCAGCGCATCAAATGTCAGCTTGCTGGCTTCGTAATCAGTGATGGCTGCACGGGCATGAGCCTTTCCGGCTCCCATGCATAGTCCAACGCCCATAATGCCGAGAGCAATTCGGCCAGCCCACTGTCGCGCCATTGATGTGTTTCCATCCCTGTTTTGATGGAACTACCGTATGACGTAATCAGAGGGTTCGACAACCCCGATGGGGAAAGTTTTAGAAAAAATCAAGGTCTTGCCACTTTTGGACACATCATGGCTGAATTGTGGCGTCTGCAAGCCTTGAAAAAGGTTGAATTCCGGCCGTTTCAGCGGCCGGAATTAACGAAATCAGGCATTCGCCGTAGCAATTCCTTTTTCGGTCAGCAGAGTCTCAAGTTCACCGCTCTGGTACATGTCCGTCACGATGTCGCAGCCACCAACGAACTCACCTTTGACGTAGAGTTGCGGCACGGTCGGCCACTGTGAGAAATCCTTGATGCCCTGACGAAGCTCAGCGCTTTCAAGAATGTTGCAGGTCTCGAACGGCACGCCAAGGTGGTTCAGGATCTGCACAACACGTGCAGAGAAGCCGCACTGCGGGAAGAGTTTGTCACCCTTCATGAACAGCATGACCGGGTTTGCGTCGATCAGGTTCTGGATATGCTGGAACACGGTCTCAGACATTGGTTTTTCCTTTTGTCGGCATCAGGGAGAGGCAATGCCCTCCCTGGCTGTCAGCAGTCACTTCAGAAGGGAATGATTCCCCCTGAGTTCAAGGGGTCAGGGTTTTGAGAGCCATCGCATGCAGCTCAGTACCCATGCGGGTTCCGAATGCATCATAAACCAGTTTGTGCTGGCGTACACGAGAAAGCCCTTCGAATGCCGTGCTGACCACGGTGCAGGCGTAGTGATCCCCGTCCCCGGCCAGATCCTGAATTGTGATCTGGGCATCGGGAATGGCTGCGAGGATGGTCCGTTCGATTTCGGATGCTGTCATCGGCATGTGTCAGGCGTCCTCACCCATGAATTTCGGGAAGAATGCTGCGTTGATGTCGCGCAGTCTGCTGGCTTTTAGTGCAATACCATCCGCAAGCTTCAGTTCCTTGCCGCCGGAATGACCCAGCTTGCGGGCCGGGACATGAGCTTTTTCGGCTGCGGCAAGAAGAGCCTGAGCGCTTTTGGTCGCCACAACATAGCACGCCTGATCTTCACCGAACCAGAAAGCATGCAGTGGAATGTTGGATGGGGGTGCATTCAACACGCATCCAACATCTCCAGCCATGACCATCTCAGCCAGTGTCACAAGAAGACCGCCATCTGCAATATCGTGGCAGGCTGCGACCAACCCGGCTTCAATCTGTCCGCGCACAAAGTCACCGTTCCGGCGCTCTGCAACAAGATCAACATGAGGCGGAGCACCGTCCTCGCGATGGCAAATCTCACGGAGCCACAGGGACTGACCGAGTTCACCACGGATTTCACCGATCAGAAACAGATCATGGTCTGCAGGCATGGACAGTCCGATGGACCGCGATGCATCTGCAAGAACACCCAGAGCGCCGATCGCCGGTGTCGGGAGAATAGCCTGGGCCAGACCTGATGGTGAACGTGTCTCGTTATACAATGAGACGTTGCCACTCACGACTGGGAAATCCAGCGCACGGCACGCCTCCCCCATGCCTTTGATGGCTTGAGCAAACTGAGCCATGATTTCTGGGCGTTCCGGATTGCCGAAATTCAGGTTGTCCGTCACGGCCAAAGGCTTCGCACCTGTTGCCGTAATGTTGCGCCATGCTTCGGCAACAGCCTGTGCTGCTCCGGTTTTCGGGTCAGCCTGACAGTAACGCGGGGTGCAGTCCGTCGTCAGGGCGAGACCCAGACGCGTTCCTTCCACGCGCACAATCGCAGCATCTGCCGCACCTGGGCGACGCGCCGTATTGCCGCCGACGGATGCATCGTACTGGTTCCAGATCCATGCGCGGGACGCCAGATCCGGGCAGCCGATCAATGTCAGCAGAGCATGTTCAATTCCTACTGGGTCGGCAGGTGGCTGGATGTGCCGTGGGGCTTCCAGCGGAACAGTCGGGCGATTGTAGATCGGGGCTTCATCGGCCAGCGGTGCCAGCGGAATATCCGCTTCGACCTGTCCGTTGTGCTTGATTGTGATGCGGCCACTATCTGTCAGTTGCCCGACGATCGCGAAATCCAGTTCCCATTTTTCAAAGATGGCCCGGGCCTGCTCGGTGCTCTCTGGCTTGAGAACCATGAGCATACGCTCCTGGCTTTCAGACAGCATCATTTCATAGGCTGACATGCCGGGTTCGCGCTGCGGGACGGAATCAAGGTCAAGCTCGATACCGACGCCACCCTTCCCTGCCATTTCAACAGCAGAAGACGTCAGGCCAGCCGCACCCATATCCTGAATGGCCACAATCGCATCTGTGGCCATCAGTTCAAGGCACGCCTCGATCAGCAGCTTCTCGATGAACGGGTCACCCACCTGCACGGTCGGACGCTTGGAGGCGGCCTCATCGTCGAACTCGGCGGAAGACATGGTGGCACCATGAATACCGTCACGACCGGTTTTGGAGCCAACATAAACAACCGGATTTCCAATGCCTGCAGCAGCAGAAAGGAAAATCTTGTCCTGCTTGGCAACACCGACCGTCATCGCATTGACGAGCGGATTGCCGTCATAGGCCTTGTGGAAGTTGACTTCCCCGCCGACCGTCGGAACGCCGACGCAGTTGCCGTATCCACCTACGCCGCGAACAACACCATCGACGATACGGCGCGTTCCCGGATTTTTGGGGTCACCGAAGCGCAGGGCATTCAGGTTGGCGACCGGACGGGCTCCCATGGTGAATACGTCACGCAGGATACCGCCCACGCCTGTCGCTGCGCCCTGATAAGGCTCGATGAAGGACGGATGGTTGTGGCTTTCCATCTTGAAGACGGCAGCCAGACCTTCGCCGATATCAACAACACCCGCGTTTTCGCCCGGCCCATGAATGACCCATGGAGCCTTGGTTGGCAGCGTTTTGAGATGGATGCGGGAGGATTTGTATGAACAGTGCTCGGACCACATGACTGAGAAAATACCAAGCTCCGTAAAGCTGGGCGTGCGGCCCATGATGCTTAGGAGCTTGTCATATTCCGCAGGTGTCAGGCCGAAAGACTGGGCCAGTTTGGCGTCGATTGTAACACTCATCCGACGAGAGCCTCCACCAGGCCTTTGAAGAGCGGCACGCCATCAGTCGCGCCGATTTCCGGGTCAGTCAGGTTTTCAGGGTGTGGCATCAGGCCACACACACGGCCATTTTCACTCAGGATACCAGCGATCGAGCGCGTGCTACCGTTGGGATTGGAGTGGCGATTGCCCTCTGAGACCTGTCCATCAGCAGCACAATAGCGGAATGCAACCCGGCCCTCTCCTTCGAGACGCTCAAGCGTTTCAGGTGAGGCCGTGTAGTTGCCATCGCCATGCGCAAGCGGTGCACGGAAAATGTCGCCGCTCTTCCATCCTTGCGTGAATGCCGACGTGGCATTTTCAACTTTCAGGTGGCAGTCCTGCGACAGAAAGCGCAGGCCAGCGTTGCGAAGCAGTGCGCCTGGCAGGAGATGCGTTTCCGTCAGGATCTGAAATCCGTTACAGACACCGAGAACATGGCCACCCTTCTCAGCGAAAGCTTTGACTTCGCGCATGATCGGAGAATGAGCAGCCATGGCACCACTGCGCAGATAATCCCCGAAGCTGAACCCCCCGGGCAGAACCACGAGATCCAGATCACCAAGGGATGTGTCCCGGTGCCAGATCATCTTCGGGGTCTGGCCGGAAACCAGCTTCAGGGCTTGCACCATGTCGCGCTCCCGGTTCGTGCCAGGAAATACGACGATACCTGCCTTCATTTCTGAGCCTCCGGAGCCGTATGGCAGGGGTAAGCGTCATGCAGGGCGCGGTAAACGGCCTTGCCGCCCGACTGCGTCAACGCATCATTATGAGCGTGCAGCCAGGAAATCAGCTTGCCGCGGACCTGCGTTGTCGTTTCGCTGACCGGAACACAAAACGCGACAGGCGCGCCAGCGTCATCGGCGTAGCTGTCGTATTTCTTGGACCAGACTTCGCTGTCCATGACGCCTGCGAGATATGCGTCACAGAGAGCGGTGGACTTGCTGGCTGAGCACATGTTGCCGAGAGCTTTTCCGGAGACCTTGGAAACGCGCTGTGCATGAGCAGGAGCCGCAGCTACGGTCAGGAGACCGGCAGCCAGAAGAGCAGCGGAGAAGAGCTTCATGCCGCCACCTCGACGCTGAAGTCTTCAATGACCTCGTTAGCCAGAAGAGCGCGGGCCATAGCCTCACCCTCCGCAAGAGCTGCAGCATTGTCCTGCGCGGCAACGTCCAGTTCGATCACGCGGTTAACGCGGACTTCACCAACACCTTTGAAACCGAGAGACTCAAGAGCGTGGCCGACGGCTTTGCCCTGCGGGTCAAGAACACCATCTTTCAGAGAAACGAAAACGCGGATTTTCATTATACTGCCTCCGGACCCTTGAGGTCTCCATTACTGGCTTCGGGCAGGATCCCGAGACGCCGTGCAACTTCCTGATAAGCTTCTTCGACGCGGCCCATGTCCCTGCGGAACCGGTCCTTGTCCATTTTCTCGCTGGTCTTGCTGTCCCACAGGCGGCAGTTATCAGGAGAGATCTCGTCAGCAACGATAATCCGCATCTCCTCGCCTTCCCAGAGACGGCCGAATTCCAGCTTGAAATCAATGAGGGTGATGCCAACGCCCATGAAGATGCCCATCAGGAAATCATTGGTCCTGAGAGCCAGCGTATTCATGTCGTCCAGGTCCTGTGGTGAGGCCCAGTCGAACGCGGCAATATGCTCTTCAGAGACCATCGGGTCCCCGAGAGTATCGTTTTTGTAGTAATATTCGATGATCGTGCGCGGCAGACGGGTCCCTTCAGGGATGCCAAGGCGCTTGGCGATCGAGCCCGCCGCAACATTGCGGACCACCACTTCGAGTGGAATGATCTCGACTTCGCGGATCAGCTGCTCACGCATGTTGAGACGGCGAATGAAGTGCGTTGGGATGTTGATGTCGTGCAACTTCATCATCAGGTATTCGCTGATGCGGTTGTTCAGAACACCCTTCCCTGTGATCACGCCACTTTTGGCGCCGTTTCCGGCGGTAGCGTCATCCTTGAAATACTGCACGAGCGTTCCGGGCTCGGGCCCTTCGAAAAGAACCTTGGCTTTGCCTTCATAGAGCTGGCGGCGGCGGGCCATGAGCAATCCTTACTGCGTTGCGCCGTCCCGTTTGTCAGGGATGCGGAAACGGCTGGTCCAGCGACGGTTTTTCGGTTCCATAGCATTGCGGAACCGGAACCGCGAGAGTGCGGGAAAACTATTCCCGCCCCCGTTTGTCCAGATTAACCGAAAATGCGGTTAAAGATGCGATCAACCTGGCTGAGATGCTGCGCCGGATCGAAGGCCCGGTCCAGAACTTCCGCACTGACACGGCCAGCAACTTCCGGATCTGCTTCAAGATTCTCGCGGAACGTGCGGAAGTCAGGGTGGCCCAGCTTCGTCCATGTCTCCATGGCGTTGCGCTGGACGATCCGGTAGGCGTCTTCGCGGGAAATGCCAGCGCGGGCCAGAACCAGCAGCACTTCACCCGAATGAACAACGCCACCAAGGCTTTCCATGTTGGCGATCATCTGGTCCGGATAGACCATCAGCTTTTCCATCATGCCAGCCAGACGCATCAGAGCGAAATCAAGCCCGATCGTGGCGTCAGGGCAGATGTTCCGCTCTACGGCCGAGTGGCTGATATCACGTTCGTGCCACAGGGCAACGTTTTCCAGTGCAGGCGTAACATGAGAGCGAATCAGACGAGCAAGGCCTGTCAGATTTTCGGACAGCACCGGATTCCGCTTGTGCGGCATCGCGGAGCTGCCCTTCTGGCCCTTGTGGAAGAACTCTTCCGCTTCGCGCACTTCCGACCGCTGCAAGTGGCGAACTTCAACAGCCAGACGTTCAATACCGCTGGCAATCACGCCCAGGGTGCAGAAAAATGCTGCGTGGCGGTCACGTGGGATAACCTGCGTGGAGACGCTTTCGGCAACAAGTCCCAGCTTGTCGGCAACGTATTCTTCAACGGCCGGGTCAATATGAGCATACGTACCGACCGCACCGGAAATGGCACAAACAGCGATTTCTTTGCGGGCCTGAAGCAGACGCTCTTTGTTACGCGCGAATTCCGCATAATGGCCAGCCAGTTTCAGGCCGAAGCTGGTCGGTTCCGCATGAATGGCATGGCTGCGGCCGATCGTCACGGTCAGCTTGTGCTCGTATGCGCGCGTCTTGAGGGCAGCGAGAACGCGCTCCAGATCTTCAAGAAGAAGGTCGGAAGCCTGTGTCAGCTGAACGGACAGGCATGTGTCCAGCACATCCGAAGACGTCATGCCGAGATGAACGAAACGGCTGTCCGGGCCAACTTTTTCTGCCAGCCATGTCAGGAACGCAATCACGTCATGGCGCGTTTCCGCCTCGATCTCGTCAATCCGGGCCAGGTCAGCGTCAGAGAATGCGGCCATTGCGGCATCCCCCTTTTCGCGGATCGTTTTGGCTGATTCGGCAGGGATTGCGCCCTGTTCCGCCATGGCTTCACAGGCCAGGGCTTCGATTTCGAACCAGATACGGTAACGGTTGGCGGGCGACCAGATTGCGGTCATCTGGGGGCGGCTATAACGCGGAACCATGAGAACTCCGGAGGCGAGTGGGGCTTTACGGAGGCTGCTTAGACCAAATACGAGGATATTGCACGGACCCCTTTTGGAAGAATGACAACCTTGCTCCCTGATACTTTCGTTCACGGCCTGTTTGCGCTGGCACAGGTCACCCTCATTGATATCACGCTCGCGGGAGACAACGCTGTTGTCATCGGGATGGCGGTTCGTAGCCTTCAGGGGCGACAGAGGCGTCTGGCCATTCTGATCGGTACGGCGTTTGCGGCCGTCCTGCGAATTGGACTGGCACTGGTTGCAGCCCGTCTTCTGGCTATTGTGGGCCTGACGCTTGCAGGCGGCTGTCTGCTGCTCTGGGTCTGCTGGAAAATGTATCGGGAACTCCGGCACAGTGATACGGACGTGGAGGTTGACGCGCCTTCCCGTCTTGGGCCGGCCATTCTCAAGATTGTCATTGCCGATCTTTCCATGAGTCTGGACAATGTCCTTGCTGTCGCAGGTGCTGCTGTTGGTCATCCATGGATTCTCATGGGCGGTCTTGCGTTCTCTGTGTTGCTGATGGGCGTTGCCGCGTCGTTCATTGCCGGGCTTCTGGCCCGTTACAGCTGGATCGCATGGTGTGGTCTGTTTGTCGTTCTGGGTGTGGCGATTGAGCTCATCATCCGCGGCGGAGGAGAAATCTGGCATCATGTTGTGCTGCCGAACTGACCGACCACTTCTTCTGGCTGCTGCCCTGTTTCTCGGGGCGGCAGCTTCTTTGCCCTCTACACCCTCGGTTCAGGACCGATTGGCTCAGTGGCTCTCACTTGTTGCGCCTTCAGCCACAGACCGACCTGCGGACGACTATGCCGCTTTTCTTCTGGAGACGCCGGTCTGGCCGCAACGCGCCAAAATTCTGTGGCGATATCAGAATGCCCTTACGCATACATCTGATCCTGAAGCTTTAAACCGTCTCTGCCCGTCTCTTCCCCTGACACTCGTCTCGGCGTTCCTGAACTGTCAGGATCATCTCCCCAGTGCAGTGAATGCAGCGCACAGGCTTTGGGTCTCTGGCGCGGGAACCGCTCAGGAAGAAGGTGCTCTTCTGGCGCGATATGCCAGTGTCTTCAGTGCGGATGATCAATGGCAGCGTTATGCGACTCTTGAGGCCAAGGGTCAGCTTTCGGCGGCGGGACGTCAGATCCCTCGCCTGCCGCCCGAGCGTCAGGCTCTTGCACGCGCGAGACTCGCTGAACGATCCGTCTCCCCTGATGCCGACAGCGCATTTGAGGCTCTATCTCCTGCGGAGCGTGCAGATCCCATTTTAATCCGCTATCGCTTGCGGGCTCTCCGGCGCGGAGACCGCCTGGATGACGCTTTAGCGCTTTGGAATGATGCGGGTTCACGCCTGCAAGCTGCGGCCCCTTCTCATGAATGGTCCAGTGAAAGAGCAAGTCTGGCTCGCGCCCTGCTGCTCGCAGGTCGTGTGCAGGACGCTTATGCTCTGGCGCAGGACACAACACTGCCGCTCACCGAAATCGACCGTCAGGAAGCGCAAAATCTCTCGGGCTTTATTGCTCTTCGACTATTGAATATTCCCGACCAAGCAGAGGAATTTTTCAGGCCGCTCCAGCAGGCTTCCTCACTCGCGATGCAGGCTCGAGGCTGGTACTGGACTGCGCGTGCCCGACAGGCCGCAGGGCATTCAGGAGACGCGCAGAACGCATTTGAGCGTGCGACACGTTTTCCCACGACGTTCCATGGCCAGCTTGCTCAGGCGGCTCTTTCCGGGGAGCAGTCTTTTATTTTGGCGGGGGCGACGTCTCAGAAGTTCGATAGTGCGCTCCAGCAAAGCTTGCACTCTCTTCCATCGGTGGCATCAGGAGACTTGCAGCGACAGGATCTCGTCGAGGCGGCCACCGACCTGATGCAGTCAGGAGATCAGGAACACGCTAAAGACTTCCTCCTGCTTCTTCTGATCGCTAATCCGACGCCGCAAGGCCAGAAAGCTGTGGCAGACCTTGGCTCACGTCTTAATGTTCCTGCCGCCGAAGTCTTTGCCGCTCATGCCTTGTCACGAAAAGGCGTTGCCCTTTATCCGCAGGGTTTCCCTAATCCATGGCCGGAAGCATCGACTGTTCCAGATGGTTTGCTTCCAGCCGTCATCAGGCAGGAAAGCGGATTCGATTCTGCTGCCATCAGCGGGGCTCATGCCATAGGACTGCTTCAGATCTTACCCGGGGCCGCGACGGATGTTGTGAGGCGCGCCCATCTGGGGGGCATGAATGTCTCCGCAGCGGCACTCCTGGATCCTCAAACCAATCTGACCGTCGGGAATGCTTACGTATCCCAGTTGCTCGCGCGCTTTGATAACGTCATTCCCTATGCCTTGGCTGCTTATAATGCTGGGCCGCATCGGGTGGATCTGTGGCTCAAAGCAAATCCACCTGCCGATCCTTTATCTGAAGATGGCGTTCTCGATTGGATCGAGCGTCTCCCTTATCGGGAAACGCGAATGTACATCGAAAATATCGAAGCTAACATGATGGTTTATCGAGTGAGTGCTTCCAATGTCGGCAACTGATTTTCGATCACTTTGTGAACAAGTGCTCGCGCATCTGGCGGCAAGAAACCTTCGCCTTGTGACTGTGGAAAGTTGCACGGGCGGGATGATCTGCGCGGCCCTCACCGATATTGCAGGGTCGTCCAGCGTGATTGAAGGCGGCCTTGTGACCTATTCCAACGCCCTGAAAAGCAGCGCTGCTGGCGTTCCTGCAGACACTCTTGCTCGATACGGCGCAGTCAGTGAAGAGACGGCACGCGCCATGGCGGAGGGCGCATTGTGGCATGCTGCAGATGCGACAGTAGCGGTTTCTGTCACAGGAATAGCAGGACCAGACGGCGGAAGTGCCGAGAAACCTGTTGGAACTGTTTGCTTCGGGCTGTCTGTTTTTCCAGGAAAGGCAATTTCAGAGCGACATGTTTTTTCGGGAGATCGAGCTGCAGTCAGAAATGCTACGGTGAGACATGCTCTTGAAATGATCCTGAAGGCCTGAACAAAAAAAGCCCCCACCGATCTGGTGAGGGCCTTTATGGCAAACCGTGCCAACTGAGGAATTACTGACCGTCAGTCGGGGCCGTTGCTGGCATTGTTGATGCCGCTGGCGGTACGGTCGGGACCGGCGCAGTAGGAACAACCGCAGACGTCGGTGCCGTTGCAACCGGAAGCGGAGCTGCTGGAGCCTGTGCCTGAACTGGCGTCTGAGCCTGCTGGAGCGAGCGGGCGTTCAGAGCGTCTGTTGCAGACGCTTCATCAGACTTCTGCATGTGCGAAGCCGATTTTTTGCCATGGTGATGTCCATGGTGTTCGGCCATAGCCGGGGAAGCAGCAGCAATCAAAGCCGAGAAGGCAAATGCGCCGAAGGTAAATTTCTTCATTGCGTAATCCTTTCATGACACCATTCGGTGCTTGGGGCTCAAAACGCCACATGCGCCAAATGGTTCATGACGTATTACGAATTCTTTCCTGTGCTCAGGAAAGTCCCGGCTGCGGAGTACGGGTTTGTGGCGTCTGTACTCCATAGATATCACGAGCCCGCTTGATGAAGGCTGACACCATCAGACGAACGCCTTCATTGAAAACAACACCCATCGCATTCTGAAGCAGACGAGACCGAAACTCGAAGTCCACAAAGAAATCCACCAGACAGCCACGAGGGTCAGGTGTGAATGTCCAGACATTGTTCAGATACCGGAAAGGCCCTTTTTCATAGCGGACGCGGATACGCGAAGGGTATTCCAAAGTCACACGGCTGGTAAAGGTCTCACGGAACGGTCCGAACCCGATTGTCAGGTCAGCTACCAGTTCATGCTCCGTCTTGGATTTGATAGTCGCTTTGACGCACCATGGCAGAAACTGCGGATATCTCTCCACATCTGCGACCAGATCAAAAAGTTGCTCCGGCGTGTAGGCAATCAACCGTTGCTCGGCATGTGTCGGCATCAGGGACTTTCTTTCAGACGGCTGTTTCGCGCAGCCTGCAGCTTCGCGAAGTCACTGTCCGCATGATAGGAGGATCGTGTCAGAGGGCTTGCACTGACCTGGAGAAATCCTTTGGAACGGGCAGCCGCAGCATAGCCGTCAAATTCTTCCGGGGTAACAAACTTTTCGACCGATGCATGCTTTACGCTCGGCTGAAGGTACTGTCCCAACGTCAGAAAATCGACGTCAGCGACCCTGAAATCATCCATGACCTGCCATACTTCCATCTTCTCCTCACCAAGGCCTAGCATCAGGCCGGACTTGGTGAAAATGGATGGATCAAGCCTCTTCACACCGTCCAGCAGACGCAGGGACTGATAGTATCGCGCACCCGGACGAATAGTGGGATAGAGACGTGGCACAGTCTCGATATTGTGATTGAAAACGTCCGGTCTGGCTTCCACGACAACCTCAAGAGCGCCCGGCTTCCTCAGGAAGTCAGGAGTCAGGATTTCGATTGTTGTGCTTGCTGAAGCCGTCCGGATGGCTTTGATCACATTGGCAAAATGACGCGCCCCGCCATCCGCAAGATCATCACGGTCCACCGATGTAATCACAACGTGCTTGAGGCCGAGCTTTGCTACCGCGTCTGCCACCCTGCGAGGTTCGTCCTCGTCCAGCGCCTTGGGCAGGCCGGTTGTGACGTTGCAGAACGCGCAGGCGCGCGTGCAGATCTCTCCCATGATCATCATGGTGGCATGACGCTGAGACCAGCACTCCCCAATATTCGGGCAAGCAGCCTCTTCGCAAACCGTAACCAGATTCGCTTCCCGCATCAGAGCTCGTGTCTCGTGATAGACGGGATGATTGGGCGCCTTGACCCTGATCCAGGACGGCTTGCGCTGGATCGGGTTATCGGGGCGATGCGCCTTCTCCGGATGACGGGGAGAAGGCGCTGACCGATGATCAATGGTGATGCGCTGGGACATGATGCTCAGATATGGAGCGGGCCATCGAAGGCCGCCAGAGTCGCTTCATGCATCGTCTCAGAGATTGTCGGATGCGGGAAAACCGTTTCGATCAGCTCTGCTTCCGTCAGCTCACTGGTCCGGGCAATAACATAACCTTGGATCATTTCCGTGACTTCGGCACCGATCATATGAGCACCAAGAAGCTCTCCGGTGGTTGCGTCAAACACGGTTTTGACCATGCCTTCCGTCTCACCCATCGCTACGGCCTTGCCATTTGCCATGAACGGGAAACGACCGACGCGGACCTTGTGACCAGCGGCTATAGCCTTCTCTTCGCTCAGACCTACCGAAGCAATCTGGGGACGAGAGTAGGTGCAGCCCGGAATGTTCAGTGCATGCAAAGGCTGCGGCGAACGACCGGCAATCTTCTCGACGCAGAGAATACCTTCATGGCTTGCTTTGTGAGCTAGCCACGGAGCGCCTGCAACGTCACCGATCGCATAGATGCCCGGCTCTGCCGTGCGGCAGAAGCCGTCGGTGATGATATGAGTGCGATCGACCTGGACTTTGGTGCCTTCCAGTCCAAGATCTTCAACGTTCCCGACAATGCCGACAGCGCAGATTACGCGATCCACAGTCAGATCAATCGTGCCAGACGCACTTTCAATCGTGGTAGAGACCTCGTTTTCGCCCTTCTGCAGCGCTCCAACCTTTGCGCCGGTGATGATTTTCATCCCCTGCTTCTCAAAGGCCTTGCGGGCAGCGGCGCTGATTTCCGGATCTTCGGCAATCAGAATGCGATCCGCAACTTCCGCAATTGTGACTTCGCTACCCATGTTGCGGTAGAAAGATGCGAACTCGATGCCAATAGCGCCAGAGCCAATGACCAGAAGACGCTTTGGAAGCGCAGCAGGGGTCATGGCTTCACGCGCACCCCAGATCAACTTTCCGTCCGTCTCAAGGCCTGGAAGCTGACGACCCCGCGCCCCTGTTGCCAGGATCACGTTGGGCGACTTGATGACTGCGACTTCAGCGCCGTCTTTGGTGATGGAAACCTTATGTGCTTCCCCTGCCCGTCCAGCCAGTTTTGCACGACCGTCAAAGGTCGTGACCTTGGCCTTCTTCAGCAGGTGAGCAATTCCGCCACCCATACGGCGTGCAATGCCGCGGGACCGGGCCACAATCTTCGGAAGATCAAAAGAAACATTTTCGGCGGAGAAGCCGAACGTGTTCAGATCATGTAGAAGATGATGAATTTCCGAAGAGCGCAGGAGCGCCTTGGTGGGAATGCAGCCCCAGTTGAGGCAGACACCACCAAAATGTGTGCTCTCCACGATGGCAACGCTCATGCCAAGCTGACTGGCTCGGAGTGCTGCAACGTAACCGCCAGGACCGCCACCAACAACGATCAGATCGAAAGTATCGGACATGGATCAGACCACCAGAGTGTAAGGGTTCTGTACGATGTCGCGCAGGGCGTTCAGCCACTGTGCGCCAAGCGCGCCATCAACGGCACGATGATCAACAGAAAGTGTCGCCGTCATGACGGTTGCAATTGCAAGCTGGTCTCCACGAACCACGGCACGTTTCTCGCCTGACGCAATAGCCAGGATACCAGCCTGCGGCGGATTAATGATCGCGGCGAAATCGCGGATGCCGAACATCCCCATGTTGGAGATCGAGAACGTCCCGCCTTGGAATTCTTCCGGCTTCAGCTTGCCTGCGCGGGCACGCTTGGCCAGATCCTTGGCTTCACGACTGATTTCGCGCAGGGACTTCTGGTCCGCATTCCGAATAATTGGGGTGATAAGGCCATCTGGAATGGAAACAGCCATCGAGATGTCCACATTATCGAAATGCAGCGTCTCTGAGTCTGTAAACTGGACGTTCAGACCCTGCACCTTCTTGAGTGCCAGCCCTACGGCCTTGATCATCATGTCGTTTACAGAGAGCTTGAAGCTATTGTCTTCAGCCGTCGCGTTCAGTTTGGCACGAAGCGCAAGCAGAGCATCAAGCTCAATGTCCACAGATACATAGAAATGCGGCACCTGCGTTTTTGATTCCGTCAGGCGTCGCGCAATGACTTTACGCATCGTGGAATTCGGAACGCGCGTTACGGAACCCTCACGAGCAACAGGTGCTGCGGGGGTAGCTTTCGGCGCGGTTGTAGCCGGCTTGCCGCCCTTCTCCACATCGCGCTTTAGAATACGACCGTTTGGTCCCGTTCCGTTGAGCGACGTTAGAGCAATTCCACGCTCTTTCGCCATACGCTTTGCAAGCGGAGAAACAAAAATACGCTCAGAACTCTCTGCCGTAACTGCTGCCTTGGTGACTGGCGCAGGTGCATTTACGGAAGCAGCAGGCGCATCAACCGGAGCTACTGAAGCGGGTGCCTGTGCTGAAGATGCTGCTGGAACATCTTCGCCTTCTTCGACAAGAATGGCGATAGGTGTGTTAACAGCGACACCTTCCGCGCCTTCCTGAACAAGGATACGGCCGAGAATTCCTTCATCTACCGCTTCAACTTCCATCGTGGCCTTGTCGGTCTCGATTTCAGCGATCACGTCTCCGGCAGAGACCGTATCGCCTTCGTTTTTAAGCCAGCGGGCCAGCTTGCCCTCAGTCATTGTCGGCGACAGGGCCGGCATCAGAATATCGATTGCCATTGTCGGTCAGTCCCCGAACTGCTTGCGGACCGCTTCCACAACCCACTCGGGTTTCGGAAGTGCCAGTTTTTCAAGATTGGACGCGTAGGGCAGCGGCAGGTCAAGCCCGCAGACGCGCGCCGGAGGTGCATCAAGCCAGTCAAAAGCCTGCTCAACGGCGACCGTGCAGATTTCTGCGCCGATACCCGCAACAGGCCAGCCCTCTTCAACGGAAACAATCCGGCTCGTCTTCTTGACGCTCTTGATGATCGTTTCAGTATCAAGGGGCCGCAGCGTACGAAGGTTGATGACTTCGGCTTCAATGCCCGCTTCTGCCAGCTTTGCAGCGGCATCGAGCGCAACGCCAACCATGATGGAGAACGCAACCAGGGTCACGTCTTTACCTTCACGCTCGATCTTGGCTTTCCCGATCGGCAGGATGAAGTCTTCATCCGTAGGGCATGGGAATTTCTGGCCGTACAGGATCTCGTTTTCAAGCACGACAACCGGGTTCGGATCCCGAATAGCCGCGCGCAGAAGACCCTTCGCATCCGCGGCAGACCACGGAGCAACGACCTTCAGGCCAGGAATATGAGCATACCAGCTTGCAAAGCACTGGGAGTGCTGAGCGCCGACGCGTGCCGCGGCACCATTCGGGCCACGGAAGACAATCGGGCAGCCCATCTGTCCACCGGACATATAAAGCGTCTTGGCGGCAGAATTAATAATATGATCAATAGCTTGCAGCGAGAAGTTCATTGTCATGAACTCAACGATAGGCTTCAGGCCCGTCAGAGCCGCGCCGACCGCCATGCCAGTAAAGCCGTGCTCGGTGATTGGCATGTCGATCACACGCTTCTCGCCAAACTCGTCAAGCAGACCCTGGCTGATCTTGTAAGCGCCCTGATACTGGGCAACTTCCTCACCCATCAGGAAGACGTCTTCATCACGGCGCAACTCTGCAGCCATCGCGTCCCGAAGAGCTTCGCGAACCGTAATGTTTTTCGTTTCGCCCCAGTCTTTCTCGTTGTCAGCCTGCTTGATGGCCGGAGCTTCGACAATGGCAGGTGCAGACGGAGTTTCGACAGCAACTGATGCGTCAACAGCTGGATCGGCTGAACGCGTCACGTTTTCGGCGGCGGCTACGTCTTCGCCATCCTCAAGAAGGACAGCAATAGGCGTATTGACGGCAACGCTCTCGCTGCCTTCGGGCACGAGAACCTTACCGAACACACCATCATCAACGGCTTCGACTTCCATCGTGGCCTTGTCGGTTTCAATCTCGGCGATCACATCGCCAGACTTCACGGCATCGCCAGGCTGACGAAGCCAGCGTGCAATTGTACCTTCGGTCATAGTCGGCGAAAGGGCCGGCATCAGAATCAGAGATGCCATGGAAATCAGGCCTCCACCAGAATGTCAGTCCAGAGTTCGGACGGATCCGGCTCAGGACAGGTCTGTGCAAATTCAACAGCGTCCGCCACGACGGCTTTCACTTCGGTTTCAATGTCCTTGAAGATGCTTTCTTCGATGCCGTTGCGCAGCATTTCAGCCTTCAGGGTTTCAATCGGATCACGTGTCCGACGCATTTCTTCAACTTCAGCACGGTCACGGTATTTGGCCGGATCAGACATGGAGTGCCCGCGGTAACGGTAGGTTTCCATTTCCAGCAGGAAAGGTCCCTTCCCAGAGCGGCAGTGTTCCATGGCTTCCTGCGCAGCCTGGTGGACGGCAAAAATGTCCATACCGTCGACCTTGCGGCTCGCGATGCCCCAAGGCTCGGCATTGCGAGAAAGGTCTTTGGAGGCAGAGGCACGCTCAATGGACGTGCCCATGCCGTACCTGTTGTTCTCGATGACGTAGATGCAGGGAAGTTTGTGCAACGCTGCGAGATTGAAACTCTCGTAGACCTGTCCCTGAGCTGATGCGCCTTCGCCAAAATAGACGATGGAGACTTCGTCCGTGCCCCGATACATGTTGGCAAAGGCCAAGCCCGTGCCTAGAGCCACCTGCGCACCGACGATGCCATGGCCGCCATAGAATTCTTTTTCGCGGGAGAACATGTGCATGGAGCCACCCTTGCCGCGTGAATAGCCACCTGCACGTCCGGTGAGCTCTGCCATCACGCCGCGGGGTGTCATGCCTGCCACGAGCATCTGGCCATGGTCACGGTATGAGGTGATGGACTTATCACCCTGCTTCATGTTTAGACCGATGCCGGCCACAACCGCTTCTTGCCCGATGTAAAGATGGCAGAAGCCGCCAATCAGGCCCATTCCGTAAAGCTGGCCAGCTTTTTCCTCAAAACGTCGGATAAGAAGCATGTCCTTGTAGGCTTGCTTCATTGTTTCCGGCGAAAGGGCCGGACCATTGCTCCGGTATGAAGCGGACGTTGTCTCGCCCATGGCAGGTCTCCTGCAAATGCACAAATCTGGGGAAGCTCTTACCGTCACTCGACCCGGAAGGCCAGAGTGGCCCCAGTTACATCTCCGAAAGGAAAAGCAGGAGGGCGTGAGCTCAATGCGGAATGACAAGGCTGAGAGGGGAAGATCGCCCTCTCAGCGAGAAGAATTAGACGAAACCTAAAAGACGGCGCGCAGCCTGGCCTGGATCTTCTTCACGAAGAAGGCTTTCTCCGACAAGCACGGCACTCGCGCCGACTTCCCCGACTTTCAATAGATCATCCTGGGTTTTAATGCCGCTCTCAGACACAACCAGACGATCAGGTGGGACCATAGGGGCCAGATCAAGCGTTGTCTGAATGTCTGTCTTCAGAGTGCGGAGGTTTCGGTTGTTGATGCCGATCAAAGACGTGTCGAGCGCCAGGGCCCGGTTCAGTTCGTCAGCATCATGCACTTCAACCAGCACATCCATGTCCAGGCCACGTGCAATTCCAATAAGTTCCGATGCCTGCGTTTCTGTCAGGGCGGCCATAATCAGAAGGATGCAATCCGCTCCAATCAGGCGACTCTCGTGGACCTGCCAGGGATCAAGAATGAAGTCCTTGCGCAGGATTGGAAGGCTGCAGGCCTCGCGAACGGCACGGATATCATCTGTGCTGCCGTGGAAACACGATCCCTCCGTCAGAACAGACAGGCACGTTGCGCCAGCAGCCTGATAAGACAGCGCAATTTCGACCGGATTGAAATTCGGGCGGAGTACACCAGCAGATGGAGATGCCTTCTTGATTTCCGCGATCAGCCCAACCTGTCGGTCTGCTGTCAGATGCTGAAGAGCTTGACCGAAGCCTCGTGTCGGCGCCGTGACTTCACGCGCGCGCAGCGTGATCTCCTTGAGAGACATGATCTGTGAACGCTGTTCTACATCCACCCGTGTGCGGGCGCAGATGCGAGCAAGAACGTCGCTGCGATCGGTTGTCTCGACGGCGGGATCCTTGATGGGCGGCGTGGTCGTCTCCGGAACTTCCGGGTCAGGAAACTGCTCTACCCCTTCAGGTGCATAGGTCATCGCGGGTCGCTGATGCATGAAGGTCATGATAGTCCTGCGTTTGTTTTTATAAGGGTGGAATTTGTCATGGCCGCTCTGTCCAGAGCTGCGCGCGCGGAGCCACCGTCGATGGCACTCGCTGCCAGAGCTACATTGTTACGAAAAGCCTGCGCGTCAATTGTGCCGTTCTGCACGACGCTACCTCGGCCTGCCACATGCAGGGCAGCGGCAGCATTCAGAAGTACAGTATCACGATACGGGCCGGGAGTGCCATTGAGGAGTGTGCGCAGTGCGACGGCGTTCTCTTCAGCGTTTCCGCCGCGAACGGCAGAGATCGGCGTTTTCACCATTCCCGCCATTTCTGGTTCGAATGAAAGGGAGAGAACTTTCGTATTCTCCAGACAGACAATCTGAGCTGGGCCTGCCAGCGTCAGTTCATCGCTGCCGCCCTCATCTGTGGTTCCGTGAAGAGCCCAGACATGCGTGCTGCCAAGATTGGCCAAAGTCCGAACGACAGGTTCGCACCACCGGGGATCAAAAACACCGATAAGCTGGCGATGAACCTGCGCAGGATTGCACAGGGGGCCAAGCAGATTGAAGAGAGTTCTGAAGCCAAGAGCTTTCCGGATCGGTGCGGCATGACGCATCGCGGGATGATGAAAAGGTGCGGCCAGAAAGGCCAGATTGTTTTCACGTAGCCGATGGGACTGAAGCGTCAGGTCATCGGTCGGGGGGATGCCCAAAACTTCCAGTACATCCGTGGCGCCGGAGCGGGATGAAAGTGCCCGGTTGCCATGTTTGGCCACAGGAACGCCGAGGCCTGCCAGAACGAATGCAACCGCAGTGGAGACATTGAGCGTCCCTAGCCCGTCTCCGCCCGTTCCGCAGACATCCAGGGTGTTATCAGGCACGTCAGGCAAGGTCGTCATATATCGTCGGACGGCTTGAACTGCGCCTGTGAGCTCCGCCTCTGTTTCACCGCGAACTTTGAGAGCTGTCAGGAATGCGGCGAGTAAAGGAGCGTCTACAGAGCCGGCCATGATGGCGGAAAATGCGGCATCAGCTTCGTGGGATGCCAGAGATTTGCCATCAGCAACCTTGCGAAGCACGGCTGCAAAATCTGTCTTTCCTGTCATGCCGCTTCAGTAGCTTTGTGCTGAATACCGGCGATGGTCAGAAAATTAGAAAGAAGTTCACGGCCTGCAACCGATGCGATGCTTTCAGGGTGAAACTGTACACCGTGAATGTCATAGTCCCGGTGGCGAATGCCCATGATCACGCCATCTTCCGTAGAAGCGTTGACGATCAGTTCGGGAGGAATGGTCGCGGGATCGAGCGTCAGGCTATGATAGCGCACGACATTTACGGGGTTCGGTAAGCCTGCAAAAACGCCCGTCCCGTCATGATTTACAGGGCTGATCTTTCCATGCATCGGCACTGGCGCCCGAACGACAGTGGCGCCGAAAACCTGACCGATGGCCTGATGTCCAAGGCATACGCCAAAGACGGGAAACTTTCCGGCCGCGGCTCGGATCAGCTCACAGCAGATCCCCGCACCGTCTGGTGCACAAGGACCTGGCGAAATCACAATGGCAGACGGATTGAGCGCAAGTGCTTCGTCCACGCTCAGCGCGTCATTTCGTCTCACATCACATTCAACACCCAGCGCCCCCAGATGGTGGACGATGTTGAAGGTGAAGCTGTCGTAGTTGTCGATGAGCAGGATCATGGCAACAGGATGGCCTTCACGTTTCGTTACGTCAAATGCAACATTGTTTCAGGATTTTGCTGCGTTGGAGACGGCAACTTCGGCCGCCCTGAAAAGAGCCCTCGCCTTGACCTGTGTTTCACGAAATTCGGAGTTGGGATCGCTGTCCGCGACCACACCGCAGCCGGCCTGAACGTACATCTGGCCGTTTTTGAGAACGGCCATACGGAGCCCGATGCAGGTATCCATTTCTCCGTCTGCTCCGAAATATCCGACGCATCCTGAGTATGGCCCCCGACGGGTTGGTTCCAGCTCATCGATGATCTGCATGGCGCGGATTTTTGGCGCTCCGGTCAGGGTTCCTGCCGGGAATGCCGCGACGAGGGCATCCATAGCCGTTTTGCCTGCTTTGATCTGCCCTGTGACGGTTGAAGAGATGTGCATCACATGGCTGTAGCGTTCGATCACGAACTGATCCGGAACTTCGACTGTGCCAAGTTCGGAAACACGTCCGACATCATTGCGCCCCAGATCAATGAGCATCAGATGTTCAGCCAGCTCTTTTTTGTCGGCGAGCAGCTCTCTCTCGAGTGCCAGATCATGCTCCCGATCCGTTCCACGAGGACGTGTCCCGGCTAGCGGACGAACCGTGACTTCCCCTTCCCTCAAACGAACAAGAATCTCGGGGGAAGATCCGACCAGCGCGTAATCTTCCAGCTCCATCAGGAACAGGAACGGCGCCGGATTGACGCGGCGCAGGCTGCGATAGAGGGCAAGCGGTGAAAGTGGGAACGGTGTCGTAAATCGCTGGCTCGGGACAATCTGGAAGGCATCTCCAGCCGCGATGTAATCCTGTGCCTTGCGGACGTTCGCTTCAAACTGCTCCTGCGTCATATTGCAGGACGGCGGTGCTAACTCACTTCCTGCTGGAAGTGTCTCGCTGGCATTTTCAAGCGGGGCAGCCAGTGCTTCACGCGCACGATCCAGAAGTGCATGGCCTTCTGCTTCCGTCATTGAGCCACGGATAGGCACTGCCAGGGTCAGCTCATCACGCACGGAATCAAAGACCGCGAAGAGCTGCGGACGGATCATGATCCCTTCCGGCAGGTCCAGATCGTTGACGGGAGCATTTGGCAGAAATTCCATCTGCCGCACCATATCGTATCCCAGAACGCCGAAGACACCGCCGATCATGGGAGGCATATCGACCGGCAGCGTCATCTGGCTCTGGTCGATAATGTCCTTCAGGGTCTCCAGCGGGTTCCCCTCTAAGGGCGTCCCGTCCAGAACCGCTTCACCGTTACGGCACTTCCAGACCAGATCAGGCAGAAGTGCGATCACGGAATAGCGACCACGTGCGGCTCCCCCCTCCACACTCTCCAGAAGCATCCGATAAGGGTCATCAGAGAGGCGTGACAACCGGAGGTAGGCTGAGACGGGCGTTAGAAGGTCTGCGGCTTCAATGCTGTGAACGATGCTCATCACTGCGCTCCGCCTGCGTTCCCCGGTGACGTGGACGCCACGACCTGATTGAAGAGGTTGGTGTTCAGGTGCGACACCGGCACTGTTTTTTCAAGACTGGCGTTCAGGGCAGCAGGGATATCGGCCTGAAGAGCCTGAACGTACTGGGCTGACAGCTCCTTTTGCATAGAAGCAGCATCTGCTTCTGCACCCGGCTTCTGTCCTGTTACGTTGACGATCCAGAACGCATCCGGCCCTTCATACATTCCTGTTGTGCCGACCTTCAGGCCGAATGCTGCACGAAGAACATTCTGAGGAAGAGACTGGTCCGGGTGCATACGTGAAATTGTCACATTCTTGCGAAGGCTGGACGCTTCAGCCTGACCGTCGAGTGCCTTTGCCAGTGTGCTTTTCTTGGCTTCCGTGAACAGGGTCGTGGTGCGTGTATCAGCGGCATGACGCTGCTGCTCGGCCGTCCAGGCCTGAACGATCTGATCCCGCACATCAGCGAACGGGCGGCGCGTTCCAGGATGGACTTCGTCTACCACTACGGCGAAGACAGAGCCATCCGGGCCGTTTACAACAACTGGCTGGGCATCTTTCTTCTGAGAGAAGATATGCTGAACGATGGACTGGCGCAGGCCTGCGTCGCCCGGGATTGGTGCCGGGGTTCCGTCCTGCATCAAGCCATGGGAATCAAGTGAGCCAGCTGCTGGCACCGCACCAAGGTTGGATGGAATTTTCTCAAGCGTTGTGGAGCCTGCAATCGCGTCCTGAAACTGCTTCAGGCGCGCCTGAAGTGCTTCGGGAGCTTCCTGCTTCTGGACCTGATCGCGCAGTTCAGGCTTAGCCTGCTCGAAAGTAGTCTGATGAGGGGCGACGACATCCGTGATGTTGAATACGACCCAGCCTGCTGCCGTTTTCGTCGGACCGCTGATCTGATTAGCGGGCGCTCCAAAAGCTGCCTTGGCGAGTTCGGGGTTTGGGATGTCGCTCTCGCGGACGTGCGGAAGAGCGACAGCCGCTGCATCCGGATAGGCCTTCTGGATCGCGTCCCACGCATTGGTGTTGCGCCATGCCGTAGCCGCAGCATTGGCTTTGCTTTCGTCCTGGAACGTCAGAACCTGAAGCGTGCGTGTTTCCGGCATGTTGTACGTGCGGGACTGAAAATCATACAGCTTGTGTAGAACGTCATCCGGCACTTCAATTGTCTTGGCGACGCTGTCCGCCGTCATTACGACCATCTTGGCATGACGATATTCCGTGGTGCGGAAATCCTGCGGATGATTGTCGTAATAGCGATGAAGCTGCTCGTCGGTTGGGGACGCTGACACTGCTGTTGAGGTGAACGGAACGCGCAGAACATCCATGACGCGCTGATCTGCATCGAAGGCGAACAGACGGTTCAGAAGGGATGTTGGTGCCTGAACGGAAGCGCCCATACCCTGAAGCAGGGCACGGGAAATAATGTCCTCGCGAATCATCTGGATCAGGCGTTTTTCGGTAATGCCAATGCGGGCCAGTCGGTCATTCAGCATGCTGCGATCAAACTGACCTGCTGCATTGTGAAAAGCCGGGATTGCGAAAATTTCTTTCCGGATCAACTCATCTGGCACAACCATGCCAGCACGCTCGCCTGCAAGCTGTACCTCGTTCTGGATCACGAGATTGTGAAGAGCCTGACGTGCAATCTGCTGCTTCGTGCCGTCCGGCAAATGCGATGGATCAGACAGTCCCATCTGCTGGGCTGCTGCCGGTAGCTGTGCGGAGAGTGCCCGCGCAAGGTCATCCGGCGTGATCGTTCTGTTCCCGATCGTGACGATCGTATTGGAGCTGCTCGTCCCCATATTGGAATAGACGTCTCCTACACCCCACCCGATGAAGGCCAGGAAAATCAGGATTGCGGCGGCACGGCCGGCCCAGGAGTCAACAAGGAGGTGGCGTAGGGTGGTAATCATAGGGTCAGGACGGATCCGGATGGCGGGATGGTGCGGACGGGTAAGGCCCGCTAGAACTTGCCGCACCATAATGTCGTGAGCCGCGCTTGACCAGAAGCGGACAGGCCACCCCCAGGAGGAAGCATGAATGTAACGCCGAAACTCGTCATCGGGAACTGGAAGATGAATGGCTTGCGGGAGGCGTCACTGCAACTTGCAACAGCTGTGGCCGAAGGTGCGCGTTCGCTGCCTGACGATGTAAGGATGGTCATTTGCCCACCCTTCACGCAACTGGACCGTGTGGCTGAGGCACTTGAGGGCGCAGGAGCATCCATAATGCTGGGAGCGCAGGACTGTCATACTGCGGTTTCCGGGGCTCATACAGGTGATATTTCGGCTGAAATGCTCGCCGATACTGGCGCGCGTTACGTTCTCCTGGGGCATTCAGAACGTCGGCAGGCCCATGGTGAAAACGACGCCCTGATCAGGCAAAAGGTGCAGGCGGCAGAAGCTGCCGGGCTGATTCCTGTTGTCTGTATCGGGGAAACGATGGCCGAGCGGCAGGATGGTCGTGCGGCAACAGTTCTGGCCAGCCAGATTGACGGTTCTTTGACCGATAATTTTAATGGCGTGCTGGCGTATGAGCCGGTCTGGGCAATTGGAAGTGGCGTCACTCCATCCCGGGAAGAGCTTGAACGGACGCTGCTTTTGTTGCGTGGTCTGTTGCAGTCCCGTCTCAAGATGGATGACATTCGCGTGCCAATCCTGTATGGCGGCTCCGTAACACCGGCCCAGGCGCCGACTATTCTTTCCATCGGGGTGCTTGGCGGAGTGCTGGTTGGTAGTGCCAGCCTGGAGGCCAGAAGCTTCCTGCGCATTGCCGAAGCGGCATCGCTCCGTCTCTCATCCCAACCATTGTCCGGACCCTATCGTTCATGACCACTTTTCTGCTTGTCATCAATCTGCTGGTCACACTGGCCCTGATCGGTACGATCCTGATCCAGCGCAGTGAAGGCGGCGGCCTCGGCATCGGTAGCAGCCAGGGCATGGGCTCCTTCATGACGGGCCGCGGCACGGCAACGCTGCTGACGCGTGCGACATCTGTGCTTGCTGGCGTTTTCATGCTGCTCTGCCTCGTTCTGGCCCTTCTGAACCGCGGTGCTTCCTCGGGTGTCGGTGGCCATGATATCCTTGCAGATCCGCCTGCCCCGGCTGCTGCAACGACGGCTCCTGCTGCGCCTGCAACCCCTGCTGCTCCGGCTCCTGCCGAGACGCCTGCTCACTAACTGAATCGGGAAGCATCTCGACGCTTCCCCTCGCCCCCACCTTCGGTGTATGAGGAGCGCCCATGACGCGCTTCGTATTCATCACCGGCGGTGTGGTATCTTCTCTCGGCAAGGGCATCGCTTCTGCGGCTCTTGCTGCTCTCCTCCAGGCACGCGGTTACAAGGTCCGCATGCGTAAGCTGGACCCTTACCTGAACGTGGATCCGGGCACGATGAGCCCGTATCAGCATGGTGAGGTGTTCATTACTGACGACGGGGCCGAAACCGACCTCGACCTTGGTCATTATGAGCGCTTTACGGGCGTCCATGCCCGCCGTGCAGACAACACCACAACAGGTCGCATCTATTCCGATGTCATCGCCCGCGAACGTCGCGGCGACTATCTGGGCGGAACCGTTCAGGTCATTCCCCACATCACGGACGCCATCAAGGATGTCGTGGTGGCTGGGACGGAAGAGTATGATTTCGTTCTGGTGGAAATTGGCGGAACGGTTGGCGACATTGAGAGCCTCCCGTTCCTTGAAGCCATTCGTCAGCTTCGCAATGATCTGGGGCATAACCAGACCATGTGCGTTCACCTGACGCTCCTGCCCTACATCCCCTCAGCCGGTGAGTTGAAGACGAAACCGACGCAGCATTCCGTCAAGGAACTGCAGAATGTCGGCATTCAGCCGCAGGTTCTGCTGTGCCGTTCGGATCGTCCGATTCCGGAAAATGAACGCCGCAAGATCGCGAACTTCTGTAACGTCCGTTCGGAAGCGGTGATCGCAGCGCTGGACGTAGATACGATCTACGCGTGCCCGATTTCGTACCATAACGAAGGCATGGATCGCGAAGTTCTGCGTTACTTCGGTCTTCCATTCGAAGGCTCGCCGGACCTGACGCGCTGGGAAAAGATCGTCCACGCGATTCGTGAGCCTGAGGGCGAGGTCAAGGTTGCTGTCGTTGGCAAGTACACGGCGCTTCTGGATAGCTACAAGTCGCTGGCGGAAGCCCTGCTGCATGGCGGGATCGCGAACAATGTGCGCGTCAAACTCGACTGGATCGAATCGGAAGAATTCGAGAAGTCAGGTGATATCGCCGAGCGCCTGAAGGATGCAGATGCCATTCTGGTTCCGGGTGGCTTCGGTGAGCGTGGCGCAGAGGGTAAAATTCAGGCCGTCCGCTATGCGCGTGAAAACGGCATTCCGTTCCTTGGTATTTGCTTCGGCATGCAGATGGCCGTGATTGAATGCGCCCGTTCGCTTGCTGGCCTCACCAAAGCGTCTTCCACCGAATTCGGCCCCACGACTGAGCCGCTGGTTGGTCTCATGACGGAGTGGGCAAACGGCAATGAGCTGATGCGCCGCCGTGAAGGCGGTGATCTTGGCGGAACGATGCGTCTCGGTGCATTCCCGGCTAAGCTGGCTGTAGGATCACGCGCCGCTGAGATCTATGGCACGACCGATATTCGGGAGCGTCACCGTCATCGCTGGGAAGTGAACCTTCACTACAAGGATCGCCTGGAAAAGACGGGTCTGCGTTTCTCTGGAATGTCTCCGGACGGCGTTCTTCCGGAAGTGGTGGAATACCCGGATCATCCCTGGTTCATCGGCGTGCAATATCATCCGGAACTGCTGTCCAAGCCGTTTGATCCCCATCCGCTTTTCGCCGGATTTATCGGGGCAGCTCGCAAGCGGGCTGAAAGCAAGTGAGCTTCCAGATTGGAAAGCTCGAGATTGGTCAGGACCGGCCCTTCACGCTGATTGCAGGGCCGTGCCAGATTGAATCCCGAGATCATGCCGTGGAGATGGCAGATGCTCTCTCCACGTTATGTCGAGAGCTGGATATCGGGCTGATCTACAAGAGCAGTTATGACAAGGCGAACCGTAGTTCCGTGAATGCGGCCCGCGGTGTAGGCATGGAGATGGGGCTGGATATTCTGGCTTCTATCCGTGAACGCTTTGACGTTCCTGTTCTGACGGATGTTCACGCTGCCGAGCAATGTGCTGTCGCTGCGGAAGCGGTGGACGTGCTCCAGATCCCTGCTTTCCTGTGTCGACAAACTGATCTGCTGCTTGCCGCCGGTGAAACGGGCCGTGCCATCAATGTCAAAAAGGGTCAGTTTCTGGCGCCTTGGGATATGGCAAATGTCGCGGCTAAGCTGGCTTCCACCGGTAACAAGCGAATCATGCTCTGTGATCGTGGTACGAGCTTTGGTTACAACACGCTCGTCAGTGATATGCGTGGTCTGCCAATTATGGCTCAGACGGGCTATCCGGTTGTTTTCGATGCCACTCACTCTGTGCAGCAACCGGGTGGCTTAGGGGCCTCCACGGGCGGCCAGAGGGAGTTTGTTGAACCCCTCGCCCGTGCTGCCTTGTCTATCGGTGTTGCGGCAGTTTTCATCGAGACACACCAGGACCCGGATCATGCTCCGAGTGATGGTCCAACAATGGTGCCGCTTTCAGAAATGCGGGCCTTGTTGACTCGCCTTAAAGCGTTTGACGCTCTGGCCAAATCCTACAGCGTATAATTCTGTAAAGGTGCAAGGGCTGCCATAAGGAGACTTATGACGGCCCCCACCGTCAGAACGCCCCTTAGGGGCATGTACCCCGGTGGCAGCGCGCCATTCTTCCAGGCCATTCGTTCTACAGCAAACGTTGCCAGGAAACCGATAACCTCAAGCAGGTATCCGGCGCGCAGCCCTCCAAGCAGTCCGACGCAGAGGGAAAGCCATGCCCAGAGTGCAGGGCAGACTCCCAGAAGGAGTCTCTGGCGGTCGCGATCTGCTGTTCCCTGAACTGTGATGATATCTGGCCGTTCCATGGCGAGGCCCCAGTGGACTGCACCGAGAAAAGACAGGATGCATGCCCCATAGGCCAGAAGAATAACGGTTAGATGCGGAAGTGGGGAGAAAAGTCCGGCGAGGAAAATCCACCCTCCAAGGGTCAGGAAAGGTATAAGTCCTGCCAAACCGAGGATCAGGGCGAGGAAAGGAAGACGCATGTCGTCGATTGACCTTGTGTTCTGATTTTGAGACGAGACGTGTGGTCCGTCCCGAACGGTTATGAGCCACCCCCGGTTCACGCATATCCAGGAGAGCTTCCATTGAGCGCCATTGTTGATATCACCGCCCGCGAGATCCTGGACAGCCGTGGTAACCCAACCGTTGAGGTTGAGGTTGAGCTGTCGTCTGGTGCCCGCGGTCGCGCCGCAGTTCCTTCCGGTGCTTCCACTGGTGCCCACGAAGCCGTTGAGCTGCGTGACGGGGACAAGTCCCGTTACAACGGCAAAGGTGTTCTGAAGGCCTGTGGTTTTGTCGAAGACGAAATCCTTGAAGTGTTGCAGGGTGCCGAATCCGAAGATCAGATCGCAATCGACAACGCGATGATCGAGCTGGATGGCACACCGAACAAGTCCCGCATTGGTGCGAATGCAATTCTCGGCGTTTCTCTCGCGGTTGCCAAGGCGACGGCAGAAGAGCTGGAACTGCCGCTCTATCGCTATGTCGGTGGCGTTTTCGCGCACACGCTTCCGGTTCCCATGATGAACATCGTGAATGGTGGCGAACACGCGGATAACCCGATCGACATTCAGGAGTTCATGATCCAGCCAGTTGGTGCGCCGACGTTGGCTGATGCCGTGCGCATGGGGTCTGAAATCTTCGCTGCTCTCAAGAAGGGTCTGTCTGCTGCTGGTCACAACACCAATGTTGGTGATGAGGGCGGGTTTGCTCCGGGGCTGAAGTCTGCTGATGAAGCTCTGAGCTTCATTACGAAGTCTGTTGAGGCTGCCGGGTATCGTCCGGGCGATGACGTGACGTTTGCCCTCGATTGTGCAGCGACCGAGTTCTACAGCAACGGCCGTTACAACCTGAAGGGTGAAGGTAAGGAGTTCGACTCTTCAGGCATGATCTCCTACCTCGAAGATCTCGCCAAGAAGTATCCGATTGTCTCCATTGAAGATGGTCTGGCTGAGGATGACTGGGAAGGCTGGGCTGAGCTGACGTCCCGTCTGGGTGATCGTCTCCAGCTCGTTGGTGATGATCTGTTCGTGACCAATCCTGAGCGTCTTCGTCGCGGCATCAAGGCCAAGACAGCGAACTCCCTGCTCGTGAAGGTCAATCAGATTGGCACACTGACGGAGACGCTGGAAGCAGTCGAAACAGCGCACAAGGCTGGCTACACCTGCGTTATGAGCCATCGTTCTGGTGAGACTGAAGACGCCGTCATTGCAGATCTTGCTGTTGCTACGAACTGTGGTCAGATCAAGACGGGTTCCCTCTCCCGCTCTGACCGTACGGCTAAGTACAACCAGCTGATCCGTATTGAGCAGCAGCTCGGAAGCGCAGCCCGTTATGCAGGTCGCAGCATTCTGAAGTCCGTCTGATCAACGAACGCCGGCCTCTATTCAGGAGGCCGGTTTTATATGCGCGCTAAAATAATCTACTGTCTTGAACAACAGTGATTGTTTCGCAGCCTCTCTCTGAGCTAGATTGTTGGGAAGTTTTCAAGCCAAGGGAGCCTGTTACCCCGCGTGAGACCCGTCAGACTTATCAAACGTGCCATCCGCGCGGTTGCTCCCCCTGTGCTTTTTCTGTCCCTGACCGCTTATTTCGCGTGGAACGCCCTTCATGGCGCTCATGGTATCCGCGCCTATCAGGATCAGCTTGTGCTTCAGCAGCAGGCTATCCAGGCGCAGCAGGATGCCAGGGATGAACAGGCGGTGTGGCACCGTCGAGTGCTGGCTCTGAAAGAGAAAGCTCTTGATGCTGACATTCTGGATGAACGTTCCCGTGCCATGCTCAATCTGACGCGTAACGGTGATATCGTTATTCCCTACGGTCCGCACGACAAACTATTTTAAGAGCCGTTCTCGGCTCTTTTTTTATGTTCGGAAAAGTCTATTCGTCAGAAATTGAGCTAATAAAAAAGGCGACCCGAAGGTCGCCTTTTTTAACGTCGTATGATCCGCGAGATCTTACTTGATCTTGGCTTCGCGGAAGGTCACGTGCTTGCGGGCAACCGGGTCATACTTACGGACTTCCATCTTGCCCGTAGCAGAACGTGCGTTCTTCTTCGTGACGTAGAAGTAGCCGGTGTCAGCCGACGAGACGAGACGGATCTGAATAACGTTGCTTTTTCCCATGATACCCTCGGGCTTGCGCCGTCCTGATGCCGCTCGCAAGTGCCAAAGCAGCAGGTTGATCTAGTTCGGCGCAACATGCTGATTTGTATGTCCTAGGTCAAGGCTTTCTGAAGAAAATCCAGGGATAAGGTGCATTTTTCCACAAAAACCGGGGTTTTTAGCCAGATAAAAGCTTTGTTGATGCCTGGTAGATGTTCTTGCAGGTGGACGAACGGGAACCTATAAGGAACAAAAGAGCGTCGCATAAGTTTATGCAGTGTCTCAATCTTCAGATTTTGCCTCCACCGAGGCGCATGGGAGCGCCTGTATGCTGACGCGTAAGCAGCACCAGCTTTTGCTATACATTGACGAACATCTTCGGCGGACGGGCTATTCTCCTTCCTTCGATGAAATGAAGGACGCCCTCGAACTTCGTTCCAAATCAGGAATTCATCGCCTCATTTCCGCCCTTGAAGAGCGCGGCTTTCTGCGACGGCATCACCATCGTGCAAGAGCGCTTGAAGTTCTGCGTTTGCCGCATATGGGGCTTGAGGCCCCGGTTGTAGATGCCGTGGCTAATCCGGTGCCTTTCGTCCCCACAGTTGTTGAGGGTGGTCGTCAGGATCTTCCCGGGACATTTTCTGAGGCGCCTCGCTCTCCCGTTGAAAACACAAGCGTTCAGCTTCCACTTTATGGACGCATTGCTGCCGGCCTCCCTATTGAGGCCCTGCAGGATGATAGCGCACAGATTCAGGTGCCATCGTCCCTGCTCGGCACTGGAGAGCATTATGCCCTCACAGTTGCGGGTGATTCCATGATTGAAGCTGGCATTTTGGACGGTGATGTTGCCATCATCCGTCGCGGCGAAGTGGCGGATAGTGGTCAGATCGTGGTCGCGCTGATTGATGATCAGGAAGTGACGCTCAAGAAGCTGCGCCGTCGTGGTTCTACGATTGCTCTGGAAGCCGCTAATCGGGAATACGAGACACGTATTCTGCCGGCTGCGCGTGTGCGCATCCAGGGGCGGCTAGTCGCCCTTTTCAGGCAGTACTAAGAAAACTGCCTTGCTGGTTTAATTCTCCTGCAAGGCAGATGACTTCTGATGATTATTTATTAGGAACTGACGGCACGCCGCGTACAACGCGGACTTTACCATCCGGAGCAATAAGCGTGCTCGTTCCATCCCCATTCGGGATGATGATGGTTTTGTCAGGGTTTTTGTTCAGGAAACGACCAGCATTATCTGGAACGCTAGTGGGAAGCGTCGGGAAGAAGTGACTGCGATCTTCTGACACACCACGCATCGCATCGATTTTTTCACCGACGGACATGGTGTCGCCCGGCTTCATCTGAGGGCCAGAGACGCCGAGAGCACCGGTGCCGGCAATACCACCACCCATGAAATTCTTGTCGAGCGTTGCACCGCCAAAATACGTAGCCGGATCGCCAAGAGACTTATTAAAGACGCTGTCAGGGTTCACAACATCTTTGAGAGTTGGCAGAGGCTGAGGTGAGCCGGGCCACATGTTCCCGCCTTCTGGCAGGATTGGTGCAGCTGCTACGAATTCACCGCGTGCCCTGCGAAGATTTTCACTATCGCCATGGGGAGCATTAGGATTGCTTCCCGACCACAGCGCGGTGTCATTGAAAAACTTGCCCATGCCCGCACAGCCGCTCAGGGCCAGAGGTAATGCCAGTAGAGCGGCCTTACGCATTGTGTACTCCCATAAGGTCGATCCCTGAACTTTACCTGTCATCGATTAAAAGCGCCAGATGACGAGCTGATAACTGCAATAATAATCACAGATAGTCCAGATCAGGAGACGATCTTTGAGGACTTGCGCGGCTCAGAGGCCATCATTCTGGAAAGTCCGGCGGTGAGATAGCCCCACCCACTTAGAACTGTTGGAATAACTGAAACCCAGAGAAGAATACCGCCGATTAGTGTGGCCGGCAGGAATGAAAGATGAAGCGTAGCCGCAGCTTTGTCTCCGCCAATCAGGAAACCGATCGCAACCATCTGAATTCCGGTCTTCCATTTTGCAAGGCGGGTGGATGGAAGGGTTGCGCGTTGGGAGGCCATGTATTCACGCAAGCCACTGACCAGAATCTCGCGTAGCATGATGATGATGGCTGCGTAGAGCGAATACACTGGAAGTGTGGTCAGGCCAGCGAGTGCGAGCAACAACGCACCGACAAGAAGCTTGTCGGCAATCGGATCCATCATCCGACCCAGTTCGGATAGCATTTGCCATTTCCGTGCCAGAGCACCATCCAGATAATCCGTAATGCAGGCAGCCGTGTACACAACGCAGGCTGCGACGTTACCGAGTGCGGAATGCAGCGCCAGCAGGGCAACCAGAACAGGAATGGCTGCAATACGGAGCAGAGTCAGGACGTTTGGCAGATCAGTCAGCATCACGAAGCAGTCTAGAACAGTTTATCCGTCTCCGGTATGCGCCAATCCGCTCTGAATGTGTGTATTTTTTATGCCAAGCCAGCGTTCAGGGCGTGACCTCACGGAATTGTCAGCTCTGTGTCCGAAGCCATTCGGGATGAAAGTGCCCGTAGATGGCTCTGGCGGTTCCAGAGCTGATTCCGGGTGCAGTTTCAAGCTCTTCGAGACTGGCCTGTCGCACGGTCTTGGCTGACCCAAAGTGATTCAGAAGTGCCTTCTTGCGGGCCCCCCCGATTCCCGGAACATCATCCAGTTCAGATTTCCGAAGTCCTTTGGAGCGCCCTGCCCTGTGTGTCGTAATGGCGAAACGGTGGGCTTCGTCTCTCAAGCGTTGAAGATAATAGAGAACCGGATCACGAGGTGGGAGCTGGAACGGTGGCTGTGTTTCAGTGAAAAACCATTCGCGTCCAGCATCACGATCCGGGCCCTTGGCGATTGCCACAATGGGAATTCCCGTAACGCCAAGGTCTGCCAATACGTTGCGCACTGCGTTGAACTGACCCAGGCCGCCATCAATTAGCAGCAGATCTGGCCAGTCTTCAGGTCGTTCTCCATCTTCCCTGTTTTTTCCGAAGCGGCGTTCCATGACTTCCCGCATCATGCCGAAATCATCACCGGGAGTGACTGGGCCCTTGATGGCGTATTTTCTATAGGAGCGCTTTTCAAAACCTTCCGGCCCACCCACAACCATGACGCCATAAGGTGCCTGACCCATGATGTGTGAATTATCGTAGGTTTCGATCCGCTGGGGTGTTTCAGTGAGGCTGAAAACCTTCGCGACGCCCTCCAGGAGTTTGCGCTGTCCGGTATTCTCCGCCAGCTTTCGCTCCAGTGCTTCACGCGCGTTTAGGGTGGCGTGATCTACGACACTTTTCTTTTCGCCGCGTTGAGGACAGACAACCTCGACTTTCTGCTCCCTCTTGATGCTGAGGGCCTCTTCGACGAGCTTCTGTTCTGAGATCTCCTGATTCACCAGGATAACAGGCGGTGGAGGCTTGTTGTCATAGAACTGAATGAGGAAGGCGGAGAGCACGTCAGCCGGGGTCTCTTCCTCCGCATGCACGGGATAGAAGGCACGGTTGCCGTTATTGCGGCTTCCACGGATGAAAAAGACCTGAATGCAGGTTTGCCCTGCGGCCTGCCAGATTGCCACGATGTCGGCGTCGTGAATGGAGGCCGGATTGATGATTCCTGAATTCTGGATGCTGGAAAATCCACGAATACGATCCCGAATGGCTGCAGCCCGCTCATATTCCATGGCTTCAGAGGCGCGTTCCATTTCAACAGCAAGTTCCTGCTGCAGCTCGGTATTTTTACCCGAGAGGAATTGCCGAGCCTGTACGACCAGCTCGCTATAATTTTCTTTGGAAATGCGATCCACACATGGGGCAGCGCAGCGTTTGATCTGAAACAGTAGGCAGGGCCTTGTCCGGCTCTTAAGAACAGCGTCAGAGCAGGATCGCAGTAGAAAAGTTCGCTGCACAAGGTTCAGAGTCTGATTTACCGCCCATGCGGAAGCAAAAGGTCCCCAGTAGGTAGCGCCTTTCACGGGTTTTCCACGCTGTTTGGTGATCTGGGGAAATTCGTGATTTTCAGTGAGCATCAGCCACGGATAGCTTTTGTCATCCCGCAGCAGGATGTTGAAGCGTGGCTTCATACGCTTGATGTAGTTTGCTTCCAGCAGAAGCGCGTCAGCTTCCGTCCGGGTAATGACAATCTCCATCGAGACCGTCAGAGACACCATACGGCGCAGACGCTCTGGCAACTGGGTCGTGCGCGTATAGGAAGAGACACGTTTCTTGAGGCTTAACGCCTTGCCCACATACAGAACCTCCCCTTTCTCGCCGAGCATGCGATACACGCCAGGGCTGTAGGGAATGGTTTTCAAAGCGTCCCGAATAGCCTCGACGCCCTGCTTTTTCACAACGGGAACAGGAGCTTCTTCAGGTGTCATTGAGGTTTCTGTCTCTGTGGGCGTAGGGTCAGTCATGCCAGTTCTTCAGTCATCCACTGATCCTGTGGACAAGTCTGTGGGTTGCTCCATGACAGAATCATGAAGGCCAAGGTTTCCCGGCCTTGCCATCAGATTGCCTAATTTTTAATCAGTAAACGTAAGATATTGATAATAATGGAAAATATTTTCCGTTCCGTCAGGGTGCGGAAAAATTTCTAGTTTGAGGTTCGTGTCGAACGGGACATGACAGCTTTCCGAAACATCGTGGATGAGTGCACTCCACATTAAGTCTGAATGGTCCCGTTCTGTTCCCGTTAGGGCGCACTTTTTTGCTGAACAGAGCTGTCTTTTCAGGCTGAAATTGATGCTTGCTCAGCCTTTTCCATCAGACGCAGCATATTACCACCCCAGATAGCAGTCAGCTCTTCAGGGCTAAACCCGGTCTTGAGGAGCGCCTGTGTCACAGCCGGTGTTTCAGTTGCATCCTGCCAGCCTGGTATACCACCGCCGCCGTCGAAATCTGATGACACACCAACATGGCGAACGCCCACCCGCTCGGCGACATAGGCAACATGGCGCGCCAGATCTTCTACGGTGCCCCCACCGCCTTTACGTAAAAAAGATCCCATGGCGGTAATCTGGATCAGTCCGTCAGTTTCTTTCAGGCGATCGAGCTGCTCGTCGTCGAGGTTGCGAGGATGATCGCAGAGACTTCTAACGCAGGAGTGGCTAGCGAATACCGGCGTGGTGGAAAGTTCTGACGCCTGCATCATGGTGGATTTTGCCGTGTGTGACACATCCACCAGCACACCGTGGCGATTCATCTCGCGAATGGTCTCGCGGCCCAGTTCAGACAGTCCCCCATGAAGTTCAGGACTATCATTCAGGTCTTTTCTCGGAATGGCCGCGTCTGCGAGAGCGTTATGCCCGTTGTGGGTCAGGGTCAGGTATCGGACGCCATACTCTGCAGCCAGTTGACCGATCCGGGACGGTACACCACCAAGCGCATGGCCATTTTCAATGGCGGGAACAATAGCGAGCGCTCCTGACTGGAATGCTGAACGGACATCCTTGGCGGTTCGACAGACATTTGCGCTCAGTCCGTCCTGATGTCCGCCGAGGGCGTTGATGACCTTGAGCATCGCCTGAACACGGTGCCAGGCCTCTTCATGGCCCGCTTCATCGCGTGGTCCCTGCGGAATATATGCGGCAAGGCAGACAGAGCGAAGTTTGCCCTGATCGCATTTTCTTACATCGACTTTTCGGTCCGTGTTCAGAGACCAGGCATCCGCCTGATCGGGCCATGGAATGTCGATATGGGTATCGAAAGTCAGAAGCGTGTCGTGCAGTTCAGTCATGATCCGTCCTAGATCGGGTGTGAGCGGGTCTGACGCAAGAGGTGCTTGTCAAAGCGCTCAATTCAGACGATCCAATGGTGATGCGTCTGATTACATGGAACATCAACTCCCTCCGGCTTCGTCTGCCGCTGCTGAAGAAGCTCGTTGAGGAGGAAAATCCGGACATCGTCTGCCTTCAGGAGACGAAAGTGCCCGATCCGCTCTTCCCGGCCGAAGCTCTTGTGGAGCTTGGCTTTCCGCATCAGCTCTATCGAGGAATGAAGGGATATAACGGGGTTGCAATCCTGTCCCGCCTGCCCCTCAACTCAGTTGCGAATACGCCTGACTGGTGCAGCCGGAGCGATTGTCGGCACATCGCGGCATCGATTCAGACACCTGGCGGGCCAGTGATGCTGCATGATTTCTATGTCCCTGCGGGGGGCGATATCCCGGATCCGGAAGAAAACGAAAAATTTGCCCACAAACTCGCGTTTGTAGAAGAAGCCGCGAAATGGTTCACGGATAGTCCACCAGTGCGCAGCATTGTGGTTGGAGATCTCAACATCGCTCCGTTGGAGCATGATGTCTGGAGCCATCGTCAGCTTCTCAAAATCGTTAGCCATACGCCGCCAGAGACCGAGCGACTTAATACTTGGATGGCGACAGGGTTTGAGGACGCCATGAGACGGATTACGCCTGAGCCCACCAAATTGTACACATGGTGGTCCTACAGGAACAAGGACTGGAAGAAGTCAGATCGTGGAAGGCGCCTAGATCATGTCTGGCTTACGCCAGATCTGATGCCAGGCCTTCGGAATATTCGTGTTCTGCGGGATGTTCGCGATTGGGACAGCCCTTCAGATCACGTGCCGGTCGTGCTGGATTTCGATCCAGCCTGACCGGCAGAGCCTGAGTATCAGGCTGTCAGTGATTCGGCCGTAGCAACAGTGCGGCCTTCCGGGTCAAGACGATACCCGCCCCCTTCTGTGATCAGCAGGGACGTCTTGGTGGGGTCTGGCTCGATTTTCTGGCGAAGACGATAGATATGCGTCTCAAGCGTATGGGTCGTAACTGCAGCGTTGTAACCCCAGACTTCGTTCAGAAGCACCTGACGGGCGACGGGGCGCTGACCGGCCCGGTAAAGATACTTGAGAATCGCGGCTTCTTTTTCAGTCAGGCGAATGCGGCGATTGCGGGCCGTCTCAACCAAAAGTTTGGCTGATGGACGAAACGCGTAAGGGCCGATTTCAAAAACGGCATCTTCGCTGTTTTCAAAGATCCGGAGCTGTGCCCGAAGCCGCGCCAGCAGTTCCCCGATACGGAATGGCTTTGCGACATAGTCGTTCGCGCCTGCATCAAGCCCGCGGACAACGTCGCTTTCATCGTCTGAACCGGTCAGAATAATGATCGGCATCCGAACGCCTTCGCGACGGAGTTCCGCGCAGAAGTCGCGGCCGTCTCCGTCAGGAAGGGTGATGTCCAGCAGCATGGCGTCGTAACGAGCACCAGGCTTCTTGAGGAGCTCACTTGCTGTTGCCACGGAGACTGCTTCCACAGCCTCAAGTTCGCCACCGTGCTGGAGTTGCTCTGTCAGCAGGCTTCGTAGCGTATCGTCATCATCTACCACGAGGATGGGCCGGGGACCTGCCATAATACCTGTCTCGTTTTATCTAGGCGGAAAACGTCACATCCGCATGTGTTCGCGTTAATAGGCCACGCATCCAATTCTGCCTATCCTGCACCGCAGGACCAGCAGCACACTTGCCATCTGAGATATGACAAATACTTATCCGAAAGGGAACAGCAACATGACTAAAGCTATTTTGAGAATCACTGAGGGCCGCGCTTTTCTTCACTTTCGTAATGTAATCATTCCGGCTTTGATCGGGGCTGGTGGTATTCGCCTTGACAAGCGTGAAGGTGATCACGCGACCCCTGTAGGTGAATTACCCCTCCGCCGTATCCTGTATCGCGCAGATCGTGTGGAAAAGCCTGTTTCCGGCGCGGGTTTACCTATCGAGCCAATTGCTGCTTCGGATGGTTGGTGCGATGACGGATCGCACCCGGATTATAACCGTCCGGTGACACTTCCTCACCCTGCTTCATGTGAGAAAATGTTCCGGGATGACCATGTCTATGATCTCTGCATTGTGATGGGGTGGAATGACGTCACCATCGAGTCGGGACGTGGATCTGCAATTTTCCTGCATCTGCCTCCCGCCAGCGGTGTGACGGAAGGCTGTATTGCATTGCAGGAAAAGGACCTGCGTTATGTGCTGGAACAGGGGCTGACAGCGATTGTGGTGGAGGCGCCTTAAGCTGCCTCTTCCTCTGTGTGCGGAGTGTCAGTCGGCGGTACCATCGAGATCATCAGGTCCCCAGGCATCGGGGTGATGACAGTCGGATCTTCTGCCGAACGAATGAGAATGGCAGAGCGTCTGCTGACTAGGATATCGAGGCGGTTGTCGTCCGTTCCAAACCCTGCCGCATTGGCCTCATTGGCTGCACGGGATACGAAGCGCCAGCCTTGCTCGAACAGGGTATCGAACAGGGTGTAATTCCAGGCAGGTTCTCCCAGAACCTTTCCTCGGGAGTCACGGGAAAGCCCATGATAAAAATCCAGTCGGGCGACACCCGGGCTGATCTGGAATACCCGTTCCCGCCCCATGGCTGGCGCGAGATGTCCGCAGATCATCCCGTTATAGATGCCGTCTCCGGTCGTTGCGATCAGGTAGTCTGCCGGTCGTTCTTCCAGTGCTTCCTGCCCGTGCTGGGACAGTAGCTCAGTTCTTAGAACTGGAATGTCGAGTTGTGCGGCTGCCATAAGCGCACTGGATCGGTTGTCCACTAGAAGAACGGGTATGTTTTCCCGATGGAGGCAGGCTGCCAAGTCGATGGACCATTTGCTCGCCCCCAGAATGGCAATGGCCGGATCGTTAGAGAGCGTAAGCTTGAGGGCACGCGCAATTGGACGAAGTGAAAAGCCATGAAGGATCATGGTGACAGCGATGACGGCAAAGACCGCCGGCATAATGAGGTCAGCTGACTGATAGCCCGTTTCTTTCAGGCGAATACCAGCGGCGCCAGCAACGGCTGCCGCAACAATGCCTCGGGGGGCAATCCAACCGACGAAGAGGCGCTCTTTCCAAGGCATACTGGTGCCCAGGGTGGAAAAGAAAATTCCAACCGGACGGACGACGAATAGTACGACAAGCGTCAGCATCAGAATGGGAATGGAAAGATGCTTGAGAACGTCGCGATGAAGATCTGCCGTCAGCAGGATGAACAGGACCGACACGACGAGGACCACCATCGATTCCTTGATGCGCCTTAGTTCTGCGACGCCTGGAATGTGGAGGTTGGTCAGTGCCATGCCAAAAATAGTGACCGCGACCAGGCCAGCGCCCTCCATTTCCAGATTGCAGGCCGTGAAAATCAGCAGTGCCATTGAGATAAGCACCGGAGTTTTGAGAATTTCCGGCATCATGTCGCGAGTGAAGAGATAACGGATCAGATAGGCTGGAAGAATGCCTGCCGAAATCGACTCAGTTGCTGCAGCGAGCAGATCAGGAAGTGTGTGGGTAAAAAAGACGCCGGTATGCAGGTCAACGTGCAGAAGCATGAGTTGCAGCACAACGGCAGCGAGAATCGCTCCCAGCGGGTCATTGACGATGGCTTCCCATCGCAGGAACGCTGCGACCCGGGGTTGAAGCTTGGCGCTTCGTAGAAGCGGGAGCACCACGGTCGGGCCTGTCACAACAATGATGGCGCCAAACAGCATCGAGGTGCCCCATTCAAGGTGGGCAACGTAATGGGCCGCCAGCGATCCCAGAACCCAGTTGATGGGCAAGGCCAGCATCGTCAGGCGTGCGACACCTTCCCCGGCCTCACGGAGCTGCCGGATGTCCAGAGCCATGCCGCCTTCAAAAACGACAATAGCGACCAGAAGGGAGACCAGTGGTCTGAAGACCCAGCCCATCGTCTCTGAGGGGTGCACAATGCCCAGCCCAGGGCCGAACAGAAGCCCAATGGTGAACAGGAGCACGATGGCGGGAAGGCGAAACCGCCAGGCAACCCACTGGGCCAGCATTCCGGCCCCGAAGGTCGAGGCGATGCCGATGAAAATATCATACTGCATGTGTAAGAGCGCGTCGGTCCCGTGCTGATTTTGGAAACCGTATCATAACCCGGATAATGTGTTGGGCCTAACTGCGTGATTTTGAGAGTGTTATCCGATGGTTGAAACGATCCTGACCATTCGTCCGGCACAGTCCTTGGACCGAGAGGGTATCTGGCGCTTGCTAGCACCTGTTCTCAAAGCTGGGGAAACGTACGCTCTGCCGCGAACGTGGGGCCGCCGGCAGGTCTTGGCATACTGGATGGCCGTCGAGCATCGCGTGTATGTTGCCGAGACAAAGACAGGCCAGATTGTGGGCACATTCTATGTGCAGGACAATCAGAAAGGCGGTGGTCAGCATGTCGCTAATGCTGGTTTTGTTGCAGCGCCGGGATATGGTGCGGGAACGCAAATGGGAACATATGCTCTGAAAGAGGCTCAGGCACTCGGATACAGGGCGATGCAGTTCAACTTTGTCGTTAGCACCAATCTGCGAGCCATTGCGCTTTGGAAGCATCTTGGTTTCAGGGTGGTTGGAACGCTACCCGGTGCGTTCAACCACCCTGAGCAAGGGTATGTGGATGCGCTTGTTATGTGGAAGGAGCTTCTTCCTGTGACGTCTCAACCTTCTGTTCAACCCGCTGCATGACGCAGGCAAAGAAGCCATCCGTTCCATCACGAAGGGGCGTCAGGGAAAACTGAGCCTTTTCGCGGAGTTCGGCTGGTAGAAGATCGGGTAGGTCTTCCGTAGCTACACGAACAAAATCTGTCCGACGCTTTAGGAATGCATCAATCTGCTGCCCGTTTTCAGCGGCCAAAAGAGAGCACGTCGCATAGATCATCCGGCCGCCGGGTTTGACCAAAGATGCTGCACGATCAAGGATTTCTGACTGTTTGATAACAAGTTCCTGAATGTCTTCAGGTGTCAGTCGCAGTCGTGCATCCGGGTTGCGGCGCCATGTGCCTGTGCCAGAACAGGGTGCATCAACCAGAACGCGATCGAAGCTTGCCGCCCGACGCTTGGCCCATTTGTCGCCTGTAGTGAGCAGGTGTCGCTCAACATTATGCACCCCTGCCCGACGCAGACGTTTGACAGCCCCTTCAAGGCGCTTTTCATGAACGTCACAGGCAACAATATGACCCTTGTTTTCCATGGTCATGGCAAGGGCAAGAGTCTTGCCGCCAGCGCCGGCGCAGTAATCTAGAACGCGGTGTTCCGGTTTGGCGCCAGCGGCTGCGACAACGAGCTGGGAACCTTCGTCCTGAATTTCTACCAGCCCGTCTTTGAAAGCCTGTGCTGCCGTAACTGGCTGACGGCCATCGAGACGCAATCCCCATGGCGAGAGCTTTGTTGGGACGGCGTTCAGTCCCTCGCTCTTCAGCGCACGCAGACCGTCCTCGCGAGTGCCCTTCAGGAGGTTCACGCGGAGATCCAAAGTCGGGGTTCCGAGCATGGCTTCCATTTCGTCAGCCATTCGGGATCCGAACGTTTCGCGCAGGGCTGGCTCAATCCAGTCCGGATATTCGAGGCGGACTGCTACAGGTTGCTTCTGGGTAGAAAGTTCTTTTCCTTCCAGATGCTTAAGGTTCACATCTTCACGCGGCGTCAGAGGCTTTTGAGCATAGCGCTCGCCACTGAATAACATGCGAACCTGATCCATCGTCGTGCCGGTTAGTAGCATGGATGCAGCACATAGCAGGCGTGGAGAAATTTCGCCTTGGCTGCCTTCCAGGTGCCAGTGCAGCCGCCGCCAGCCACGCAGCACATCCCAGGCAAGCGTGGAAATGGCGCGCCGGTCTCCGCCGCCTATATAACGGCGTTCACGGAAAAAAGCGTTAGCGGTAGCGTCTGCGGGACGGCGGGGCGCATTCTGGATCGCACAAAGCAGATCAATGGCGCCGGAAAGGCGAGCTGCGGGGGTCATATCGCCCCCGTAGCCGGTTTGGCCTCTCAAAGCGAGAGGCCAATGCACAGGAAATGTCAGTCCCGGCGATAGTTCGGGGCTTCGCGCGTGATTGTCACGTCATGAACATGACTTTCACGAAGGCCCGCATTCGTAATGCGACGGAACATGGTGCGGACCTGAAGATCAGCAACTGTGGCCGATCCGGTGTAGCCCATGCCTGCTTTCAGGCCGCCAACGAGCTGATGCACGACCGGAGCCATGCTGCCCTTATAAGGAACCTGTCCTTCGATCCCTTCCGGCACGAGCTTCAGCGTGTCACGGACTTCTGCCTGGAAATAACGATCCGCTGAACCTCGGGCCATTGCGCCAAGAGACCCCATGCCACGATACGACTTATAGGAGCGCCCCTGATACAGGAACGTCTCACCCGGGCTCTCATCCGTACCGGCCAGCAGCGAGCCAACCATCACGACGTCAGCACCGGCACCAATGGCTTTGACGATGTCGCCGGATGTCCGGATGCCGCCATCCGCGATGGCCGGAACATCAAGCTCATGACAGGCTGCTGCCGTTTCCATAACGGCGGAGAACTGCGGAACACCGACGCCTGCAACAACGCGGGTTGTGCAGATGGACCCCGGGCCAATACCAACCTTGATGCAATCTGCGCCTGCTTCAATAAGTGCGCGCGCTGCCTGTGGGGTCGCGACGTTGCCTGCAATGACCTGAAGGCCTGGGTGACGCTCCTTCAGTGTCCGAACAGTGCTCAGAACGCCGTGGGAGTGACCGTGAGCGGTATCAACGACAATAACGTCCACACCGGCTTCCACGAGGGCGGTAGCACGGTTCAGACCGTCCTCTCCAACGCCGACAGCCGCGGCACAGCGAAGCCGTCCCTGCGCGTCCTTGATGGCGAGCGGATGCGTCGTCGCCTTGTCCATGTCCTTGACGGTGATGAGGCCGATGCAGCGGCCGCCCTCATCAACGACCAGTAGCTTTTCGATGCGGTGACGATGCAGCAGAGCGCGAGCTTCTTCAGGGGCAGCGCCATTGAGAACCGTGACAAGATTGTCCTTCGTCATCAGATCACGGACGCGGGTGTTCAGGTCCGTGGTGAAACGGACGTCACGGTTGGTCAGGATGCCAACCAGGATACCGGTTCCCTCTTCCACAACTGGAAGGCCAGAGACACCGTGGCGCGCCATGATGGCGTTGACTTCAGCCAGTGTCTGGTCCGGCCCAACCGTGACCGGATTAACGACCATGCCAGATTCGAAGCGCTTTACGCGGCGAACCTGTTCGGCCTGCTCTTCAATGGAAAGGTTCTTGTGAATGACGCCCATGCCGCCTTGCTGGGCCATGGCAATTGCCATGCCATCTTCCGTGACTGTGTCCATGGCCGAAGACATCAAAGGGATGTTCAGCTCAATGGTGCGCGTCAGGCGTGTGCGGGTGGATGTCTGGGCCGGAAGCACGGACGATTCAGCCGGTTCGACGAGAACATCGTCGAACGCCAGTGCTTCACGTATGCGTGCGTTAAAATCAGTTGTGCAGGAAGAGGATGTCATGCCCGCTGGCCCCCGTTGGTCATGCGTCGTGGGACGCTTGAAGTCTGAACCGGGGGCCAAGAGGCCCAGCCGGCCGTTGGCGGGTCCTCATAGACTAATTTCCCCCTGGAGGGGAAGTCTCTTTTTTGCGGTAGATTTTAAGGAATTTGTTGGCTGGGAGACCTGGATTCGAACCAGGGCTGACCGGGTCAGAGCCGGTAGTTCTACCGCTAAACTATCTCCCAAGCGGTGAGTGGGTGTTTACCCATCACGGCTGAGTGACGCAAGGGGGTCTTTCCACTTTTTTTGAAAAAACTGATATTTTTCTTGCGGTAAGACGTTTTCCCGTCTCATGCTGCATATTCAAGGTCCCAGCACGGGCAAAATCGGGAGCCTAAACAAGATGATGAGGCAAGGAACGGAGCAGAGGCTTTCAGGTCAGGCGCAAATTCGCGCGTCTGGTGCCCGTCAGGCCGGTCCGTTCTTTGGGGCCATTGATCTTGGAACGAATAACTGTCGGCTGATGATTGCCGCAGGCACACCGAATGGTTTTCGGGTCGTGGACAGTTTCAACAGGTCTGTCCGGTTAGGGGAAGGTCTGCGTGTCAGCGGCCGACTTGCTGAAGAGTCTATGACACGCGCGCTTGATGCCCTGCGCATTTGCGTCGAGCGCATGCGGCAGTGGCCCCTCTCCCACGTTCGCGCTGTAGCCACCGAAGCGTGCCGTCGCGCCGTGAATGGTCGCGAGTTCCTAGAGCGTGTGCAGACCGAAATTGGTCTGACCATTGATATTATCACGGCGCGTGAGGAAGCAGAGCTCGCCCTGGAGAGCTGCTCTCCCCTCTTCCGGATGCCCTCACGGCCACCTTCTCAGTCTGAACGTGGCGTTCTGTTTGATATTGGCGGTGGCTCCACTGAAGTTGCATGGGTGCGTGTTGATCAGGAGCGTAAGTCTCAGACACTGATTGGCACAACCAGTATGCCTGTGGGTGTCATCACGCTTCAGGAGATGTTCGGTGAAGGCCATGGCTCTTCCTATGAAGAGATGGTTTCTCATGTGCAGAGCCACCTTGTAGGTTTTGAGAATGTTCACCGCATCCGCCGTGAAGTCGCACAGGGAAATGCGTGCCTGCTGGGTACGTCTGGTACTGTCACGACCCTTGCCGGTGTCGCTCTGGCCCTGCCCCGTTATAATCGCGCGGCGATTGATGGCCTGACTTTGCCGGGGCAAATCATGCGAAGTGCCATCGATACGCTTCGTAGCCTTTCGCGCGATCATTTGGCGATGCACCCCTGTGTCGGACAGGATCGCGTAAAGTATGTTCTTCCGGGCTGCGCAATTTTCGAGGCAATTCATCGGACTTGGCCTATAGAAGAGGTCACGATTGCCGATCGGGGGTTGCGTGATGGCATGCTGCTGCGTATGGCCCGCGATCATGGTCAGCGTTTCACTAGAGAACGCCGCAGGACCCATCGACATGTAACGCCCCGTTCGAGGGGCCCTCTCGGGAATTACGCCACGATATGAAGCCGCCCAGATCCCGCTCCGGTTCTTCCAAAAAGGATACGGGACCCAAGCGCATCCCTGGAAAAGCTCTCAAGAGTGCTGCCGCACCAGGTGCAGCTGACGCTACTCAGGACGCCTCTACTTCACAGACGGCCCGTAATAAGGTCGTCACCCTCAGAACAGCTCGTGGGCGAACCACGGCACAGCAGCGCTGGTTGAACCGGCAGCTCAACGATCCCTATGTCGCGGCAGCCCGCAAACAGGGCTGGCGTTCACGTGCAGCCTTTAAGCTTATCGAAATCGACGACCGGTTTCACATCATCAAGCCGGGTGCACGCGTCATCGATCTGGGAGCGGCCCCAGGCGGCTGGTCTCAGGTTGCAGTCAAACGTGGTGCTGGCAACATTGCAGGTGTGGACCTCCTGCCTGTCGATCCTGTCAGCGGTGCTGAGATCATTGAAGGGGATTTCACAGATCCAGAAATGCCTGATCGCCTGAAAGAAATTCTCGGCGGTCCAGCAGATCTTGTCATGTCTGATATGGCTCCCAACACAACGGGCCATGCCGCAACAGACCATATGCGGATTATGGGACTGGCAGAGGGTGCGCTGGATTTTGCAGTTCAGGTACTGGCTGAAGGCGGAAGCTTCGTGGCCAAGGTCTTTCAGGGTGGTTCTGAAAAACAGATGCTTGAGTCCATGAAGAAAGCCTTCTCTTCGGTCAAGCATGTCAAGCCACCTGCTTCCCGCAAGGAATCAAGCGAACTTTACGTCATTGCCACGGGTTTCCGCCCCGAGCGACTAAGCGACGAAGGCTGATCGTTGAACTGACGAGCGCTTTTTTAAAGGCGCTCGTCAGTTCCGGTGCTTGACCGGATCACGTTCCACCTACAGAACGGACAGGATGATCCAGAGCCTTACTGTCATCCTGCTTTACCTCGTGTCGTTGCCGCTTTTTGCGCTCACTCTGGCGCGGCAACCTCATAAAGATCTTCCGCCCTGGGCTATCTGCCTCTCGTTAGTTGCAACCGAGACATCCACATTGACGATCGTCAGTGTTCCTGGCGTTGCATACCTGCACGGATATGTTTTTCTGGGGCTGGCAGTCGGGTATCTGCTCGGACGCGTGGCTGTTGCCTGGTGGTTTCTGCCTCTGCATGAGCGGGGCGCGACATCCATCTATCGGTATGTCGGTCAGCGGTTCGGAACGCGTCTTCAGAAGCTGGTGTCTGGCACCTTCCTGCTAACCCGCCTTCTTGCCGAAGGTGTGCGTTTGTACGCCGGCATGATTCCGGTTTCCCTTTTATGTACGAATATCGGCTATCCCATTCCGGATATTGCCCTGCTTGTGGGGATTGTCATTCTCACGCTGGCTTACACGCTGGCGGGCGGTCTGAAAGCTGTCGTCTGGTCCGACACGCTTCAATTGCTTCTCTATCTCGGCGGCAGTGTCGCGTGTGGGGTCGTGCTGTTTAGCCGCGCAGGGACTGATATTTTTCATGCAGCTCCCATGTTTACCGCGGGATTGCCAGCCTTCACGAATCCTTTTTCCATAGCCGGAGCTGTTGTCGGCGGCGCAATTCTTTCCCTTGCCTCACACGGTACAGACCAACTCATGCTTCAGCGTTGCCTCGCCGCAAAGACGCTCAAAGGCGCGCGGGCAGCGATGATTGGAAGTGTGTTTGTCGTGGCGTTGCTGTTCGCCCTACTTTCGTTTGTCGGGGTGGGGTTAAGAGCGCTTTGGCCTGATTATCATGGTGCTCCAGATGCACTCTTCCCGCAGTTTGTTCTGACATTGCCCCCTATTCTGCGCGGGCTGCTCGTAGCTGGCATTCTTGCTGCGACAATGGGATCTCTTTCCAGCGCCATGAATTCGATGGCAGCCGCGACAAAAAGCGATTTTTTCCCAAAGAAGACGCTGTCCCTGCGGACGGCGACGTGTTTCTGGGCCGTTCTGCTTGTTGTGACGGCGCTGTCTTTCTCTCACCCGACTGGCTCTGCCGTCGTATTCGGGCTTTCAATCGCGTCTTACAGCTATGGTGCAACACTTGGAGTGTTTTTGCTGGCTATGGTCGGACATTCACGAGATGAGGCAAATGGGATTGCCGGTTTTCTGACGGCCGTTGTTGTTTTGGCCGGTCTGGCGATGGTCAGGATTGGAGGCCATCCCATCGCCTTCCCTTGGCTGGTGCCCGCAGGCGTTCTAGCGACTTTTGCGGGAGCTAGGGTTTTCTCACAGCTGCGGCGGATGGGCTTCCAGAAATAAGGCCATTGCTTTCCGAGCCATGGCAGCATCTTTGCCCAGCTCGATGAGCGCAGGAATCTGCGATGGCTGCCTGACGAGAGAGGACAACAGTCCGCCAAGATGGATGGCGCCATCCTTGAGGCCATCCCGTGCAGCTGGCGGCAGGCTGCGGGCTGAATCATCGCAGACGACACGAAGGACTGCGAAAGGCTTGCCGGTTCTGGCTATTGCGCCGCTTTCCATATCGACGGCGATACAGCCTGTGGTTTCGTAGAGACGGGATTTTTCTTCCGCCGTTTCGATGAGGCTGTCGCTATGAAGAATGCGCCCTTGACGAGCATGGTCTGCCCCGAACTGCCTGCTCAGACCCGCATTGGCCTCGTAACTTGTATCGGTCATGACAACACAATCTGCCACGATAATCGTGCCCGGTTTTACGCTGGTTGATAGTCCGCCAGCGCATCCGAAGGATAGCAGACGTGTTGCCCCAGCGCGCAGAAGCCTCTCGGCTCCTGCCAGAGCACCTGATGCTGTAGCATTGCTCAAAGCAATCGGTGCGTCCGGCAGGAAGCGGCGAATGATGCGCGCTTCCTGCTTCATTCCGACTAGAACACCCAGCATCAGAAACCGTATTCCACGCGACCGGTGTTGCTGGTTCCCAGATTGCGGTAACGCGAAAGAGCCTGAAGCGGGAAGAACTGCTTATAGCCGTGATAGCGGAGGTAAAATACCTTCGGGAAGCCAACAGCGTTATAGGCGTCTTCCTGCCATTCGCCGTTATCATCCTGCTTTGATGTCAGGAAGTTGATGCCACGCTTGACGGCTTCACTGTTACGGCGCCCCACAGCCATCAGCGCGAGAACAGCCCAGGCGGTTTGTGACGGCAGGCTCTCCTTGTACGTGCCTGGAGGCGCGCCTTCATAGGTTGCGCAATCTTCGCCCCATCCGCCATCTGCACGCTGAACGTCTTCCAGCCATGTGACGGCGCGCTTCACCATCGGGTCATCATAGGAGATGCCCGCAATGTTCAGGGCGCAGAGAACAGACCAGGTGCCGTAGATATAGTTCGTGCCCCAGCGACCGAACCAGCAGCCTTCTTTTTCCTGCTCTTTGCGCAGGTAATCCAGTGCCTTGTCGATGACTGGCCGGTCTTCCGGATGGCCAAGCTGGCACAGGAAAGAAATGCACCGTGCGGACACATCGGCAGTTGGTGGGTCCAGAAGCGCGCCATGATCCGAGAACGGAATATGGTTCAGCATTTCGAGATCATTATCGATGTCGAACGCGCCCCACCCACCATTGGTGCTTTGCATTCCAATGATCCATTCCCGTGCGCGTTCAATGGCTTCACGGTTCTCTTCAGGATCAACACGATGCAGCAGCATGCCGACAACAGCCGTATCATCCACATCCGGGTAGTAATCGTTTTCGTACTGGAAAGCCCAACCACCCGGACGTAGATTGGGTGTGTTGACTGCCCAGTCTCCTTTGACATCCAGGATCTGGCGGTCCCGCAGCCATTCAGCACTTTTCTTGAGCTTCGCGATGGTTTCGTCCCGTTTGGTGGGATGAGCACCGGATGCCGCTTCCATCATGGCAAGCCCTGACAGTCCTGTATCCCACACAGGGGAGACGCAGGGCTGACAGTAAATTTCGTCTTCTTTTTGAACGAGAAGGTCCTGAATGGACTCCCATGCCGTGACCACGCGCGGATCGCTGTCGGGCACGCCAAGCGCGCGATACATCATGACCACGTTGGCCATGGCAGGGTAGATCGCTCCAAGGCCGCCACGACTCAGGCGTGGTTCGATAAAGCTGATGGCAGCCTTGATGGCCTTCTCATGGATGCGGTTAGGAATGAGCGGCAGGACAGGCCGAAGCGCAGAGTCCAGATGTTTGAAAGCCCGTCCCCAGATTGAGCGGTATGGACCCCGGATCCAGTCCTTGACCAGCTCAGGTGGTTTGACGAACAGTTCCTGAATATGAATGCCACGTGGATTGATGGCAGTAGGCTTCATAGCCCCCACTGCCAGCATTGGCGCCAGCACACATCGTGACCAGTACGACATGTTCCAGACTGAGAAGAACGCCTTCCGCGGGAGCAGCATGAGCTCGACCGGCATGACAGGCGTGGCATCCCAGGGCACTTCACCATACAGGGCAAGCTGGATGCGTGTGAACACATTGGACCGGGCAGCCCCACCGTGGTCCAGGATGGCTTCGCGGGCGCGACGCATATGTGGTGCGTCTATACTGTCCCCGATGGCCTTGAGCGCGAAGTAAGCTTTTACACTTGCGGACAAGTCAAAGCCGCCACCAAAATAAAGCGGCCAGCCCCCATGTTCGCCCTGAATGCGGCGCAGATAAACGCCGATCTTGTCCTGCTTTTCCTGATCAATACGATCAAGATAATGCTCTAGCAGAACGTATTCGGCAGGAATGGTCGCGTCTGCCTCAAGTTCAAAAACCCAGTGTCCGTCGTTTTTCTGGCGATTGCCCAGAGCGGCATGGGCCCCCTCAATGGCACGGTTGACGTTTTCGGCGTCGACAGGCTTGTGGGAAAGGGTCTCGCTCACACGGTCCTCCTTTTCATCAGGATAGATCAGCATTGTTCAGGTCTCCCGGGACATGCAGCCCTCATTATCGGGAGTTGTGTTACAGCCATGGTTTGGAGAGCACTCATCACGTTTCCGTGTTTTTCACGGCAGAACGGAAACCCAGAGCGCTGACGGCTGCCAGCCCGGATTGAATGGCCCCTTCGATTGTTGAGGGAAGCCCTGTATCCGTCCAGTCTCCCGCAAGCGCCATATTGGCGGTATCTGTCTTCGCTTGGGGGCGACGGCGGTTTTGCTCTGGTGTCGCGGCGAATGTCGCTCGTTTTTCCCGTAGCAGCCGAGCGGGTGGCATTGCGACCGGGAGTGGCTGAGGCAGGATAGGGTCAAGAGCACGCCGGATTTCAGACCAGATGGTGGCAAGCATCTCGTTGCTGTCCCGATCTGCGTAGCGATTAGCGGCGCTGACCGTGACGGAAAGGACGTCGCCTTTCAGAAAGATCCACTCCGAAATACCACCCACGAGACCTACAAAACCTGCCTGAGCGACGACACCCCTCGCCTCTACGGGTGCAGCAAGTTTGAAATGCGCGTTTGCAATGCTCTCGAACGCGTCGGGCACAACCAGTTCCGGCAGCAGGTTTTGGGTGACTGGAGCGGGTGTAGCGACAATGACGTGGTCTTCTGGGCCGAGCTCAATGCGGCCTTCCGTCGTCTCAATGGCAGTCGCGCGGCCATTCTCTCTGATGATGGTGCTAACACGAACGCCCTTGCGGACCGTCGCATGGTAACGGTTCAGGTATGAAATCGCTGGATCGACCAGTGTTTCAGAGAGGCCAATTTTTGGGAACCAAGGGCAGCAGGCCATACCGCCTTGTGCCAGAGACTTCCGGATGACGTTTCCCAACAGCAGTGCACTACCAGTGTGCAGGTCTGTGTTCAGAACCGAGATGGCGAAAGGCTCCAGAAGGCGTCGGCTCAGCTGACCGGGCTTCAGGCACTCTTCCACAACGGTTGTGTCATCAGCCTTCAGGAAACGCCCCAGGGATGCCAGTTCGGAAAGCTTCATGCCTGGAACGCGGCGACCGCCAGGTAATGCCCAGAACGGGACTTTTCCTTTGGAAAGGCGAAGTGTCCAAGCCAGATCTTCTGCCAGATCATAGTAAGGAAAGATTGGAATACCGGGGCCTGCCAGTGTGTGACGGGCGCCGAGAATATCCAGATACCGGAATGTCAGGTTGTTGGCCGACAGCAGCAGATGGTTGCCGTTGTCGATCAGGGTATCGAGCGTGCGGTCATGAAAAGAGCGTGCGCGTCCGCCACAGGCAGGGCCCGCTTCATAGATCGTGACCTGGGCCTGGGCGGCAAGTTCTACGGCAGCAGACAGGCCGGACAGACCCCCGCCAATAATATGAACGTGGCTCATCGGGCTTACTTCACGTATGCCGCCAGAGCGCGCACTGCCCGCCAGCCCTTACTGACTTTCGGAGAAAGCTCCGGATTTTTCCATCCACGCTTTTCGAGTGCGTTCAGGACGGGCTCATAAGACGCTGCCATCATGCGTGCTGGACGCATGGCGGTGCTGTTGCATTCTCTCATTGCGCGGCGCGCTTCCCGGAAATGATCATGAGCGCGGCGGCTCAGGATACGTGCCACATCATCCAGGCCGTGTGCGTACAGAGCTTCTTTTGGATTGGTGGGTACGTTGAAGCGTTCCAGCAGCTCTGACGGAAGGTACAGCCGGTTCCGTGCTGCATCTTCAGCAATGTCGCGCAGGATGTTGGTAAGCTGGAGGGCGCGTCCCAGATGTTTTGATACGCGGTCAGCCGCAGCAGAAGAGTCCCCGAAGGCACGAACCGAAAGGCGACCTACGGCTGACGCAACGCGATCGCAATACAGATCCAGGGTTTTCTCGTCAGGTGCAACAATGGGGGCACCGCAGTCCATGGCCATACCGTCAATAACAGCATGGAAATCCTTGGCCTGGAGCTGGAACCGGAAAATAGCTGCTACCAGAACACGATCGAGTGCGTCCTGCGTTTCCCCCTGATACAGGCGGTCTATACGTTCATGCCATTCCTGCAGGGCCTGTGCGGGGTCAGCGACATTTGTGTCACCATCCGCAATGTCGTCGACCTGCCGGCAGAACGCATAGATTGCAAACATGGCCTGCCGTCTCGCAGCCGGTAAGACCTTCATACCTCTGGCAAAAGACGTCCCGGAAGCTGTGACAATGTGCGCAACATGGTCAAGATCGGCCTGCGCGCAGGGAAGACCAGAAAAAGCACGCGCCCTGCTGAAAACCATGTCTGTCACCTGTTCTGTTTCAGAAATTCTGCGTTCTAGCCCCAAACCGGGATGTCACAAAGCCGACACGAACGGAATGGGATCCCATACGTTTGTATGATGCCAAATGGCAACACTCTGCCCAAAGGAGTATCTGATGAATTTCCGTTTGTCTCTGATCCTTCTGTCCTGCCTGACTGCGGGTTCAGTTGCCCATGCAGAATCGTCGACAGCCACCGCCCATGCTGATCACCTGCTGAACGCATCCCATTCCTGGAACGGAGTAACCTACACGCCGTATTCCACCTCTCAGCCAGAACTGAGTATGATCCGGCTCACCATTCCGCCTCACACGGCCCTGCCCTGGCATGTCCATCCATTTCCGAATGCTGGCTATGTCCTACAGGGAACTCTGAAAATTGAAGACCGTGAGAGTGGCAAAACCAGAACCTTTCATCAGGGCGAAGCCTTTGCGGAGTCAGTGAATGATGTGCATCGTGGTGTGTCAGGAGATGTCCCGACCGTCCTTCTGCTGACTTATGCGGGCGTTGAGGGGAAGCCGACCTCTATCCCCGTGGACAAGCAGAAACCGGAATACTGAAATCCGATTTCATTTCGGGCTTTGACAGACAGATCGTTTCGTTTCTAGTATGTTTTCAGACACACTAGGAGCGTGAGCCGAGCATGACCGACTGCCTGTCCCCTGAAGCAAAAGACGATCTTCTCTCACGCGGTTATTCCCGTCGTAGTCTGGGCCGCGTGGCTGCACTGATGAGTGCAGGCATGGCAGTTCGGTCCCTTGTTGGGCGTGCTGAGGCTTCCCCCCTCACCGCGCTGCCGCCCGGTGATGTCACTAAGATGGTCCGCATCGGCAGCAATGAATGCTGGACAGGTCCTTTTCCAGCCGCTGCCAAGGCGGGTGCAGCTGCCGTTTTCGAAGGAAACCGGTATGATCCGAGCGGCCATACCCGCGAAGATCTGATCCGCACAGCCGCCAAGATCGACAACGTCCCAGAAAATTGCATTCTGCCATGGGGCGGTTCGTCCGACCCGCTCTGTCGTACGATTGTGACGTTCTGTTCCCCGACGCGTGGTTTGGTTACAGCTGACCCAAGCTACGAAGCCGGATGGGTGGCTTCTGAGTGGCTCAAGATTCCGCTGGCCAAGGTGCCGCTGGACGCATCGAACGGTTATAAGACCGATGTGAAGGCGATGCTGAAGGCTAATCCGAATGCCGGCGTCTACTACATCTGCTCACCGAACAACCCGACCGGCACCATCACCCCGCTGGAAGATATTCGCTGGCTGGTTGCGAACAAGCCGAAAGACTCCATTGTTCTGGTTGATGAAGCCTACATCCATTTCTCTGACGCCCCGAGCGCCGTTTCGCTCGTTGCTGAAGGACGCGATGTAGTTGTCCTGCGGACCTTCTCGAAGATGTTCGCGATGGCTGGCCTGCGACTTGGCTTCAGCATGGCTCCTCCGGCTCTGCATGAAAAGATGATGCGCTATGACGGTGTGAACCAGACGCACATGCTGCCGATCCCTGCGGTCATCTGCGGTACGAAGAGCCTGACCATGGCGTCGGATATTGCGGCACGCCGTCGTGAGATGGATGCGGCACGCGCCATGACCTATGAGCACCTTCAGAAGAAGGGCATCAGCTTCATTCCGTCTGATGCAAATATGTTCGTTATTGACTGGAAGCGCCCTGCTGCACCGATCAAGGATGCTTTCCTGAAGGAAAACATTATCATTGGTCGCTCTTGGCCGATCTGGCCGAATGCCTCCCGTATTACGGTCGGCTCCATGAGCGACATGAAAAAGTTCTGTGCAGCGCTCGACCGTATTATCGGCTGATCTGCCTGAGGGAAGGTCTGAAGCCTTCCCTCATCCTATTTAGTTCGACGGAAAGTATCGCATAGCCAGAAGCAATGCCTTTACGCCGTCTGATTTCGTAAGGGACACACGTTCTGCGACAGGGTCCTGACGCCTTAGTTTGCGCGTCAGAATATGCGAGAGCTCTACGATAACAGCAGCTTCAAGCCGCATCCGGCGATCCTTGATCAGCATCGGTAGTCCGCGGGCTTCGCGATTCAGCGTGTCTACGCCATCCAGCATTCTATCAAAAACGCTGCGCAGACCTGGTTTGCTTCGAACAAGCCGAAGATCGTCGATTGTTACGCCTTCTTCTTCGAGCCAGGGAAGCGGAATGTAGCATCGATCCAGCGTTTTCAGATCTTCAGACGCATCCTGAAGATGGTTGATGATTTGCAATGCGGAGCACAAAGCGTCTGATGGCGCCAAGGTCTCCTGCCCTTCTGCGTGTAGCAGCAGAAGAAAGCGCCCAACCGGGTTGGCCGAATACCGGCAGTAATGCAGGAGTTCCTGCCAGCTCTCATAACGTGTCTTTTCTGCATCCATACAGAATGCTTCAAGAAGATCCGTTGCCGTCTCCAGAGGAACGCCTGTTTTGAGAAGCACCTCTCTTAATTTTACGGCTGTCTGTGCATCTGCTCTTTGAGGCGCCTGAATTTCCCCCCGAATGACGGCAGCCATCCCTTTCAGCCGCGCAATTTTCTGCTGCGGCGTCAGGTCAGGAGTGTCCACCATGTCATCGGCGACGCGGGCAAAATTATAATATGTGTGAACATATGGGCGCAGGCGCCGGGAAATCAGTAGAGAGCCGACGGGAAAATTTTCGTCAGTTTTGCCTTTGGCGGAGGTGACGTCTTTCGTCCCCCAGATGTCTTCTGTCACGATGCCTCATCCGTATAGGAACGATTTTTCCAGCGTACGCCGACGCCTCTATGGTGGTCTATGGCAGAACCAACGGTGGCAGCCATATAAAAAGCCGCAACGAATGGCAGCGGTAATGCCCGCCATAGTGGAAGACCGAACCGCTTCAAAGTCGGCAGAAAGGTCGCGCAAGACACGAGATAGGTCAGAAGTCCGACTTTCCTCGTATGCCCCTTGCCAAAAAGCGCCAGACCGACAGGGAGAAGCCAGATCAGCGTCATTCCCAGAATGGTCGCCAGCAACAGCAATGGAGACTGGCGCAGTTGGACGTAAGCTGTCCGGGCAATCATTTCCCAGATGTCTTTGGCTCCGCGATAGGGACGAACTGACCATGCAAGTTCGCTATGCCCCAGATAGAGCCGACCACCCGATCGTTTGACATGCGCTGCGAGCGTGCAGTCATCAATCAGTGCGCCCCGGATGGCTTCGATGCCACCGATCCGCTCCAGAGCGCGTCGACGGAGAAGGATTGTTCCCCCTGCGGCTCCTGCAATGCGCGACCGTTCACTGGCCGTCCAAGCAAACGGATAGAGCATGGCGAAGAAATAGACGAAAGCCGGAACAAGAAACCGCTCGGCCGAGCTTTCGCAGTTAAGGGCAACCATCTCTGAAACCATGTCGAGATCGTCTTCACGCGCCTTGGCCAAAAGTGTGGCCAGATGCTGCGGCGCATGCATGATGTCGGCATCGGTAAACAGAATGTAGCCGTAAGGCCCAATATGGTGCAGGGCCTTTTGGGCGCCCTGGTTAACTGCCCACAGCTTGCCACTCCAGCCGGGTGGTCGTGGGGCACCAGTGAGAACAATCAGCCTGTTATGAGGGTCGGGAACGGCGCGTGCCAGATCTCCCGTTCCGTCCGTGCTGTTGTCATCTACGAGAATGACAGAAAGTTTGCCGTCGTAGTCCTGCTGCAGAAGAGATGTCAGACACGACTGGATAGACTCAGCTTCGTCACGCGCCGGCACCACGATTGCAACATCCGGGGCGCACGGGGGCGACGAACCTGCTTTGAGAGTTGGGCCACCCTGCCAGAATTTTCCATGGAAGAGTGAAAGATAAATCCAAGCCCCAAGACTGGTAAGTGCGCTTCCAAACAGCATTATTTCATACGTCCATGCAGTCGGAACCATGAAATCGCATCCGCGATCGCATCCCGTGCAGGGCGCGGCGCGTAGCCCAGTTCTCTCTGAGCCTTGAGCGATGAGAAGAACATGAGCTTCCGGGACATGGCGAGTGTTTCACGTGTCACGCGGGGCTCAATCCCGAATCCTCGTGCGAGCCATTCAGAGACGACCGCGACTGGGTAGAGCCAGGATTGCTTGAGCTTGACCCGAGGCGGCTTGACGCAGGCAATTTCGCTGGTGAGCCTGAAGAGGTCTCCGAGCATCATGTTCTCGCCACCGAGAATATATTTTTCGCCAACTTTTCCGCGTTCCAGAGCCAGAACGTGGCCTTCTGCGACATCGTCCACGTGAACGATGTTCAATCCGGTCTCGACGTATGCGGGCATCCGGCCGGAGGCGCAGTCAAGAATCATCTGCCCCGTGGGGGTGGGCTTGATATCGCGCGGACCAATCGGCGTGGACGGATTGACGATAATCGCTGGAAGACCTTTTTCCCGGACCAGCTTCAGCACTTCTTGTTCCGCACGATACTTGGACAGTTTGTACGTGCCGATGACACTGCTTTCCGTGACGTATGTTTCCTCGTCAGCAGGTGTGCCGTCTTTGCTTAGGCCAAGCGCTGCTACGGAAGAGCAGTAAACGATCTTTTCTACCCCGGCCTCAAGGGCTGCGAGCATCAGGTTCCGTGTGCCGTCCACGTTCGCTTTCATCATGACTGAAGGGTCCGGGACCCAGAGTCGGTAATCGGCAGCGACGTGAAAGAGGATCTTCACACCTTTGAGAGCGGCGGGAAGGGKCGTCGGATCAGACAGATCCCCGATGGCAAGTTCCGCGTCGAGCTCTGCAATGTTGGAACGGTCCGAGTTTTCCCGAACAAACAAACGCAGGCGGTGCCCACGTTCCCGGAGTACGCGGGCAACAGCAGAACCAACGAACCCGGTAGCCCCTGTAACGAGTGTGACATCGTTCATGGTGGCAATCTTCTCCTCGGCTCATCAGCAACAGGTTGAAATTTTTCGGCCACCATACTGCCGGTGGCTTTCGGGGGAAAGCGTCTGCAAGGCTGGAATATTGCAGAGCTGTAGGTTAGAGCGTGTTGCGAACGGTATGTGACGAAGACGTTGAAAAAAACTCTCCCTATTATTCTCTCCCTTCTGGGTGTGGCTCTTTTCACATTCATTGCCGCCAAGGCAGGCATCCAGCCAGTCATGGAAGCTCTAGGAAAAGTTGGCGTCGGAGGTTTCTTCCTTCTGGTGCTGATCCAGCTTGTTCTGGATGTCGGTCTCGGCCTCGCCTGGAAGGCAGCCGTACCGCAGATTGGTCTGGCACGATTGACCGGCGCGCGATTTGTCCGCGATGCAGCCGGTGCCTGCCTGCCCTTTTCCCAGCTTGGCGGAATGGTCCTCGGCGTTCGTGCAACCCTGGCAGGGCATCAGGCTCGGGACGTTGATGGTGAAGATCTTCACTGGCCGGAAGGTGTGGCGGCCAATCTGGTCGACATCACAACAGAGGTTCTGGGGCAGATCGCCTTCATTCTTGTTGCGATTCTCTGCCTCGTTGGTCATCAGGGAGCCGCGCGGTTTATCTGGCCGCTGATGGGGGGCATGGTGCTGCTCTCTCTCGGCATCGCCGGTTTCATCTGGACGCAGCACCGCGGCGGATCGATGGTACGCAAGGCCGCCATGTTCTTCGGGCGTCATATCGCCTCTGACTGGCGAGAGAGCCTCATCGGAAATACAGACATCTTTCAGGCGCGGCTTGAATCGCTGTGGGGCCGCCCGGATCGCATTATGTTGGGCGCGATCGTACATTTCAGTTGCTGGGTCGGTGGTGCAGCCGCCACATGGGCGGCTCTGGAGCTGTTAGGCGCTCACATCGGGTTTTTGTCTGCTCTCGCCATTGAAGGCGTGGTGTGCGGGATCATGTCAGCAGGCTTCCTTGTTCCGGCGGCACTTGGTGTGCAGGAAGCCGCCTATGTGGCGCTCGGCCTCATCTTCGGAATAGACTCACAGATCTCCCTCAGCCTGTCTCTGCTCCGCCGTGGGCGTGATATCCTGATCGGTATTCCCGTTCTTCTTGGATGGCAGGTTGTAGAGATGAATCGTCTTCGCAAAGAACGGGCTACCCTTGCCGGCACTCCTGACGACACCGTTACGTCGGTACTGAAAAAAGCCAGAACGTCTGCGATGGCTGGGGCTGCGGGAAAAGACGGATCATCTCATCAAAAAGCTGAAAAAGAGGACGACGCCGCTTTCGCAACCGCGCCGCGCGTTCTGTGATGCCCCTTTTCCGTTCTCTGGCAGTTATTGGTCCCGGTTTGATCGGTTCCTCTGTCCTGCGGCGGGGGAAAGAAATGGGCACGCTGGCGGACACGCTGATCGCGGCTGATATTAATCCTGCCGTTCTTGATCGCGTCCGCGAGCTTGGATTTGCAGACGTTGTTACAGACGATATGGCGTTGGCAGCACAGGCTGACTGCGTGATGATCTGTGTTCCCGTCGGTGCAGTAGAGGCGACAGCGCGCGCTATTCTGCCTCACATGCGACCGGGAGCAATCCTCACGGATGTTGCATCTGTACGTGGAAAACTCGGCCCTACGATACAGGCACTCCTGCCCGCCGGTGTAGACTATGTCCCGGGTCACCCCATGGCTGGAACCGAGCACTCAGGGCCGGACGCTGGTTTTGCAACGCTTTTTGAGAACCGCTGGTCGCTGCTCGTGCCGCCAGAGGGCGCAAATGAGCTTGCTATAGGAAAGATCCAGAAGCTGTGGGAGCTTTGTGGCGCTCGCACGAAAATTCTTCCTGATGACAAGCATGACCGTATCTGCGCCATGGTAAGTCACCTTCCCCATCTGCTGGCTTTTACGATCTGCGATACGGCGGATAATCTTTCCGAAGAAATCCGCGCAGCCGTTCTGGACTATGCCGCATCGGGTTTTCGTGATTTCACACGTATCGCGGCTTCTGATCCCGTCATGTGGCGAGACATCTTCATCGCCAACAAGGATGTCTTGTTAGAGACCTTGGATCGCTTCGTTGCAGATGCTCAGGGTATGGCACAGGCGATACGTGCAGGGGATGAGGAAGCGATTACGAGCCGGATTGAACGAGGTCGAGCAATCCGGCGGACGCTGATCGAAAATCGACAGGCCTGAATATTTTCCCTTCCTGAAAAATAGCAGGAAGGGAAAATGCTTTAAGATCAGGCTGTTGTGATGCGAAGCGTATTTGTGCTTCCAGCAACGCCGTAAGGAAGCCCCGCCAGAACGATAACGTGGTCCCCGCTGCGACAAAGCTTCATGGATAATGCCATGGCAGCCGTCGGAGCAGCCAGTTCCTCAATGCTCTGAGCAATATGCTCTTTCTCTACGACCTGAGGGAAGACACCCCAAACAACACAGAGACGGCGAGCTACTTCCTGATGAGGTGTGACGGCCAGGATCGGGCAGTGAGGACGCTCACGAGCCATGCGCAGGGCGCCACCACCGCCTTGTGTCCGAACGCCAATGGTCCGGGCATTCAGCGCGGTGCTAACCTGCCAGGCGGCCTGAACAATCGCGTCCTGAACCGTTCCTTCCGGCTTCGGGCGGGAGCGGTCCATGCGCAGACGCCATTCGACGTCCTGCTCAACACGAGACGCAATGCGCGCCATGATGGAAACTGCTTCGATCGGATATTTGCCAGCAGCACTTTCAGCCGAGAGCATCACAGCATCGGCGCCATCATAGACAGCGTTGGACACGTCAGAAACTTCGGCGCGTGTTGGCGTTGGGCTTTCGATCATGCTTTCCAGCATCTGCGTCGCCACGATAACCGGACGGCACTGACGACGCGCTTCAGCAATGGCGCGCTTCTGGGCGACTGGTACTTCTTCCGGAGGCAGTTCAACACCAAGATCGCCACGCGCCACCATGATCGCGTCTGAGAGACGAACGATCCGCTCCAGGTCATCCATTGCCTGTGGCTTTTCGAGCTTCGTCACAATTGCTGCGCGGCCCTTGGCAATATTGCGTGCTTCTTCGACGTCTTCAGGGCGCTGTACGAAAGAGAGCGCAATGAAATCCACACCGAGAGAAAGCGCGAAGTCAAAGTCCTTGCGATCTTTCTCAGTCAGAGCCGGAATAGGAAGCGTCACGTCAGGGACATTTACGCCCTTGCGTTCAGACAGCTTGCCGCCAATGACCACTTCCGTTTCCAGGGCGCCTTCAATGACATTGACAACGCGCAGCTTGAGCTTGCCGTCATCGAGCAGGAGGTGGCTGCCTGGCTTGGCGGCAGAAATGATTTCAGGGTGTGGAAGGCAGACGCGGTCTATCGTGCCGGGTGTTCTGTCCAGATCCAAACGGAACGACTTTCCTTCTTCGAGGATAACCGGACCATTTTCGAAAACACCTACGCGCAGTTTCGGCCCTTGAAGATCGGCAAGAATGGCGAGTGGTCGACCAACTTTCGCTTCTGCTGCCCGGATCGCCGCATGACGCTCGCCGTGGTCTTCATGGGCGCCGTGGGAGAAGTTGAGACGGAAGACATTTACCCCTGCTTCAGCCAGAGCAAAGATCATCTCAGGCGAGGACGATGCCGGGCCAAGAGTTGCGACGATCCGCGTACGGCGATGATGGGAGCTGGATGTCATGTGTTGGCGTCCTCGCAAGAAAAATCAGTTGGATTGAATCGTCTCTCCTGGGAGAAGTCCCCAGAACAGACGACGTGGCAGCCATCCCTCGTAGCCTTTGACGACGACGTGGCACCATTGAGAACTTTGTGGGCAGGCTTTGATGTTGCCCACTGTTCCCGGCTGGAGGACAGCAACCACGCTACTGTCTTCCTCCGGATGGCTCATGAGGAGAACATCACTTTTATGCGCGCGGGCTTCATCCTGCGTCTCGACGTGACCCAGAACGCGTGCATCTGCGCGGCCGATGTGGTCTCCGTCCTTGGCGGAAGCCTCTCCCGTCTGAGCTTTCACGCCTTCAGGCGGCAAGCCCGGAATGACGAAAGTTCGGCTGCCGTACAGCGTTGCCTGATGGACCCATCCCTTCTGGCCGTCGGAGTCTTCGACAAGTCGCCAGACATCGAATTCGCGCTCGATCTGAACAGGGAGGCCACGGCGATGATAAACCCAGTCGATGGGATAGCGATCCCCCGGGCCTCGCCGCATATAGACCTTGTCCGCACGCAGGGCTGCGTATCTGGGAAGAGGTAGCCCCGTGTTGCTCCCTTTATCGGTCGGGTCTGTGGGCGGAACATCTGGCGTTGCCGCTGCGGTTGCGGGCTGGCTCGCGGCCGCAGCGGCTGCTGCCGCCCCGGCTCCGGCCACCGCTACAGGCGCGATATGCTTGCCCGAACCGTGATGCGATGCGTGATGAGTCGTCTTGACGGCCCCTGCACTGTCATTTTTGGCTTTTGCCGATTTCTTTTTCGCATGGGCTGTCTTGGCAGCGGCAGAGGTGTCGGCTTTAGCCGTGTGCTCATGCTTGTGATGGCGCGCTTCTGCGGGGTGAATGGCCAGCAAAGCTGTGCCAGTCGTGACAGCCAGCAGAAACTGACGGCAGCGCAGTGTTCGGGACAGAGGGGTGACAAGCGTTCTCATGACCGCATCCCTGCCAAGGGTGAAGGGTTTCGGCAAGTCACCAAATCACAAAACTTCCGAATTGTCCGTATGTGGAAACTCATAGTGCCGTGATCGGGCGGTCTCCCGCCTGCTCCAGAAAGGTTACGATACCCCGGACAGAAACGGTTTCGACAAGGGCGTCTGGTTCGAGGCCGGCGAGAGCCAGGCCTGTTTCACATGCCATTAGTGTTACATCGAATTCGATTAAGGCATCCCGCAACTCACGGAAACCCGGCACACCACGAGCGGCAAGTTCATTATCAGGAATAATGCCTGCGAGACCTGACCAGTCTTTTGCCAGTGCGTGAACACTTTTGCCGCCAGCAAAAATTGTAACTGCACGTCCCATAGAGAGCATTCCAGCAGCGACGATAAAAGCATAGTGCGCGCGTTGCCAGGAATCGTCTGCCAGCGTCAGAAAAACAGGAGGTTTCACGCTGGTGTGCTTTCGTTGTCGGCGTGGACTGGACAGGAGGGATCCCGGGTCAGAGCAAAACTCCTCATGGTCGCGCCTAGAGCATCCCAGATCATGAGGCGTGTTTCATTGCGCCCTTCAAGCTGCATAAGCTCCCGCATTACTTCAACAGCCATCAAACTCCCCATGACGCCTGTTGCCGCACCGAGCACTCCAGATTGGCCACATGTTGGCGCCTCGGTCTGGGCGGCTTCCGGGAACAGGCAGCGATAGCAGGGGCCGCCAGTCTGAGGCCTGAAAACGGCCAATTGCCCGGAAAATCCCTGAACGGCGCCAGAGACAAGTGTTCGGCCATATTTTACGCAGGCATCTGAGACAGCAAGGCGCGTCTCAAAATTGTCAGTGCCGTCGCAAATGAGGTCGTAGTGCGGAACAAGCTCGTCCAGCGTCCCTGCTGTTGCACGGGTGCAGTACGCCGTGACGCGAGATAACGGATTGAGCGCTGCAAGCCGTTCTGCGGCCACTTCAGCTTTAGGGCGGCCAATGTCCTGTGTTGTGTAGAGAACCTGACGCTGCAGGTTGCTGAGCTCCAGATGATCGTGATCCATCAGGCCAATATGCCCGACACCCGAGGCGGCCAGTTGCTGCGCCAGAGGAGCGCCTAGCCCTCCTGCCCCAACAATCAGGACCGAGGCCTGCCTGACCTGTGCCTGCCCCGTGGCGCCTACCTGCGGAAGCAGAATATGACGGGAATATCGCTCAAGTTCGGCATCAGAAAAATCAAGGTTCATCAGTACAAGATAATTGCTGACTTTTCAGACGGAAAGACGTTAGATTCACGGATGTCCACCTTCCCCTGATTTTCAGGGCCTGTGCGGAGGCTTGAGCGTGAAAAATTCTTTCTGGAAAATATCATACCGAGCCCGGCAGGGACTGGGTGTTACAGCCGGTGCGGTGCTGGCAGCTTACGCTGTTTCTCCGTTTCTGGCGCTGTGGGACATTGACCGTGCCATGAAAGGCAACAATCCCGCCAGATTGATTCCGCATGTGGACTGGAGTTCCCTGACGCATTCTCTCAAGGAGCAGTTCAGACCGCCCGTCCCTGCTTCGGACGACGATCTTCCGGACTTTGGAAGTTCATTTGCTGGCAATGCCATATCGAATGCCATCGATACAGAACTGTCTCCCACGACCCTCATGTCAACGGCGCATCAACTGATGCCAGCAGGGTCTTCCAGTTATTCTTCGGGAGGGGGCTGGCCAGTGCTCGGTGGCCTGCATGCTCATTTCGTAAGCCTGAATAAATTCGAGGCACAAGTTGACCAGCCCGGGCAGACGCCGTTCGTTCTGCACATGAAGTTCGAGCACTGGGGCTGGAAAATCACGCGATTTGAATTACCGCAGTCTGCCCCTCGGCCCTAAATAAGGGCTGTTCAGGCCGGAGGAAGATCTTCCTCAAGAACTGTGATGTGAATGGCGTATGAGACTTCGCCTTCATCTTCGTCACGATGAACCGTGCCGATCACTTCGCCTGAAACGGCGAGTTCAACACTCATTCCCTTACGTGCAGGCTTAACGACTGCAAGCTTCGGCGATCCCAGAAGACGCTGCAGCGTCGTTTGAAGGCGTGTCACTTCGGAAAGGGTCATATCGGCCATGAGTGGCACTCCTGTGTTTGGCAAGGTCTTGCCCTGTAGCTCATCGTTACCCTTAAAGGAACCCGTCTCCCCTACCCTGAATGGGTTTCGTGTTGTAGAAATCGGGCTCTTTCTATTTTGCCCTGTCCATTCGGTGCTGTCCGGATTGGTTTAGGGCAGTCCATCCTGACCCCGCGCAAAGGAGACAGAATGCGCCCCTTCCTCTTCCGTACACTCGGAGCTCTCGCCACAACGGCAGCTCTTTCCGGATGCGGTTATTTTGATTCCCGTAACGCTCACAAGGCCCAGTTCGAGATGGTTGGCATGACTGGCTACGATCTCCAGGCCTGCGCCGGTCTTCCGGGAAGCACCAAGAAGCTGAATGATACGACAGAGATCTGGCAGTATGATGGTACGCAGAGCACACCTACCATTTCTTCTGATTCAGGTCTGATTCCTGCACAGTCCATTATCAGTATTTATCAGTCTGCTTTTGGCGGCGGCGGCACAACTTGCCGTATGGTCCTTCGACTGGACCATGATCGTGTTTCCGAAGTGCATTATACGGGAAATGACGACGAATATATCGGCACTGACGGTATCTGTTCCATCATTACCCGTGGCTGTGCTCGCCAGAGAGAGTCGACGATGCATCGCGTAAATGCAGGTCCATTCGGTCCGGTCTCGGCCTTCCACCCACCGGCAACACCGGCACAGAGCACCTCGGCCACATACTCCGACCAGTCCGGAAAATATGTGCCGAAATTCACCGACGACAAGACACAGTCGGTTATTCAGCCAGCCAAGTAAGAACGAAAAAGCCGGGATTTATCCCGGCTTTTTTTTATGGGCAGTTGATCAGATATTTCATTTTACGAACGGCTGGACCGAGGCCATCGAAAACCGCCTGGCTGATCAGGAAATGCCCGATATTCAGCTCAGCCAGTCCTGGAAGCTTGGCCACAGGCGTCACGTTGTCATAAGTCAGACCGTGACCGGCATGGAGTTCCAGTCCACAGTCTGTGACGATTTCAGCGGCATGCTGCAGGCGCTCAAGTTCTCCCGGCTTGTTGTGGGCATAGGCGCCTGTGTGAAGCTCCACAACCGCTGCGCCAAGCTCCGCCGAAGCTTCGATCTGGCGCTGATCCGGATCAATGAACAGAGAGACCCGAATACCCGCGTCTTTCAGGCGCGCAATCCGCGGGGCCAGTACTTCGCGATGGCCTGCGACGTCCAGACCGCCTTCTGTCGTCACTTCCGTACGTTTTTCCGGAACCAGACAGCATGCGTGCGGCTTCAACAGGCAAGCGATCCGAACCATTTCCTGCGTTGCTGCCATCTCGAAATTCAACGGTGCTGCGAGTGCTTTGAGGCGCGGCATGTCTGCATCACGGATGTGTCGACGATCTTCCCGAAGATGCGCTGTAATGCCGTCTCCTCCCCATTTAAGGGCAAGCTTTGCGGCTTCTACAGGGTCTGGGTAAGCATCGCCGCGTGCGTTTCGCAGGGTGGCAACATGATCAATATTAACACCAAGCCGAATCATCGGTTGTCTCCCTTTTTATGACGGGACATGGAATTTGCCAGTCTGAGTGCTGCGAGAAGGCTGGATGGGTCAACCTGACTGTCTGAACGTCCTACCGGGCCCGCAATATCGAAGGCAGTGCCGTGATCTGGAGACGTCCTGATTATCGGCAAGCCAATGGTGACGTTCACACCCTCGGCCATATCAAGCGTTTTCAGGGGAATAAGAGCCTGATCATGATACATACAGATCGCTGCGTCATAGCCCGGCCTCGCTGTTGCGCTGAACATTGTGTCCGGTGGGAACGGACCCATTACGGTCAGTCCTTGGGACTTCAATATGGCTATAGCTGGGCCGATGATGGTTTTTTCTTCCGTGCCCATCATGCCCTCTTCGCCAGCATGAGGGTTTAGGCCAGCGATTGCCAGGCGCGGCTGAGTGATACCAAAGTCACTCTGTAAAGCCTTGTGCGTGGCAAGCGTGACCGCAACAATCCGCTCAGTAGTCAGGCTCTCGATTGCCTGGCGCAAAGACACATGGATTGTCACGGGCACAACCCTAAGATGAGGGGATGCCAGCATCATGACTTCCTGCCCATCGCAGTGGCAGAGCGCCGCCAGAAACTCCGTGTGCCCCGGAAAGGAAAAACCTGCTGAGGCCAGAATATGTTTGGCAATCGGGTTGGTGGTGATGCCAGCCGCCTGCCCGCTCTGAACATATCGTACGGCCTGTTCAATGCTCGCAATGACTGCGGCGGCATTTCGTGAATCCGGCTTTCCAGGGACGACGGGGGTCAAACATTCAACCGGCAAAACAGGCAGGGCATCGGAAAACACGTCGTGAGCATTTTCCGGTGCTTCAATCAGCTTGAAGGGTATCGCGACGTTGAGAAGCGCTGGGTCACCAAGCCAGAAGAAAGTTGGCCCCGTTTCTCGCAGGGCCGTCCAAGCCAGGGCGGCCAGCTCCGGCCCTATCCCAGCCGGATCACCGAGGGTCAGGGCAATCGGAGCGTTCATGTCAGCCTGCGTCTGCGAGGGAAGCGATGATACGCGCCCAGGACCTCACACCTTTGTGGAAAGAGTCTAGGCCATATTGCTCATTGGGAGAGTGAATACGGTCATCAGATTGTGCGAAGCCAACCATGAGTGCATCCAGTCCTAACGCGTCCCGTACTTCGCCAGCCACTGGGATGGACCCACCGCAGCCGATCGTAGCGGCAGGGATGCCCCATTCGTCAGTTAGAGCTTTCAGTGTGGGAGCAAGAAAGCGACTGTCACGGGAAACTTCAAAGCCGGGTGAGCCGCCATGCGCTGTAAATGTAACCTTGGCGTCTGCTGGCAGGGCAGCATTCACATGCGAGCGGAAGGTTTCGCGGATTTTGTCCGGGTCCTGCCCCGGCACAAGCCGGAAGGACACTTTTGCCATTGCTTTTGCGGGAAGGACTGTCTTGAAGCCCTCGCCTTCGTATCCGCCAGAAATACCATTAATTTCGCAACTTGGGCGGCACCAGGTCTGCTCAATGGCGGTATAGCCCTTTTCCCCGGCAGCGACGGATAGGCCAGCTTCTTCCAGCAAGGCCGCATCATCTGGAAACAGTGTTTTCCACTGTGCGCGTGTCTCTGGGGATGGGTCCTGAATGCCGTCGTAGAACCCAGGAAGTGTTACACGTCCGTCAGCATCGCGAAGTGAAGCCAGAATCTGACACAACAGGGCAATAGGATTGGCTGCGGCGTTGCCATAGATGCCTGAATGCAGGTCATGAGAGGCACATTCGATGATGATTTCCTCCGCCATCATGCCTCGGAGTGAGGTCGTAATGCCGGGGGTCTGTCGGTCGGCCATCGACGTGTCACATACCAGAGCGACATCGGCCTTTAGCTCGGCAGCGTTCTCCTGAAGGAATGGCAGGAGATTGCTTCCTCCGCACTCTTCCTCACCTTCCAGGAGCACACTAACCTGCACCGGGATGGAACCGTGGACAGTTTTCCACGCCCGGCAAGCCTCAAGGAAGGTCATGACCTGACCTTTATCATCGCTTGCCCCACGTGCCACGATGACCTTGCGTCCAGACGGTTCTTCCACAAGCCGTGGTTCGAAGGGAGGTGCCTTCCAGAGATTTTCCGGATCCGTTGGCTGGACGTCATAATGGCCGTAGAACAGGACATGCGGCTTGCCTGCCTGGGTAGTATCATGAGCCACGACCATCGGGTGTCCGGGCGCGGCCCAGCGAACTTCACGTATATCCGCGGTGAGACCCATGCTTGCCATATCAGCCTGAAGCCACTCCGCTGCTTTCCGGCAATCTGCAGCGTGTGATGGCTGTGTAGAGATGCTTGGAATTCTCAGGAGGCTGAAAAGCCGCTCGACAGAGGCATCAAGCGTCGTGTCGATGTGTGAGAGGACAGCATCCAGAGCGGAGGTGTGAGAAGTGGTCGTCATTAGGTCAAAGTTCCGAAAGCGGTAATGAAATTCCGACGCGCGGGGCGAGCGTCTTTGACGAAGCTACGTCACCGTGATCTTCGTCATCAGAGATTGGCGCGGGTGTCGGGGTGTCAGATATTTTACGGGGTTGCAGCCGGATCGGAGCAGGCGCAATGGGCCCTGCAGGTTTGTTCTGCCGGATCATGCGTGGCGGATGGGTTTGAGTCGGCAGAGCGTCCTGGCCGCTTGCCAATGCCAGAATGGCATTGAGCTGCTGGTCGAAGCGGATTGCTTTCGACGTCTCGGAAACTGTGTGACGAGACTGATTGCTGATTTCGTTCCAAAGTGCCTGATCCTGATATAGGTGCACGATTGCATCAGCAAACCTATCAGGGTCACAGAAACCGCCGGATACGCAATCTTTCCCATCTTCCCAATTCAACTGGGCTCGTGTTGTTTCTGTCAGTACTGCCGGCAAACCTGCAGCCGCAGCTTCAAGAATTTCCTTGGCAGAAGCGCTCATGACGCGTGATGGATCAACCAGGATGCGGCGAGAACGATACAGAGCGCTCATATTCACAAGGGACGGCAACGGCTCGACAAGCGAGGCACGGGTGTAAGGTGTTAGATCGACATCATCCCCAATCTGGCCCGCGATAAGAACTGTTGCGTCTGGCGGAAGCCGTCCCTCAAGTTTCTGAATAACGTCGAGCATGAACCAGTTCAGCCCGTCATGTACTGCATTTCCAGCATCAAGTACGGGTAAGGCAAACAGAATGCCGGAGCGTTCACTGAAGCCCGGCGTACTCGCGAGAGGGGTAACTGGCAGTTGGTCCAGTTGCCTGACATTGCCGTAGCCAAGTTGACGGAGACTGTCTGCTTCCGCCTCATGGCTGGTTACCAGGACCTGACACATCCAGGCATCTGCAAGTTCCTGATCGAGGTCATCGAGCATCTGCTCACGATCATCAACCGCCCCGACCCGTTTGCGAAGATAGGTCTCTTCCGCGCCTGTTCCATCCAGGTCCAGAACGATATTCAGTTCAGGCAGAGTAGCCGCATGTGCGCGAAGAACTGTAGCGGTACGTCGCAGCGCGCTGCTGCCACTTACCCAGATCATGTCAAAAGATCCGCTGCGGTCGCGCAGAAAATCAGACAACTCGGTAATATCGCTGTCGTTCATGATTTCGATGTCGGCCGGAAAATCCAGAGCGGTCGTTACAGTATCCGTGACGTCTCCGTCGATTGGAAAGACCGTAACGTGGTGTCCCTTCTGGCTTAGCGCGAGAACAAGATCCTGCCGTCGTAGATGGGGAGACCCCAGCGAGCGATGTGGCAGTCTGTCGCACAGAAAAAGAACGGTTGGCACGCCAGATGCAAAACGTGCCTTGAACAGTGAACTGCCCTGCATGGGGTGTCTGGAAAGAAGGGACGAGAAGCGCCGCCGCAACCAGTTCTGATTGCGTGTCAGGAAATCGGCTGGAAGTGCGGTTGGTGGTCTGGTTCGATCAAGGATTGACGGGTCATAAACGATTTTTCCGCCATGTTGACGCAGGGCCAGACACAGGGAAAGCAGTCGTGCTTCCGAGCCGATGCAATTCTGATCAATGCTGCCGCATTCTGCGAGTTTCTGCCGACGACAAAACAGCATGCCAATCGAAATGGCGTCTACCTGACGGCAGAACCCGATTGTGGGTTCGTTTGCCTTGGCTCCGGTGCCAAAGCGCAGTGTAGAGGCATCACGCCATACGACTGTTCCAGCTTCCAGCACGCGTCCATCGAGACCGAGGGACTGTCCACCAACGGCCCAGACATCAGGTGTCTTAAAGGCTTGAAGCGCGGCTCTAATGGTGCCCGGAAAGGGCTGCGTTCCCGGTTCTATCAGGAGTACAATGGGAGCGCGCGCTGCTTCTACGCCCAGATTGACCTGTTCACTGCTGCTCGCGCGGAACGAGGGACGCAGAACGCGGATCCCTTTGACAAAACGTTCGATCTGCGCGGTCTCATCCGTTGATCCGGCGTCGACAATAATGACATCGAGAGTGCCTGCGCCGTTGGCATGCAGGGCTGCCAGACTGGAAAGCGTGTCCAGAAACTGGTTAGCCACCGGGATGATGACACTGACTTCCGCCGGGCGAATAAGGCGGAAATCAAGGGGCGCCCTGACGATAGACGGAATAAGTGTTTCTGCGCGTCGCAGGTCCAGATTCTGGTACTGCTGTGCCGTTGCATCCGGGATGTCTTCTTCTACACCCAGAGCGCTCTGTGATTGCACCCAGAGCGCAAAAATGTCTCTGAAATGCCGTTCCCTGAGCTTTCTTTGAACGCCAGGGTGGTGAGCAAACGCCTGAAGATCTACCCCCGTTTGCGGGACACGCATTTCCCGTGCGCCAAACCGGATGAAATGCTCGTACCCATTCCGGAAGCCACCGTCCGCTACGATCGCGGCGACATCTGGATACAGCTGAGCATAGTGCGCTTCGCTGAACCATTGGTTCGGACTGTACGCGACGGGATTTGAGTTTGTCAGGTAGTGATGAAGAGCGTTGAGAAAGAGGCCCTGCTCTACTGCTTTTGCGACATCGGGATATGTAGCGAGATACCACTCCGGGTCGAAATACCAGGAACTACGGCACAGACCTGCTTCAGATGACATCAGGAACTGCCGAAAGTCTCCCTTTCCGTAATCGTATGACAAGCCTCGACTCAGGCTCGCCATCCGGAAGACGGAGGTTTCAAAAAAGGGATGTGCCTGTCTGTGCTCGTGTTCGCCGTCGGTCAGGTAATGATCATACCCGTTGCTGAACCCCTGAGAGATCAGGACAGGCAAACTGACGTCTGGATTGCGGCTGAAGTAGTCCGTTTCTGAAAATAGCCAGTGTGGCGAGCGGCTGCGAAAGCCACTTTCACAATAGTGCAGAAAGCCACAGCTGAAGACGCCGTAACTGATCCCGTCTCGAACGTCCGGATTTTGACGAAGATACCATTCCTCATCAAAGAACCGGTTTGGTGAGAGGCCTCTGCTGGCACCTTTTTCAAGCCAGTGAGTTTCCATCGCCTCATTGCTGAGGTTCAGCGGCAGACCGTCATCGCTCAGAAGCTTTTCTTCGCGCAGAACGTGAGCATAGCGTGTCCGGTACCACTCCGCATCAAAACGTCCCCACACGGGGGGACGGTTACCGGAAAAAGCCGGGGAAGCTAGGATGTAGTCTTTCAGGCTCATGCGGACCGTTTCCTCTGCGCGAAACTCTTACTTCAGTGCCAGCAGTATTTCAGTTCTGTTGAGTGCGGCGGCTTTGCCAGAGATCATGGAAGTTGATCGGTTGGATATTGCCCACAGGGAAGCCTGCTTCCCGGATTGTATTAAGCAGGATTATTCTTGCGGACGGGAACAGATACCCAGGAGCATTGACTAGCAGCAGAGGCTCGACATCTGCCTGTGTGACGAGACCGGAAAGCGCAAAGAGACCCGCATAAGCGATCTGAAGTTCATAAAGTGTACGCGCATTGTGTGTGGCGGACTGCGGGGCGTCCAGACCCTGAGCACGGATCACCAGCGTGACTTCGAAATTCGGGTGCCCTCCCGGAAGCTGCCGAGCTGTCACGTCGACTGTCATGCCGATATGGGGCTCGCCTGAAATATCGCGATATATGTCAGGCGTATTCTGTACGTCGATGGACAGTGTGCGAAGGTATTGAGAGCCAAGGACGAGTGTAGGGGCAGCAGCCGGGCTTGCAGAAACGCCCGAAGCGCCCTGAAGTGTGTCTGCGTGATCGTGATCGTTCATCCTGACCTTACCTTGTAAGCTATGCACGGTGTCCTGCGTAGTCGTCTGAAAGCGCAGCAACATGTCTGAAACAGTCTTGTGTCATGAGGGCGGCATTTTGGCTACCCGGCAACACTTTCTGCTGATCTCAAATGAACCTGCCACGTAGCATTCCCAAAGCTGGCAACGGTGCCCATCGTTTGGGTAATTCGGCCCGGCGTATGCGCTCTATGTGATACACAGGCGGTGGTTGCTGCTCACTGATAAGAAATCGCGAGTAGGTCCTGACCTGAGCCATGCGCCACTGGCAGTCGGCCTCAGCGGCCTTCTGGGATAAATGAATATCTGCGACGACTTTGCGCTTTCCCTGTGAAGCAATGACAGCCCAGAGAAGATCAGCTTTTGGAAGTGTCGGTCGGAGGGGGATGACTTCGGACACAGCTCTCCCTTTCAGTGAGGCGCTGAGAATGTTATCGCCTTAAAGGAACGTCAGCATCGGTGCTTGGTTATGTTCCAGACGCAAGCACATCATGAGTGCTGACAGGAAATCAATCCTCCCGTGGTGCGGTTCTTGCCTCACGGGCAGCACGAATAGGACATTCCTATGCTGAGACTTCTTTTTATTGTCATCTTTCTGGCTGTACTGATCGTATTTGCCCTGAGCAACACGGACCTTGAGCCGATCTGGCTGATTTCTTTTGGCTGGCATCTGTCCGTAGGTACGCTCGCGCTGGGCATCGGTGTCGTGGGACTGATCTTCGGGTTTCTCACGGGCTGGGTGGGTGAATTTCGTCAACGCTCCCGAGCTCGTCGCTCTGAAGCGCACGTTCGCACTCTGGAAAGCCAGCTTGTTGAGCTGCACCAGCGCCTTGATCGCCTCCAGACCCCGCCTGTTGCTGCCACGACAACAGTGTCCTCACCTGAAAACCGGATCTGACTTCACCCATGACCAAGCGCACCCGGCTGATTGCCGCTTTTGATACAAACAGTCGAACGCAGGCAGAAGAGTGGTCTTCAAGTCTTGGGCATGCTGTTGATGCCATCAAGCTTGGCCTCGAGTTTACGTATGCCTGTGGTCTGGATGCCGTGAAGTCCGTGTCTGCCGGGCATGAGTTGTTTCTGGACCTCAAACTGCATGATATTCCCAATACTGTAGCTTCGGGACTGTCTGCATTGGCGCCATTGCGCCCTGCCCTGACGACAATTCACGCCTGTGGCGGCACCGAGATGATCTCACGGTCCCGGGAAGCCTTGGAGCAGGCTTTTCCGAATGACGAAAAGCGCCCCAAACTGCTAGCCGTAACTGTTTTGACGAGCATGGATGAAGCCGGGCTCAGAGAAACCGGTGTTGAGGCTACGCCACGGGAACAGGTTCTGCGTCTTGGCAAACTGGCCATTCGTGCCGGTGCGGATGGCCTTGTATGCTCGGCACATGAGATTGCTCTTTTGCGAGACGCTTTGGGCGATGATCCGGTTTTGGTTGTTCCTGGCATTCGGCCAGAGGGTACCGCTTCCAATGACCAGAAGCGCATCATGACGCCCACTCAGGCAGCAAAAGCAGGAGCGGACTGGATTGTTGTAGGTCGCCCGATCACGCGTTCGCCCAATCCCGCAAAAGCTGCGGCAGCTATTATGGCTGAGCTTGCGAGCGTATGACGAAAGTTAAAATCTGCGGTGTGCGAGATGTCGCGACCATGCAGCTTTGCGCCAGTTTAGGCGTAGACTGGGTTGGCTTCGTCTTTCATCCGGCATCACCGCGATACGTTTTGCCGCAACAGGCCCGCCGGCTGCATGAGAGTGTGTCAGGCGGTCTTACGCCCTCTCGTGTCGGGTTGTTCGTCAAAGCCGATGACAAAACAATTGAGCACACTCTGCAAACAGTGCCGCTCAATGTTCTGCAGATTTACGATTCAGTTGAACGTGCAAAAGAAATCAGAAGTCGATTTGGACTTCCCATCTGGTTAGCACGTGGGGTGAAGTCCGCTTTGGATCTTCCTGCTCGCGCGGATATCGACGGATATGTCATTGAAGCTCCCCGGCAGGATGGAGACGATCGTCCGGGCGGGCTTGGGCGCACATTCGATTGGACCTTGACCCAGGAATGGAAAGCTCCAGCCTTCTGGATGCTGGCAGGTGGCCTGACGCCTTCTAATGTTCAAGAGGCTATTAACGCCAGTTTAGCGCCCGCTGTGGATGTGTCTTCCGGTGTTGAAAGCCGCGTGGGTGAAAAATCTCACAAATTAATTGAACAATTCGTCGAAAAAACCCGCATAAGGGGTTGATCTTCAAACAGACCTTTCGTAAACACCACCTCGCTCGACAGGAGAGATGGCCGAGCGGCTTAAGGCGCACGCTTGGAAAGCGTGTGTACGTTAATAGCGTACCGTGGGTTCGAATCCCACTCTCTCCGCCATATGTCTAGAAACCCAATGAAATCAGTCAGTTATGACCACATGCCGGTAGTAGCCCACTACCATGCTGGTAGCACCTCGTCGGTAGTCCTTCCATGACCAAGAAGGCTCTACAGGATGATGATATGCACGGCTTGAGGCGGACAGGTGGCCAAGCATACTCTGCTCGTCTGTCTATCCCGCGTGATCGCTGGGCCGATGCTGGCAAACCCTAAGAGCTGCGCGCGTCTGCTACCGACATCTGGTAGGCGAAGCCGGTGTGCGGATGTACGAAAGCCTTCTGGCTCGGGCGTTTTTGGTTCTCGATGAAGACGCGTTAAGCCTGACCCCGCAGGGAGAGAGCTTTCTTCTTTCGCTGGGAGTGGACCTGACAGCTTTATCGAAGAAGCACCCCCCGCATTGCCGGAACTGTCTGGACTGGAGTGAACGGCGGTATCACCTTGGAGGTTCATTAGGCAGAAGTCTTATGGACTTCGTTTTTCAAAAGGGGTTGGCAATCCACCTTCCCCATAGCCGAACGATCCAGTTTACTCAGACGGGACAGAAGGCATTCGAAAGGATGTTTCCCCTTTAAACGCGGCAGAAAGACCAGTTTCGCCTCGCTTTGGACACCAAAGCCCATCAAACGGGCATTGGAAAAGCGGATGTAAAGCGAGACATTTGAGTTGTCTGGAAGCCTGTCCCGGTTAACAAAGAGAAATGACTGAAGCCTCCACTACGGCGCCCGACCACCTTCGACATTTCCTTAATTCTCCCGCAGGTGGAGCATCTATCCTCCTGCTGGCGTCTCTCGCTGGTTTTAGCCTCGCAAATTCGCCTTGGGCGTTGAGCTATACCGCCCTGATAACTGCGCCTTTGAGCCTAACCTGCTTAGGAGCGCGAGGACCGGAGAACATCGACGCATGGGTTTCTGACGGACTCATGACCCTGTTTTTTCTGGTAGTCATTCTTGAAATCAAGAAGGACATCGTCTCGGGGCACCTGTCATCACTACGCCGCATCGCTTTACCGCTTATCGGAGCATTGGGCGGAATGATTGTTCCCGCCCTGACGTATCTTCTGGTGACATCCGGGCATCCGCAAGCAGCACGCGGCTGGGCCGTGCCTGTTGCAACGGATGCTGCGTTCACATTGCCGCTCATCCTTGCTCTCGGAAGGCATGTCTCACCGGGAGCTAGAGCATGGCTGATGGCGCTCGCCATTTTCGACGATGTGCTGGGGATCGTGGCGATCGCCCTGTTTTACGGGAGCGCCCTGTATTGGCCAGCGCTCATGGCAGTCGTGATCGTCATAGCCGCGTTGGTCGGGGCGAACAGGGCTGGGATCCAAACCCTTTGGAGCTACGGCATCGGCGGCGTTCTGTTGTGGGTGGCGCTTCTGGAGTCCGGTTTGCACTCAACGCTGGCCGGGGTCATCACCGGCCTATGTCTGCCTGCAACCACGTTGGAAAAGCATGCCAAGCAGTCTGCGCCTCTCGATCGTGTCTCATCCGCATTGACGCCTTTCGTCACCTGGATCGTTCTGCCGCTTTTCGGTTTCATGAACGTGGGTGTTTCGATGGTCGGGATCCAACCAAGCATGATGCTGGACGCTGTTCCGCTCGGGATCATGTTGGGGCTGGTTATTGGCAAACCTGTTGGCGTCTTTGGCGCGACACTACTTTCGACCCACCTGAAGATTGCGACGCTTCCGGCTGAAACACCAACGGGAATGTTGTTTGGTCTTTCGCTGCTGTGCGGCATCGGATTCACAATCAGCCTGTTTGTAGCGAACCTGGCATTTTCCGGATCCGATCTGGCTGTGCCAGCCAAGATGGGTATCTTCGCTGGTTCTATTTTGTCTGCTCTGCTGGGATGGCTTTGGTTGCGTTTTTCGTACCAACCTGTCCGGGAATAGAAAAGTACAACTCAGAGCTGACATTCCACTTTCCCCCATAGCGACCGGAATGCTTGCATTATTTATCCGTAGAAAAAGAGGTTCGAAGCAAATCCATCGGATGAAAGCTTCGATTGCCGCGCACCTGGGATTAATTCTGACTTTGGATTTTAGAAATTAGCTCCAAGCCTGTATCAGGATTTCTGCATAGGGGACGTGGTCGCTAGATCGTGCGCATGGAAGTGACATCGGTAACGGGCTGGAGAAAGTCCGGTTGCGGTCCGGAAATGCTGACGAAAATTGGTCGTTGTGCCAAAGCCTGTGTTATGTGCGATCTCATCAACAGAGAGAGTCGTCTCCTCCAGAAGATCGCGAGCATAAGCAATGCGTTGCCGCTTGATCCACTCACTTGGCGGCAGCCCCGTTGCTTCACAAATATGGCGATGAAGCGTTCGGACGCTGACATGAGCGATCTCGGCCATACGCTCAAGAGTCCACTTTTCGCCAATCCTTTTCTGCACCGTCTCAAGGAGTTCCGAAAGCCGTGCACCTGACGGAGGAGGAACAGAGCGTTCGATGAACTGCGACTGGCCGCCGTCTCTGTGTGCTGCGACGACCAGTCTGCGCGCTACGCTGTTTGCAGCCTTCGATCCAAAATCTTTCCTGACAATATGCAGACACAGGTCGAGACCTGCAGCACTTCCTGCAGATGTCAGAATGTCTCCTTCATCCACATAAAGCGCATCTCCTTCAACCACGATGTCAGGATATCGGGACGCTAGTATTGAAGCGTGACGCCAATGCGTCGTCACACGTTTGTTTGCGAGCAGACCGGCTTGCGCCAGCACAAATGCCGCACCGCAAATTGAGACGATTCTGGTTCCTGCCGCATGTACCCGACGGAGCGCGTCGAGCAATGAAGGAGGTGCCACAGCATCTGGCCCCCGCCAGCCCGGAATGATGATCGTTTCAGCACGATCGAGAAGCTCTAGTCCGCCGACTGCTTCCAGTCGCAGACCGCCTGCTGCACGGATCGGTTCCGGTTCAGCGGCGGCCGTAAGGCAGCGATACCAGCCCGGCCCCATTTCAGGGCGTGAAAGGCCGAATACCTCGAAGGCGCAACCGAATTCAAAGGTGCAGAGCTGGTCATATGCAACGATGACGACGAGAGGACTGGGACCGTTTGGCATGATCCTTACGTTAATTGCCAATCCGGCCACTTACAACACGGTCGTCTGCTCGTTAGCGTCCTCGTAAACGGGATCACTGATCCCACAGGTAAATCATCTCGAACCCAGGATTGATCCCATGAAGCTGATCGGAATGCTCGACTCTCCTTATGTGCGCCGTGTCGCCATCTCCTTTCACCTTCAGGGCATAAGCTTCGACCACCAGCCCCTATCCGTATTCTCGGCGTTTGACACCTTCGCCACGGTCAATCCGGTCGTGAAGGCACCCACACTGGTCACAGATGATGGAACCGGGCTGATGGACTCCGGACTGATCCTTGAACTGGGTGAGCGACTGGCACCACCGCACCTCAAGCTGATGCCCTGTGATCTGGCGACTTACATACGGTCGCAGCGGATCATCGGCCTTGCACTCGGAGCCTGCGAGAAGACAGTACAGATCGTTTACGAGAGAAAGCTTCGTCCTCCCGAAAAGCAGTACCAGCCCTGGGTTGATCGCGTTCATGCCCAGTTGATAGCTGCGTATCGGCTCCTTGAAGAGGAAATTAGTCAGACCGACGCTTGGTTATTTGACGAGCGACCGCTTCAGGCGGACGTCAGTAGTGCTGTCGCTTTCCGTTTTTCTCGCCATATGCTGCCACAGATCATCGAAGCCCAAGCCTACCCAGCCCTTGATGCTCTTTCCGCCCGTGCGGAAGAAACAGAGAGCTTTTCCGCGTTTTCTTTCGCGTGACACACTGAGCGGATATATGAGCGATTTAATCGACCTCTATTACTGGCCGACACCCAATGGCTGGAAAATCACCATCATGCTGGAGGAGCTTTCTGTTCCTTACAGAGTGAATCTCGTTGACCTCGTTAAGGGTGAGCAATTCGAGCCTGCATTTTTAAAGCTCTCTCCAAATAACCGTATTCCTGCACTGATTGACCCACGGGGACCGAACGAAGAGCCAATTTCGGTGTTTGAATCGGGAGCTATTCTCCAATATCTTGGCCGCAAGTTCGGGTGTTTCTATCCGCGCGAAGAACGGAAGCGTGTCGAGGTCGACCAGTGGCTGTTCTGGCAGGTAGGGGGGGCTTGGACCAATGGCTGGGCAGGCTCACCATTTCCGGCAGTATGCCCCAATCCCGATCGATTATGCTATCGAACGATATACGCGGGAAGTCGAGCGCCTGTACGGTGTGCTTGAGCGTCGCCTGAGGAATCGAGGGTATCTCGCGGGGGATTACTCAGTGGCCGATATCGCTTGTATCGCCTGGATCGTGCCGCATGAGAAGCAGGGTCAGCATCTTGGAAGTTTTCCCCACCTGAAAATGTGGTTCGATACCGTGATGGCAAGGCCCGCTGTGATACGCGGTATGGCAGTCGGACGCGAGCAACGGGAAAAAAACGACTTTGCGGCAATTTCTGGCGTCCGGGGGCATCATTCTCCCTGAGAACAAAACCTTTTACTCATCAGCCCCAGCCCAATACAGATATGGAATACGCAGAGGGGCTGCAAACGCCCTCATGCCGATCATCAAGGAGCGTGTTACCAGTTCCGAAAAGCGGACGTTGTGCGGTAGCCCGATCAATCAGTGCAGCACATGCCATCCAGCAACACGTCCAGAGCGCCCAGAACCGGTTCAGGGCCTACAGTCTCTTCAAGCAGTTGATGACTAATCGTCAGCATGGCCAGACCATGCACATGCGCCCAGCTTGCCGCCGCCAGGGCGCTGACGGCAACCGGTCGGAAGCTTCCGTCGCGTTGTCCCCTTTCCAGAAGGCCCAGAAGAATCCCGAATGTGCTCATGGCCGCGTCATGCAGCGGCGGATCTATTGTCTTGTCTGCATCGGAACTGAACATCAGGCGATAAAGACCGGCGTTCTGGCAGGCAAACCCGATACAGGCCTGCGCTGCGGCCATGAATTGCGCGCGTGTGGACGGAATATCCGGGGACATAGCCTCTGTCATGGTCTCCCCAAGTCTAACGAAGCCGATCCGTGCCAGTTCCCGCAGCAGTTCTTCCCTATCACGGAAATGCTTGTAAGGGGCCGCGTGACTGACACCGGTGCGCCGCGCCACCTCCCGCAGCGTGAAGGCCCAGTTCTGATCTGCCGCCAGCATATTCAGCGCCGTATCGATCAGGGCGCGACGCAGGTCACCGTGATGATAGGAGCGGTCCTTGGTTTCACTCATTCGTGAGGTCCATGTTTACAGAAGAAACTTTTATTGACACCGGATTGTTCTGCTCCATATCCTGCCTGCATAAGTTTCTCGTGTAAACATGGAGGACGCAATGTCCGATGCTACTCCCGCTGACCTGCACCGTATTCTCGACCGTCAGCGTGCCGCATTCCTGCGTGCCGGGCCACCTGATCTGAAACAGCGTAGGGCCGATCTGCGGCGTCTGAAAGCCGAAATCCTGAAACGGCGGACTGAGATCGTATGCGCCCTGAAAACGGATTTCGGCCAGCGCTCTGAACGGGAAAGTGCCATCGTGGAACTGATTCCACTGGTGCAGTCGATCAATTACATGATCGCGCACGTGGGGCACTGGATGAAACCCGAACGTCGCCACGTATCGGCCTATTCCCAGTGCGGTCGTGCCTGGGTGGTCCGGCAACCGGTGGGTGTCGTGGGCATTATCGCGCCGTGGAATTATCCGGTCTCGCTGGCCCTTGTGCCGCTGGCGACCGCAATCGCCGCCGGTAACCGCGCCATGCTCAAACCATCGGAATTTACACCGGCCATATCGGCGGTGATTGGCGAGATCGTTCGGGCCGCCTTTCCGCCGGAGCAGGTTTCTCTCGTGACTGGCGATGGCGAAGTGGGCGCTGCTTTTTCGGCTCTGCCCTTCGATCATATCCTGTTCACCGGCAGCACGGCGGTTGGAAAGAAGGTTGCTGAAGCGGCGGCGCGCAATCTAACCCCGGCTACGCTTGAACTTGGCGGCAAGTCTCCCGTGGTGATCGAGCCCGGTTTTTCCATGCAGCGGGTTTCGAACCGCGTGGCGTTCGGCAAGCTGACCAACGCCGGACAGACCTGCATCGCGCCGGATTATGTGCTGGTTCATGAAAACGACAGGGATACATTTGCCACATCGTATCAGGAGGCTGTAAAAAAGCAGCATCCGGGTAGTTACGCCGCCTCTCCAGATTACACAGCCATCCTCAACGCCCACCATTACGCGCGGCTGACCGGCTTGATCGACAATGCTGCGGCGCGGGGCGCACAGGTGATCCGTCTGGGAAGCAATTCAGACGAGAGCCATGTGCTGGCACCTGTGCTGCTGTTGGATGTGACGCCGCAAATGGCGGTGATGCAGGAGGAGATTTTCGGACCGATCCTGCCGGTGTTGACCTACCGCACACTGGACGAGGCGATTGCCTTCATCAATGCCCGGCCGCGTCCTCTGGCCCTGTATTATTTTGGCGATAACCGCGTTGATCGCGACAGGCTTCTGAAGCGCACGATTTCGGGTAACGTCACCATCAACGGCACCCTGTTGCACGTTGCACAGGACGATCTGCCTTTTGGCGGTGTGGGAGAGAGCGGCATCGGGGCCTATCACGGGAAGGAAGGCTTTATGGCGCTCACTCATCCTCGTGGCGTTTACAAACAGGGCCGCCTCAATGCCGCAACGCTGCTTCAGCCACCGTTCGGCAAGCTCACAGACGGCATCACAAATCTGATCCTGCGATGACAACGCGCGTTCTGCTTATTGGAGGCACCGGCCTCATCGGACGTTCTGTCGATGCGAACCTTGCTACGCGGCCGGATACCGTTGTCACTAGCCTGACACGTCGAAAATCATCGAGCTCCGATCACATCATTGATTTCGAGTACCTATGCGCTGCGTCGGAAATAACATTGCTTAATGTGGCCCCTTCCGACACTGACGTGGTGATTTCCTGTTTGGGCACAACAATTCGTGCCGCAGGATCGCAGGCGGCGATGTTTCGCGTCGATCACGATTATGTCCTCGCTTCCGCCGCGTGGACATCCTGCGGCCCGCGATGTTGCTGAGTCACCGTGCAGTGGCACGGCCGATGGAGGCGATCGGGCAGCGTCTGGCAGCGCCACTGGCACCGTTCATGGTCGGCAGGCTTTTCCGATATGGCGCAATTGATGCGAAAACCGTCGCAAAGGCGATTGTCGGTCTCCAGGGACAGACGGATGACGGATACCGGGCGTATGACAATGCGGATCTGCGCCGTATCGCCAGTTCAAACTGCCAACTTATGAGATGACCCGGTCAGAATCCCTGAGATCAGGAATTAAACGGGCGGGTAGCACTCGCCTACATATCGGTCATTTGGTACACTATGATCCGGTTCGGGAAGTGGACCTTTTTACTCTGAAACACAGAGGGGATCTTGCTTCAATCTCCGGTAGGGCCATTTGATTTTTAGGGGCCGGCCTTCCGACGCTCTACGCCTTCTGAAGCCGGGCGCCCCAGTCCCGCATACTGACAAGCACAGGCTCTAAAGATCGTCCAAGTTCAGTCAATTCGTATTCGACTTTCGGCGGAACCTCTGGATAGACAATACGATTGACGACACCGTCTGCCTCAAGCTCCCGTAATTGCAGTGTGATCATCCGGGCCGTTGCCGAAGGAACCAGTCGGCAGAGCGCGTTAAAGCGCAGTTTTCCTTCCAGCAGATGAAACAGCAGGACCGGCTTCCAGATGCCACCGATAACGGAGAGCGTTGCTTCCACAGCACAGCCCGTGCGGCCAGCCTGTCGGCGACGGCCTCTACGGGAGGCACTATCATCCATGATAGTACAGGTTCATTTTGTACGTACTCCTGCCAGTAACCAGATAAGGATATATGTCGTCAGGGAAAAGGAGAATCTCCATGCGACACTACATCCTGACAGGACATGATCTTCCGAAACTTACGCTTATCCAGAGTGAAGACCCTCGTCCGGGCTATGGCGAAATTGTCGTTGATCTTCGGGCGGCATCCCTGAACTATCGTGATCTTCTCATAGCACAGCGCTTTAGCGATCTGGTTCCAATGTCGGATGGTGCAGGTGTGGTTTCAGCCCTTGGCGACGGTGTCGAGGGATATGCGACTGGCGACCGTGTCGTAATTGCTTTCATGCCAAAATGGCTGGACGGTGAATTCACGGAAGCCAGAAGAGCGAGCCTTGGCGGCCCAGGGTTTAATGGTGTTCTAACCGAACGCATCGTAGTGCCTGCAACGGGCGTAGTCCGTATTCCTGACAACCTGACTTTCGAAGCCTCCGCCACCCTTCCATGCGCAGGCGTTACGGCATGGTCTGCCCTGTTTGAACGACGTCCTGTCCAACCAGGAGAGACTGTACTTCTTCTAGGGACCGGTGGTGTCTCAATCTTTGCCCTGCAACTCGCCAAGATAGCGGGTGCACGCGTGATCATGACGTCCAGTTCGAATGAGAAGCTAGAACGTGCCAAGACGCTAGGTGCCGATCACCTGATCAACTATCGCAGCGTGCCGGACTGGGAGAATGAAGTTTTGCGCCTGACGGATGGACTGGGTGCAGACCTAGCTGTTGACGTCGCGGGGCCGGCAACGCTGAATAAAACGTTGAAAGCGACCCGCCTCGGCGGCCGGATCTCGCTTATGGGCGTGCTGACTGGTTTCGAGGGGCCTGTTGATACAAGGGTTCTCCTTGAAAAGCGGATCACGCTTCAGGGCATTTATGTGGGGCCGGTCGCGACCTTGCGGGCTCTGGTTAAAACGAACATTTCTCCGCAGATCGATCGTGTCTTCTCGTTTGAAGACGCAGAAGCGGCTTATAACGCTCTGCAAGCCGCGGGTCACTTTGGTAAACTGGTAATACGGATCGGAGAATGACACCCTGATCAATAATCGTGACACAGGTAGACGGTAACCGCCGTCATTTAGGGCATCATCAGTATTAAAACTCTGTTATCCAGAAACGGCCGTCTCTGACGCCAAAGCACAGCGCTTATAAACGCTTCGGAAATCCAGCTGCCAGGTGATCGATGAACGCACGCACCGCTGATGGCAGCCCACGCCGCGTTGTAAATACGAGATGGACGATCCCTTCCGGTCCCGTCCAGTCCGGCAGTACCTGCACCACCAGGCCCTTCTCCAGTGGCTCCCGAACAAAATGATCCGGGAGCCAGGCAACACCTAACCCTGCAATCGCCGCATCCCGCACCATGCCCATATCCTGCGATCCGAACCGGGGCATTCGGCGTATTTCATGGGTCTCGCCATGGGTATTCATCAAAGGCCAGATGCAGTCTGTTGCTTCGTCGCTTGTTGTTAACAGCGATGCATTCCCCAGATCGTGCAGGGTTCTGATGCTCCCAGCTACACGCGGATGCGCGACTAAAATACGTGTGGAGCGCCCCAGTGTACGCATGGTCAAAGCTGCATCCGAGGTCAGAGCCAGACGAACCCGTAACGCGAGGTCGATGCGCTCCTCTATCAGATCCACCGGCCGATCCACCGCCAGGAGTTGCAACCGCACCTTGGGATGGCGATCCAGAAAGCCTGTCATCAGATGACCGATCACGGCAACCATACCGGTCGGACAACTAAACCGAACGATGCCCGCTGGCTCAGCCTGGGCGGCGCTGATGAGGGCTTCTGCAGCTTCTACTTCATCCAGCATAGTCCGACAGCGCTCATAAAATGCCCGACCAAGATCCGTGACGCGAAAGCGCCTGCTGGACCGCTCGATCAGACGTGTACCAAGCCGGCTTTCAAGTTCGGCGATGCGGCGGCTGAGTTTTGACTTCGGCTCGTGCAACGCGCGCGAAGCGGCCGAAAAGCCGCCATGCGTAACGACCGCTACGAAATATGCATAATCGTTGAGATCCCGCCGCTCCATCGTTCCTCTCTCTGAACGCTGTGTATCAATATTACTATCTACAGCGATGATCGTTCCAGTGTCATCTCTTTCCTACAGGCGCAAACGGAGCGCTGAGATTAAGGAACAGAACAATGACTTACGGATTTGATGGCAAGGTCGTGATCGTAACAGGCGGCACCAGTGGCATTGGTCTGGCCACCGCCAAAGCTTTCGCCGATGAAGGCGCCTTCGTTTTCATCACTGGCAGACGACAGGAGGCACTCGACGCCGCTGTCACACACATTGGTGGCAAGGTAACGGGCGTACGCGGTGATATGGGCCATCTGGACGACATCGACCGTTTGTATGACACCGTCCAGCAGACGCACAGCCAGATCGATGTTGTCTTCGCCAATGCTGGCGGCGGGGAGTTTGCGCCACTTGGTGCCATTTCCGAGGAACACTATCAGTCCACTTTTGACAGTAACGTCAAGGGCGTCCTCTTTACAGTACAGAAAGCGCTTCCCCTGCTGCGCGATGGGGCCTCGATCGTGCTGAATGCTTCGAATGTCAGCGCCGCAGGAACCCCGGCTCTCATGTCTATTCTGCAACGAAGGCAGCCGTACGCAGCTTTGCACGAAACTGGATGCTCGACCTCAAGGACCGACATATTCGCGTCAATGCGGTCAGTCCGGGTGTGACCGACACGGCAGGTCTGAACGCGCTTTTTGGTGGCGGCGAACAGGCCGAAGGAACCAAGGCCTATCTCGCTGGCGTGATCCCGTCAGGTCGCGTGGCCCAGCCAGAAGAAATCGCCCGCTCGGTTCTGTTTCTGGCATCTGACGAGGCCAGTTTCATCAATGGCATCGAACTCTACGTTGACGGTGGGCAGAAACAGATCTGAACGCCATCAAAACCGACCCCGGGCTTGTCCGGGTCGGTCTAGTGACAACCGTCACCATCTGAATTTTGGAGAGATAATCATGTCGTTCGTTACCACCAAGGATGATGTCGAGATCTTCTACAAGGACTGGGGCCCGAAAGACGCCCGTCCCATCATGTTCCATCATGGCTGGCCCCTCTCTTCCGACGACTGGGATACCCAGATGCTGTTCTTTTTACAGCACGGCTTCCGCGTGGTGGCCCATGACCGTCGAGGGCACGGGCGCTCTGGGCAGGTCTCGGGGGGACATGACATGGACCATTATGCGTCGGATGCGTTCGCCGTCGTCGAAGCGCTGGAGCTTCGGAACGTCGTGCATATCGGTCATTCCACTGGTGGTGGCGAAGTCGCGCGCTATGTGGCCAAATACGGTCAGCCGTCCGGACGTGTCGCCAAAACCATTCTGGTGAGCGCTGTCCCGCCGCTGATGATACGCACTGAAGCAAATCCCGAGGGCCTGCCGATTGAGGTGTTCGACGGTTTTCGCGCTGCCCTCGCAGCCAACCGGGCACAATTTTTCCGCGATGTGCCAGCCGGGCCGTTTTATGGGTTCAATCGCGCGGGTATCAGCCAGCAAGAGGGCGTCATTCAAAACTGGTGGCGCCAAGGCATGATGGGGAGCGCCAAGGCGCACTACGAGGGTATCAAAGCCTTTTCCGAAACGGACCAGACCGAGGATTTGAAGAGCATTACGATACCGACACTCGTGCTGCATGGAGAAGACGACCAGATCGTGCCGATCGCTGATTCAGCACTCAAGTCGGTTGAACTACTCGTCAATGGCACCCTTAAAACCTATCCCGGCTTCTCGCACGGAATGCTGACAGTCAATGCGGAGGTACTCAATACGGATCTCCTTGCGTTTATTGAAAGCTGAATACCCATATGCGGTCACGGCTTAGCTGCCGTGGCCGGYTTGTAAGATGTGATCATGGCCTTTCCCGCCACACCATGCAGCGAAGTGCGCCATCGCGCCGGATCTGCAATGAATGATCAGCCCGGTCAGTCTGCTTACGCCTACATGTCAGACTTACGACGCCCCCACCTGCATCCCAATAGCGGACATAACTGACCCACAGCCTATTAGCTGGCTGGCGCATTAAGCGAACATTGGTCCATGGCGGCTGGTTCGGGCGCTATTCAACGTAAAAATAGCCCAAAGTAATCAGTACTCATGCTAGGCTCAGAACTCATTGATATGAGTGGGATGAAGTAATTCAGGCTCCCTGAGGAGGCCGAAGATGAGCGATCTGTGCTGGCTGACAGACGAACAGATGAAGATCCTGCAGCGCTTTTTCCCAAAGAGCCGCGGCAGACCCCTCGTTGATGATTGTTGCGTGCTTAGCAGCGTCATCTTCGTCGATCGGAATGGCCCTGCGCTGGCGCGATGAAACTAGGGAATGCAATCCCCACAAGACGCTCTACAACCGCTGGAAGCGCTGGAGTGCTCTGAGGATATTCATATCCGCATGATGGATGGACTAGATACCGACAAGGCAGCGCCTCAGACGATCATGATTGATGTGACCTATCTCAAGGCCCATCGTACAGCTTCGAGCCTGCGGTTAAAAACGGGGCGCCAGGCCGTCTGGTTAGGTGCACCAAAGGCGGAATGAATACGAAGCTGAATGCCGTCACCGACCGGAGCGGACGTCCGCTCGACTTCTTCATGACAGCAGGCCAGATCAGTGATTACACCGGTGCTGCTGCCCTTCTGGACGGTCTTCCGGCAGCCCAATGGATGCTGGCAGACCGGGGCTATGACGCTGATTGGTTCAGGGATACCCTGGAGGAAAAAGGGATCACACCCTGTATTCCTGGCCGAAAATCCCGAGGGAAACCCATAAAATACGACAGGCGGAAATACAAAAGACGCAACCAGATCGAGATCATGTTCGGGAGGCTCAAGGACTGGAGACGGGTCGCAACACGCTATGACAGATGCCCGACAGTCTTCTTCTCCGCCATCTGCCTCGCTGCAGCAACCGTCATCTGCTGGCTATGAGTCCTGAACCTAAAGCTTCGGGCTACGAGTTTAGGCTTGAAACGAGATGTCACTAAAAAAAGATACTGTCTTCCGCGCAGCTTCATTGACATGTAGGCTGAACACATCCGGCCGGGCATAATGTCCGGCAATATCCAGATCATATTTGGCGCGGATGACGTCATGCAGATCGATGTCCGCCGTCAGGATGGCTTCACGGTCATGGACTGGACCGGCAATGATTTCTCCGAGCGGACTGACAATGATGCTTCCACCTCGGATGAGCACCGTTTCTGGATCATTCCCCTGATGGCAGTCATAATCCTCCGGAGCATCTGCTCGCGTCATGAACTGACATGCACTCAGAACAAATGTCCGCCCTTCATAGGCAATATGCCGCATGGAAGCCTGCCAGATATCACGTTCGTCCACCGTGGGCGCGCACCAGAGATTGATCCCGCGCGCATACATGCTCTGCCGCAGATCCGGCATATAGTTTTCCCAGCAGATTGCCGCCCCGAGACGCCCAATCTCCGTATCGAGCACTGGTATGGTGGACCCATCACCCTGCCCCCAGACCAGACGTTCGGTGCCGGTCGGCATCAGCTTGCGATGCTTGCCCAGAAGCGCGCCATCTGGTCCGAAAAAGAGGGCTGTACAATATAGGGTCGCCCCATCCCGCTCGATCACCCCGACGACCAGATGTGCAGTCATCTTTGCCGCAAACGATCCGATCCGATCCGTCTCAGGCCCCGGAACTGCAATGGCCGACTTCCAGTACCGCAGATAGTCCTCTCGCCCCTCGGGAAACCGGCTGCCCAGCACGGCGCCAAAGGTCAGCTCCTTCGGATAACCCCCGATATATGCTTCAGGAAAGACCGCCAGTTGCACGCCCTCAGCGGCCGCCGCCTCGCAGTGCATCTCCATGCGATCCAGCGTGGCTGGAGTGTCGAACAAGGTGCTTCCCGCCTGAATGACGGCAACGCGAAGCTTGGTCATATACGAATCTTTCATGCAATCGATGCGGATCAATCCTGGCGGATAAACAGTTCTTCGTAGGACCGCGAACGTCCTTCAGGAGATTTCCCCACCCCCCAACGCCAGAGATTTTTCGCGTCATCCGAAAAGCGCCAATAGGCCGCCACGATAACATCGTCGCCCAGCATTTCCAGAATTTCAAATTCCCGTTCCGAGATCTGGCGAACACGGACACTGTCAAACCGCATACTTCCCCGCAGCGGGCTGATTTCTCCGGTCAGCGGTGTATCGTAATCGAGCATTTTGACGGGCTGGCTTTTGTCCGTGTCATTTTCAGAATGATAGATCAGACGCCCATCCTGAAACGTCAGCCAGAGCTTCAGACACATATCCGGAGGAAAGTTTCCGTCACTCCATGAGGAGGACGCGTTTTCAATTACCCATACGCCGTTGAAAGCCTCAAACATCATAAAATTCCTTTGAAATATTTCTAAAAAAAGACGTGTCCCGGCACTCGTCGATCTGGCCAAAATATCCTGTCAGCAGACAGCATACTGCCCCGAGCGTGCCGAGTATGCTGGGTAAAAGCAGTGCTTCGGGCCAGCTCAGTCCCGTTTGGAGAAGATGGGCCGTCAGTATGGGCACAATGCCCACTGCAAGGTTTCCACAAAACCCAGCCCATCCAACGACTACGGCAGCGTGATGCCGGGTCAGCCCCTGTGCCAGCGTCCAGATTGAAACCTGGCAGGGCCCCAGTGCAGCCAGTGCCGCACAGAGGAGGGCCACCGAAGCCAGTGTGCTGTGGCATAGTGAAGCCGCCTCCAGGCACACTGCACTCGTGGCGGCCCCGAGCGCACCGAACAGCACCCGCGCCCGGAAGACAGATGCCGTCCGCGCATAGATGCTGTCGCTAACAAAGCCGCTCGCAACAACCGAACCGTAGAGGCAGAACCAAGGCAGACTGAACACCCACCCCATTTCCCGATATGATAGGTGACGTGCGGACAGAAGGTACTGCGGCAGCGTCACGTGGTAGAAGGACTGCACGGCCAGCATGCATAGATAAAACCCACCGATGGCCCAGACCCCCCCCGATCCAGCCAGCTGGCACAGGATGTGCATATCGGGAAACAGTGAAGGTGACTCTTCCCGGTGCCGATAAGGGCCGTCACGGAACAGAAGCAGCCATACGATGCTTAGGATGGTACCCATACAGCCAAACACAAACAGGCAGCGCTGCCAGCCGAATATTAGAGTTGTTTCGGTCGTCAGGGGGCCGGCGATAGTCGAACCAAGATACAGCGCCCCCAGCAACACGGCATTCCCGCGTGACCTGTGCGCCGGGGCAAACCAGTCGTGAACAGCGACAACGCTGGCACTCCAGTCCGGGGCTTGAAACGCTCCCATGGCCACTCGCAGAACGAGAAAGGACATGAATCCGGCTGCAACCGGCATGAGCATCGTTGTCAGGGACCACAGCAGACAGGCAATCCCCAGTGACCGGCGCGGCCCCAGCCGATGCACCAGCCAGCCGCTGGGCAACTGCATGATCGCATAGCTCCACGACAGGGCGGCAATCACCAGCGAGACATGCACATAGTCGAGCCCCAGACTCTGCCCGATCCGAGGGGCTGCCAGCGCAAAGCTGTTTTTATCGAGCGCCATCATCAGGTTCACGGGAACCACCAGGCCTACCAGCGCGAACCACGGACGCAGCCTCTCCCGCAGGGCTGGCTGTTCCAGCGTCATGCGTCAGCTAGCGCCGGAGCAGCAAAGCGCCGGTTTTCCAGGACCGGAAGAACTCGACGGGCGTGATCCAGCCGTTCACGAAGCAGAGCTGCAAAACCCAGCGCAGGCCCCTCACCCAGCGCCAGTGTTATGACGCCAAGTGGATCAACGACCATACTGGCGCCGATGTTTCGTGGGCCGCATTCTCCGACCGCGATGACATAGCAGGTGTTCTCCAGAGCACGCGCAACAGCCATGACCTCCCAGTGTCGTTCCTTGGCCGGCCCCCGCACCCAGGCTGCAGGCAGAAGCAGGACTTCTGCACCTTCCAGCACGAGATGGCGGGCGAGTTCTGGAAAGCGGACGTCGTAACAGGTCATGAGACCCACTCGCATGCCGCCGATATCCACGACAGGCGGCAGGTCAACACCGGGCGATGTAAGCCGAGATTCTTCCATGTTAAAGGCATCGTAAAGATGCAACTTGCGATACAGCGCAATGAAGGCGCCGTCCTTCAGAACGAAATGCGTATTGAAGAAACGCCCCTGCCCGTCCGGAACATTTACACACCCGGCCACGGCAATCCCATGGCTCGCTTGCCTCAGTCCTTCCATGAAGGGGCCATCGAGAGGCTGGGCGGTCCGGGGCATGATTTCTGGCTCGTTAATGTCGCGAGCCAGAATACCCTCGGGGAGCAGTAGCAGATCGGCACCTTCGGTTTTCGAACGTTCGATCAACTCCAGGCACTGATTCTGGTTGATTTCCCAGTCAGCGGCGACTGCAAATTGTCCCAATGCGACTTTCATGATGCCWTTTCTTCCTTAGAAGCCATAACTTAGGCGACCGCCGATAAAGCGCGGGGCTCCAGGTACGTGCTGATATGTCGTGCTCTGCGAAGACGACGTGATGCTGTAATGCCGGTTCAGAAGGTTCGTGACGTAGATCGTGGCGTTCCAACCCTGCTTCTTGTTCCCGACGGTGGCATAGGTGCCCATCAGGAAGTATGGGGGCAACCTGTAGGCGCCGGTTCCGCCGATCGTCATCGCCTGTGAATCCCGGTAATTGCCGTTGACACCCAGATCGGTCGAAAGTCCGTAGGGAAGATCAGCGCGATAAGCGATGCTCCCACTGAGCGTCAGTTTTGGAATCCCCAGATCGGAACCGCGATAATCCGTATAGAACGCCTTGTAGACCCCGGTCGCCACACGGTAGGCGTTCACGGCCGGCGTATTGAGCGCATAAAACGAGGTGTAAGAGCCGCGTTCATAACCCATGTTTCCGTTGATATAGATATGGGACACCGGATGGGCTTCGGCACTGAGTTCAATACCCCAGATCGCCGAATGAGGAACATTTACATACGTTCCGAGCGGACCGTAATTGTTCAGCAGGAAACTCGAAACAACCTGCTGGTTATGGTAATCATAGTAAAAAGCAGCCCCATTCAGGCGCAGCTTCCCCGGTAGCGGATCACTCTTGAAGCCCAATTCATAAGACATGAGAGACTCAGGCTTGAAGGCTTTGAGCTGAGCCTGTGCCACCGTGTTGTTTGCGGCAAACCCGCCGGGCTTGAAGCCTTTGCTAACCTTGAAATACGTCTGAAGATGCTGGGTCAGCTGCACCTGGATGCCGAGCAGCCCTCCCAGCTGATTGGTCAGCGCACCTTCGGGAGCGAAATTGAGAGTATTCAGACCATATTTTATGGTCCGGAAATTCAGAAGTTGCCGGTCGTCCGACATGTGGGTCACGCCGCCAAACAATGTGATGGTCTTCGTGATATCGTAACTCACGTTTGCGTATTGCGAAAATGCCTGCTGGTTCTGATCGTAGGAACTCTCCGAGATATAGCCCCGGCCCTGATAATCATTGAAATTGTTGTAGAACTGTTGCTGCATCCGCGAACGATTGTAATATGCGCCGACGGTCCAGTGCAGTTTTCCAGGGAGTGTGGAAACCAGTTTCAGTTCCTGTGAGAAGATGTTGCCGTTAACGTTCCGGTAGACATCCCCCGTCGCAAGTTCGGTTCCGTCCTCGTCAGAATACTCACCCTGCCGCTCTGTTTCGAACGCCGAAACGGCTTCCAGTCGTGCAAAACCCAGCTCCCGGCTAATCCGGAAATCAGCTCCCCAGAAGATATTATCCTCGGAAGGTTTCAGGCTCTCAGGGCGTCCAATAAGCTTCGCAAATCCGGGCTGAATACCCCACGCCGTTTGTCTGTAGCCGGAAAACTGCGGGTATTTCTGCCAGGCTGGCGCAAGGTTGATGACTGGATTACCGTTGATCAGTTCAGACAGATCCCGTGTCCAGTGGCCTCCTAAAGCAACCACAGTCTTGCTATCCGGTGTCCATTTGAGTTTGGCACGGAGTGCAGTTTGGTTCTGATCACCCAGATGGGCGCCGTTCAGCGGATTATACTGCCAGCCCCCGCCTTGTGTCGTCTGTGCAGCCACCCTGAAGGAAAGGTTTCTGGCGAGTGGCCCGGAGATGAAGCCGCTGGTGCGGGAGCGGGCATAGCTGGCAATATCTTGCGTAATATTCCCGTGCCAGTATGGCGTAGGATCATTCGACTGCAGCGAAACCTCACCACCCGTATCTGACATACCGTGGGTAAAGCCTACCGGACCCGGCGCGATATCCACATTCGCGATATCGAACATCATACCGTCCGTCATGGATGAAAACGGGTAGGCTACACCGTCGAGATAGACCATGACTGATGAAACATTGTTTTCGTAATAATCATCAAGCCCGACGCCCCGCAGATGGTAATTGATGCTCTGCGTTCCTTTCAGGGACTGGACCGTCAGGTTCGGGGCCAGATTTTGAAGGTCGGTAACGGATACTACCCGGCGTTCCAGCAGGGTCTGCGCCGAAATTCGTGTGTTGGAATCAGGCTGACGCTGCGCTTGGCCAAATGCAAAAATATGCCGTCCCTGAACCTGAAGACTTTCATCCCGGGAGGCCTGAACCGCAGTTCTTTTCTTCGCTGCCACCAGCAGCGGAGACTTGCGTGCAAGATAGGCTTTGGTGTGCTTCATAGGCGTGATCGACGTCTCTGCCGACGCTACCGGCATGTAAATCAGGCATGCGGTTCCGCAGAGAAGAACTGCCCCGGCCGAAAGGGAATGTCTCTGCCTGAATGAAGAAGGCATGCTCATCATGTCGTTTCCATCCGTTTGCTGAAAAAGAGTCGGTACTGAAATGATTAAGAGACCTTCACTTCCCTCGCGCAAATGATATTACGTTATTGGACATTTATTTGTTGGAATCACGATGTGGAAGAGTTTAATACGGACTGGTTTGTAAGCCGCCTGCACGACCGCTCTGCTCGGGGCCTTGCCCGACAGATTTCAGCCCTGATCCAGAGTGGAACGCTGCCGGTTGGTACGCGCCTGCCCGCAATCCGCGATCTGGCCTTTGGCTTGGGCATTAGCCCGGCTACCGTTTCCATTGCCTGGACCGATCTGCGCAAAAGGGGAGTTATTTCTGGCCGTGGCCGACGCGGGATGCGTGTGTGCAACATGTTCCTCTCGCCCCGCCCTGTGAGGCGCACGGCAAGCCTCAGCCGCGAAAACGTTAGTCTCAATCTGACATCCTATACCCCGGATCCTGCCCGGCTGCCCCGCCTGTACGATGCGTTTGAAAACCTAAAATCCATTCCCAACCTCAATACTTACGATGACGATACGATTTCTCCGATCCTGCGTACGATCTGCGCTGCAAAATGGCCCTATCCGGCCGAGGATTTTATGGCGACCAACGGTGCCTACAGCGCCCTATTCGATACAATCCAGGCTCTCATTCCTCCAGGATCGACAGTAGCTGTGCAGGATCCCACTCCCATGCGAACTCTGGATATCCTTGATTACCTGAGTGCCTCGATCCTTCCGCTGCAAAGTGATGCCGACGGTATCGTGCCCGCATCGCTGGAGCAGGCCCTGATGAGAAATCCGACGGCGCTATACATGCAACCGAACATCAATGCCATTACAGGACAGCGCACGCCGCGCACTCGGCTCCACGAACTCGCCCAGGTACTCAGGACGTCTCCCTCGACCTGGATCATCGAAGACGACGCTTTTCCATGGTTTTCACCAGTTCCAGCAGAGAGCATTGGAGTATGGCTCGGACCACGCGTCATCCACGTGCGCTCGCTATCCAAGATCCTGGGACCGGACCTGCGATTGGGCGTCGTGTCCGCATCATCCATGATCATCCGCGAGATACAAGCCTATCGCAGCTTTGGACCCGCCTGGACAAGCCGTCTGTTGCAAAGCGCCGCCGCCCGACTTCTGGACAACGAAAAAACTCACCAGATCATTCAGGAGAACTATCTGCATTATCAGAAACAGCGTCTTGAAATGGTCTCCGCTTTTCGTCGCAATGGTATCGATAGCCCCACTGGAGAAGGCTTTAGCTTCTGGATCTCAGTCTTGAATGAAGACGCCGCCTGCTCGTATCTAGCCTCACAGAACATCCGGGTCTCGGCCGGCCGTCAGTGTTCCCTGCTGGCAGACCCCCATATTCGCTTTTCGATTTCCCATCTCACCGGCAATTTCGACCGGATCGCATCTGACATACGAAAAGCTGCGACAAAAAAGGCATCACAGATAAGCGCTCAAAAATGATCTTCGGCCTGAAACCATAAGAGATCCATAATGGGTTTACGGATAGAAATTCTAAAAAAATCTTTTATTTTCAAATTTTTCGATATTGGGAGTATCAAAGGGGGTATTATTTCATTTGGAAGACATAATCTTATATTTAATCAGATTATTGGGTTATTAGAGTGATTGACAATATTCCGCCAACGATACTTCACCATTAGTGACCAAAGACAACCATTTCTGCATTTTCGATTATCTGTTTTGTGCCCATTAATGATGAGAACAAAATATGAACAGAAATCATAATGGGAGTATCGGTGCTTACAGACATAGCAATTCGCAAATTTCTGCAGAGCGAATCTTAGTATAAACTCAGCGATGCGTAGGGTTTGCACCTTATTGTTCGCCCGAATGGCGCTAAGATCTGGCGACTGGAATATCGGTTCGGCGGAAAAGAGAAGACACTCTCGTTCGGTGCCTATCATAAGGACGGCTGGAGGTTCGAAAAACCCCTTAGTTTTAAAGTTGCCTCTGTAATTCTGTTTTCCTCCGCGTACATTGGGGAAAGGATCGCATGAAGCAGGTGGACTTCTTTGATGTTGTAGAGCAGCTGGCTCGCCTGGATGGGTTTGTGATTAACTCGAAGCTTTTTCCCGGATTGTGGATTTTGAAGTGTTCCGCCCTGACCCGAAAGGGTCTCTGGCCCATGTGGATGGGGGAAAGGCGGACGGTCGCAGTTTGACCCGGTGTTGATATTCAAAATTCTGGTGATCCAAGCGCTGAACAATTTGTCCGACGAACGAACGGAATATTTGATCAACGATTGCCTATCCTTTACGCGTTTGCTGACGCTTGGGCTGTCGGACCGCGTGCCTGACGCCAAACGGCCTGGCTGTTCCGTGAGCGATTCATTTGAGCTGGTGTTATCGACATGCTGTTCAACCGGTTTGATGCGACCCGGCGGGACACCATTGATCTACCGATGTCAGGTCACATCTTGAATGCGACATTGGTTGCAGCTCCAAAGCAGCGCAAGACAAACGCTGAGAAGACGGACCTCCGGTAAGGTCGGCTCCCACAGGACTGGCAGCACAATCCCTCAAAGCTGTCTCATAAAAACAGGCATGCGCGCTGGACGCTGAAGTCCATCAAAGCGACAGGATGATGGAACGTGTCCTGCAACGGATTTTGCCATTCCCGTTCGTTGGTTACAGATCGCATATTTCTATTGACCGGAAGTTCAGGTTGATCCGGAAATGGACGGCGACCGATACGGCAGCCAGTGATGGCGCCAGGCTACGCGAGCCAAAGACCCCTGTCACAAACCGAAATTTTCAATCATCTACACACAATTTTAACTAATCCAAATAGTTAAAATATTTAATAACTATGAGTTTGACATAACAAAATAATCACTACACAGTTTATTTGATATTAAATAATAACGAAACGGTATGGTTTTATGTCTGTAGTGTTTGCCAGTTCCTGTCCCCCGATGATGCCGGGCTCTCCCCTGCTCTCACTCCCTTTGTTCGGACCGCACGCCACAGGTAGACACCATGACCTACATATCCGCTCCTCTTCCTAATCTCTCCCTTCTCTGGGGACAGGATGCGCGTGAAAACACTCCGCTTCACGAGCGTTTTTCTGCAGTTTTCGAAAAAATTCGGAAGCAGGCTCTTCAGGCCGAACTGAACCGCGAACTTCCTTTCGAGCAGATACGCCTTCTCAAGGAGAGTGGTTTCACGGCGCTCCGCGTTCCCGTAGCGCATGGTGGGCTCGGTGCCAGTCTTGAGGATCTGTTTTCTCTTATTACAGCGTTGGCCAAAGCGGATTCAAACGTTGCACAGGCGCTCCGAGCCCATTTCGGCTTCGTTGAGCATCTCCTGTTTGAACCCGATGGCCCCTATCGCACGAAATGGCTCGACCGGCTTGGAACCGGACAGACCGCAGGGGCCGCAGCGGCTGAAGGCCCGGCGTCCAAGCGTGATCTCTTCAGCACGACCCTGTCCCAGAAAGATGGCCATTGGGTCATTAACGGCTCGAAGTTCTTCACGACCGGTTCGCTCTATGCCGATTGGCTGACTGTTACCGGCACCACGGAAGATGGCCAGACCGTCAAAACACTGGCTGCCCGCAATGATCCCGGCCTGGAAATTGTGGATGACTGGGACGGTGTTGGGCAACGCCTGACCGCCAGCGGCACGGCACATTTCCGTGACGTCCATACCGAAGACGCCGATCTGCGTTACGGCAACACGGCCTTCCCGTATTCCCAGGCATTCTTCCAGCTCTATCATTTGGCGACTGTTGCCGGGATTGCGCGCTCCGCTGCAACGGACGTCGCGGATGCCGTACGGCGCCGCAAACGCACCTTCAGCCACGGGAATGCAGACCTTCCCGCAGAAGATCCGCAGATCCTCGAAGTTGTCGGTCATGTCTTCAGTGGCGCATATATCGCCGGGGCAGCGGTTGAACGTGCCTCCCGAGCCATTCAGGCCGTTGCGGATAGTCCTGCCTCGGAAATCGAACTTACGGTTGCGCGTGCTGAACTCGAAGTCTGGCAGGTACAGGATCGGATTTTGCCGCTGGTGCTGGAAGCCACGACGGCTTTGTTCGACGCGCTAAGCGGTGGTGCAACCTTGCGCGTCGTCGGATTGGATCGACATTGGCGCAACGTTCGCACGCTGGGTAATCACAACCCCCGTGTCTATCGCACGCGCGTCGTTGGGGACTACGCTGTCAATGGAACCCTGCCCCCCGCTCAGTGGCGCGTGGGGGTGGCGTAATGGGACAGCACATCATCCTCAACGGCTTTACGATGGCCACGGTCTCGCACCTGAATTACGGCCTGTGGCGCCATCCCGCTGACCAGACACATCGTTACAAGGACATCAGCTACTGGACTGACCTGGCACGCACACTCGATGACGCTGGGTTCGATGCCCTGTTTATCGCGGATGCCCTCGGCCAGATTGATGTTTACGGCGGCAGTCCAGACGCTGCCCTGAAGCACGGTATCCAGTCCCCACTGATCGATCCGCTTCTGCTGGTGTCCGCCATGGCCGCCGTGACGACGACGCTTGGTTTTGGCATCACGCTGTCCACGACTTACGAACACCCTTATCTTCTCGCCCGCAAGCTGACGACGCTCGACCATCTGACGAAGGGCCGTCTGGGCTGGAACATTGTGACGTCGCAGCAGGAAAGTGCGGCTCGCAATCTTGGATTAGACCATCAGATACCCCATGACGAACGCTACGACCGGGCGGACGAGTTCATGAGCGTCGTCTACAAGCTGTGGCTGAAATCCTGGGAAGACGATGCTGTCATCCGAGGTCAAACGGCTTCAGGCGAGTGGATCTACACCGACCCGGCAAAAGTTCACCCTATACGGCATGAAGGCCAGTACTACCGCGTTCCAGACGGCCATACGGCCGAGCCCAGTCCGCAACGGGTTCCCGTTCTGCTTCAGGCAGGCGCTTCAGCCCGGGGTGGTGCATTCGCGGCACGACATGCGGAAGTCATTTTCGTCGTAGGTGCCGGCGCAGAAGGGACACGAAAGAATGTCCGGCGTATTCGTGAGGACGCAGCTCGCGAAGGTCGCGATCCAGGCAGCCTGCGCTTCATTTGCGCCGCAGCGGTCGTGGTCGGGGAGACTGAGGAAGACGCTATTCGCACATTCGCGGAATACAAAGCCTTCTACGATGCCACCGGATCGCTCATCCACTACTCCTCAATGACGGGTGTGGACTTCTCGAAGAACCAGACAGACGAGGTCCTGACCTATCGTCCGACGGAAGCCAGCCAGTCTGTCCTTGAACAGTTTGACCCTGCCATCAGCGGTCGTTCATGGACTATTGCAGAAGCCACAAGCCCGGCAGAAGGCTTTGGCCGTGCCAAAACTTTCGTGGGTACAGGTGAAACCGTCGCGGATCAGATTGAGCAGTGGCTCGAGGAATCCGAAACTGATGGCCTCAATCTGATCCAGCTCGTTAATCCGGACAGCTACAACGACTTCATCCGTCTCGTCCTGCCGGAACTGAAGCGTCGTGGCCGTATCAAGCCCAACGACGGCAAGACCCTGCGTGAAAGGCTTTTCCCGCAGAATACGTCCGCACATCCAGCGCCCGACCATCCGGCCTGGCGCTGTTGACCCCTCCCAAGACCTGAAAATTCCCGTTTCCTGTATCTTGTGAGTGTATTTCCATGCCCGCATTTTCATTTTCCAGCCGTAGTGCCAGTGGCTCCGTTTCTCTGATTGCCCTGCTGACCCTCTCGGTTAATACCTACGCTTTCGCTGATACTGCTTCTCCAGCCACCAAGCTGGGCACAAATCCGCGTCACGTCACGCCTGCACTGCCTCCTCACAAACCGGCTACATCCCGCGCCATCAGCGCCAAAGCAACCGAGAGCATTGGGGTGGAAGGACACCGGCAGGCTAACTGGGTGTCCAATCCCGTTTCTGCGGTTACCATTCGTGAATATGCCGCCGGGACCAATCCGCTCAAGGCCCTCACCCGACTACCTGGCGTTCTGTTCAATTCCGGTGATCCGCAGGGCGTGAACACCTGGCAGAACTCCTTCCTGATGCACGGCTTCGATCAGAGCCAGATCGGCATGACGCTGGATGGGATTCCGCTTGGAGACCAGCAATTCAGCAACGTTAACGGCCTGAGCCCGACCTCCGCTATTTCGTCTGAAAACATTGAGCGTATGGATGTTTCGGCGTCTACCGGTTCGGAGAGCGTGGCCAGTACGTCCAATCTGGGCGGTACGGTGCAGTTTATTTCACGCGATCCGTCTCACAAACGTGGGGGCAGTGTGAACCAGACCTTCGGGAGTAATGCGACCTACCGGACGTTTGTGCGTCTCGAAAGCGGCGATCTGAACCGTCAGGGAACGCGCTTCTATGTCTCTTATGCCCGCAACGACACCACCAAATGGCGTGGTGGGCAGGACCAGTTCATGCAGCAGGTCAACGCCAAGGTTTTGCACCCTATCGGCCAGGACAGCCGCATTACAGCCTACTTCGACTACACCGATATGCAGATGCAGAACTATCAGGACTACAGCCTGGATATGTTCAATAATGGTGGCTACGCGATCGATAACTTCATCGGGCAGCCCGGCGGCTATGAAAAGGCATATCGTCTCGCTCTGGCCCAACGTGGGCTTCCGGGAGGGCAGGTTCCTGCAGCCTATGCCAACCTCAAGAGCCCTTACACCGCGTCTTATTACGAGGGCGCCCAGATGCAGCATTCCTATGTTGGGGGTGTATCGGCCGATCTTGCCCTGACTGATCGCTTGCGCTGGCAGAGTACGGTCTATGGGCATCGTTCCTATCAGCGCGGTTCAGTCGCAAGCCCTCTGATCTCGTCCCCTAACGGAGCGCCTCTGATCGATCAGGTTACCCAGCCCGATACGAACCGCTTCGGCTTCACGACGTCCCTGTCCTATCGCATCGCGCATAACGTGCTGAATGCAGGTCTTTGGTATGAAAATACCCATTTCGACATTAGTAAGCCGCTTTACCAGCAACCGCTGCTGCAGGACGTCCTCGACGGGACCGCAACACCCGTCAACGGGCTCGACAACCTCAAGAACCCTTTCCAGAATGGCTACCGACAGGTCTTTAATACCAACACGTTTGTCGCTTATTTCCAGGATACGTATCACGTAACCAGCACCATCGCGCTCCATGCTGGTTTCCGGTCCGTCCTGAACACGACCCGCGTCGGCGCGCTCGCCAACTGGGAAACTTACACCCGCACGACCGCTATCGCTGGTGGAGACTCACTCACGTCCAGCAAGCCTTTCCTGCCGCATTTCAGCGGGGAATGGCGCTTCGCTCCCGGCCATCAGCTCTATTTCGATATCGCGGAGAACGTGAAGGTTTATCCCGTCTCGGGCTATAACAGCGGTTCGTCGCCGTTCTCGACCTCACAGGCCGCCTATCAGGCCTCCAAAAGTACGCTGCGTCCCGAAACGGACTGGAATTTTGCAGGAGGCTATCGTTATACGGGCCGCCTCGTCAGCGGTTCGCTCTACGGCTATCACACGATCTTTTCCAACCGGCTGCAGCGCATCTCCACCGGTCCAACAACCCAGCCGTACACCACTATCCAGAACGTTGGTGGCGTAACGATGACCGGTGTGGATGGTGCCGTCACGCTCACACCCGTTAAGGGGCTTAGCCTGACCAACAGCATCAGCTACAACCATGCCGTCTATGACAACAACATTACTCAGACCGTCAACGGATCGCGGGTAACCTACAATATCCGCGGCCAGCAGGTCGTGGCTTATCCACGTCTCATGTATCACGCTGACCTGTCCTACACCTGGCATGATCTTCAGGCGCATATCGAAGCCCAGTATGTCGGCAAGCGGAATCTTAGCTACACTGGCGACACGAAGGTCCCGTCCTACTGGCTGACTAATTTCGGTGCACGTTACGACCTGAGCAAACAGTTGCACCGCTTGTCTCACACGGGCTTTCTACAGCACCTCTCGGTAGACCTGAACGTCTATAACCTGACAAACGTAAAATACATCTCCACCATGGGGCAGAACGGTTACCCTATGGCTGGTGATTACCAGTCTGTCGTCCTCGGTGCGCCACGCCAGTATTTCGGCGCTGTTCATGCGGATTTCTGACATGCAGACGACGTTTCCTGCCGCTCCGCTTCTGCCTGCCAGCCGCCTGCCCCGGAACTTTACCCTCCAGTACGCTGGCCTTCTGGTCTTCATGATCGGAGATGGCGTCGAGGTCGGCTATCTGTCGCCGTTTCTTGTCCAGACAGGGCAGACGGAGCACTTCGTAGCTCTTCTCTTCACAGCCTACGGACTCTTCGCTGCTTTGGCGGCCTGGTTCTCGGGATTGCTGTGCGACATCTTTGGTAGTCGTGCTGTCATGACGGCTGGTCTGTTATTCTGGATCGTGCCGCAACTTCTGTTTCTTGGCGTTGCCATTCCGGCTCATTCTTCAGCCTTGCTACTCCTGACCTACGGATTGCGAGGAGCAGGATATCCGCTGTTTTCCTATGGACTGCTGACCCTGCTCGTCACCACGATCCGTCAGGACCGGTTGGGTCGTGCTGTCGGTCTGTTCTGGTTCTGCTTTACCTGCGGCTTGCCCACGGTCGGTTCTATTGTGGCGCAACTCCTGCTCCCCGTTTACGGCCAGTACATTACACTCTGGATCGCCCTTCTCGGGGTGGGAGCAGGTGGCCTTCTTGCCGTCCTGCCGCTGCCCACTACGCCACGTGCAGAGAAAGGCAGCCTGAAAGACATAGGCCCTACCCTGCGCGAAACGGTTCGTCAGATCCGTCACAATCCGGGCGTGGGTCTGGCGTGCATCGTGCGGGCGGTCAATTCCAGCGCTACGCATGGCCTGATCGTCTTCATGCCGTTCTTTTTCACGGGTCGTCTGGGCTTGTCCCAGGATGTATGGATCTGCTTTCTCGAAATCATCTTCGCCAGCAACATCGTCTTTAACCTGCTGATCGGTTTCGCCAGCGACTATATTTCATGGCGGCAGACCATCATCTGGTTTGGCGGTATTGGGAGCGCCGTGAGTTGCGTTGGTCTGTATTGGGTCCCGCTGCTGTACGCCCACAGTAGCCTGCTCGCGGTTTATGGCTCTGCCGCAGTTTTTGGCATGACGCTTGCCGGATATGTCCCGCTTTCGGCTCTGACACCGTCTCTTCTGCCGGATCACAAAGGTATCGCCATGTCCCTGCTGAACCTTGGTGCAGGAAGTAGCGTCTGGATCGGGCCTTTTATTGTTTATCTTTTTGAAGGCGCTGTCGGCACGCAGGGAATTATTCTCATCTACGCCGCACTGTTCCTTGCAAGCGCAATCCTGACCTTTTTCATTACGCCTCCGTCTCTCACGCGACCTGACCGCACCAGTAGTCAGACACTCCCCCAATCCGAAGGAGTTCCCTCATGACACAGCTTACGATCGAAAAGGTCACATCCCGTATTGGCGCCATCGTCCATGGGATTAACGCCCGCGAACTTCTGCCTGAAGAACACAAAGCATTCATCCATGATGCTCTGCTGCGCCATAAAGTGATCTTCCTGCGCGACCAGTTCCTTGATGATGCCCAGCATGAAACGTTCAGTCGTGTCTTCGGAGATCCAATCCTTCACCCGACAATCCCCGCAGCCGCAGGGACGCCCTATACGTTTGAACTGAACTCCCGCAACGGTCGTTCCACGGATTCATGGCATACAGACGTCACTTTCGTGCCGGCTTACCCCAAGGCCTCGATCCTGCGCGCTATCACGATCCCGCCCTACGGCGGCAGCACACTCTGGGCCAACACAGCCACAGCCTATGATGACCTCCCCGCGCCTCTGCAGCAGCTTGCCGACACACTTTGGGCCGTTCATGGCAACGACTACGATACCAATTTCTACAAATACGACACGCGCCACGAGGAAATTGCGGACTTCCGCGCTCGTTTCATTTCACGCCTTTACGAGACAGAGCACCCGGTCGTGCGCGTTCATCCTGAGACCGGTGAGCGCACCCTTATTCTGGGCCATTTCTTCAAGGAAATTCGCGGCATCCCCACGCAGCATGCCAACCGGCTGCTGGAGATCTTCCAGTCTTACATCACGCAGATTGACAATACCGTCCGTTGGAACTGGAAACCAGGTGACGTTGCCATCTGGGACAACCGCGCCACCCAGCACTATGCTACAGCCGATTTCGATACTCATCCCCGGCTCCTGCGTCGTATCACCGTGCGTGGCGATATCCCTCTCAGCATCACCGGGGAAAAGAGCCGGCTGCTCAAAGGTCCCGATAATGGCCAGGATCTGGATCATTAATTCTAGGGGCGGGTAAGCCGACAGGGAATATAAAATCAGGACGACGTGCGCGGAAAGAACGGCGTGGAGTCAGTATTGTCAATTGCGGTAGTGAGAATTTAAGTCATGATCGATCCGGGAGCCTTATCGTTCTCCACCTACTCAACATCCCAAGTTATTTTGCCAATCGTCACAAACCATGGAAGATCAAGCTCTCTGCAGGTTGAGGGATCGAAGCACTGTTTGTTGATAAAGTTGTGTCCTGGTTTCTGGTTTCTGGAGCTGATTTTCGCTCTGCGTTTATCGCAGATCTGGAGTTTTCATCCGCAAAATTGCTACGCGCTCGCGTCGATCCGCTCCAGGAAGAGGAAGCGGCGCATATTATAGACGATATTGGCCAGTCCGATCCTCATTGTGGTCCGGGTGATGCCGATTGTTCGGATGAACAGCCCCGTCTGAGACTGCTGGTCGGCAAAAACATGCTCGACACGCGAGCGTATCACNGTTGTGTCCTGGTTTCTGGTTTCTGGAGCTGATTTTCGCTCTGCGTTTATCGCAGATCTGGAGTTTTCATCCGCAAAATTGCTACGCGCTCGCGTCGATCCGCTCCAGGAAGAGGAAGCGGCGCATATTATAGACGATATTGGCCAGTCCGATCCTCATTGTGGTCCGGGTGATGCCGATTGTTCGGATGAACAGCCCCGTCTGAGACTGCTGGTCGGCAAAAACATGCTCGACACGCGAGCGTATCACTGACTTTCCAGCATTTGATTTCTGGATGAACCGAAACTTCCGGTCGATGGAGACGTGGGATTTGTATCCAAAGAACGGGATAGCGAGATCTGTGGAGGGTATCGTTCCGTCATCCTGCCATTTTGCTTTCGTGATCTTCAGCGTCCAGCGCGCATGACGATCCTTGTGCGACAGCTTTGCCGGCTTGTCCTGCCAGTCTTCCGGAATACGTCCTGCCCAGAGAACCACTTTCTCAGTGCTGGTATTGCGCGGCTTTGAAGCAGCCACCAGTGTTGCATCCAGCACCCGGTCCGACAGCCCCGAGGACGTCCGCACTTGCTTCCGTCAGAAAACGCCAGAGCATTCAAGATCAGGGCAGAACACTTCAAAATCCACAGTCCGGGAAAACGCTTCAAGCTGATCACCAAGCCCGCTCAAGCGGGCCAAGCGCTCTTCAACATCAAAGAAACCGGACTGCCTCATGACCCATACCTCAATCAACGCAAGGGAAATGGAATCACAAAAGCAGCCTCAAAACCAGAGGGTTTTGCGAAACCTCCAGGTTTATTTTTATAGAAAACGGTATCATCCCCGGTGCTATTATGTGCAATCAAAGAAAATGGTTTGATCTGCTCCATATGCTGACTCGTCGCTTCAGACTTCTTCTTATTCCGGCCCGAAAAATACAAAGCTTAATTTTGTTGGATTTTCAGGTGTTTCCGGAAGAACAGGAGGATGGTCGGGCTTAGGCTCAGGAGAACCTTTTCGGGCGAATATCTTTTATTAGGATTTTCCTCTTCCTGGCGCTTATTGTGATGGACCTTCTATCAGGACTGCATTTAGACAAAGGGAATGGCGCTCTAAATACCTCTTCCCCTTTTATGCCGATTTCAATACTCAGATTTTGTATGCTTCATTTTTATTTTTCTACCACATGGATAAGATCAATATAAAATTCCACAGACCATAAAAAATATTTAATTAGATAAACCGAAATCGTTTTCTCTCCTGAGAACGATTTTTATGCTGTGTGTAAGGCTGTCATCTTTCATGTAAATCGGCTGAGTGAATGCTGTGAATTCTTCGTCGATCAGCATAAAGAGATCTCCCGCACAGACATCATCAGGGTTTTTTATCTGGATATGATATTCTGATGTTTTCCAGCGCACCCGAACTTCGTATGACGACCAGCCTGATGGGATGCGTGGATTAAGGGACAGTCGATTTCCTTCGATCTGCACGCCCAGTAACGTCTCAACCCCGACGCGTTGCATCCAACCCGCCGACCCCGTGTACCAGGACCATCCTCCGCGGCCGACATGAGGACTGGAGGAATAAACATCCGCGACGACGACATATGGCTCAACCTTGTAGCGGTCTGCCGCATCCTGATCGCGGGAGTGGTGAATAGGATTGAGCGTTGAAAACATCTCATGCGCTGCATCGCCATCTCCAAGAAGGGCCGTTGCCATAACAGTCCATAGAGCTGCGTGCGTATATTGGCCGCCATTTTCTCGGATACCCGGCGGATAGCCCCGAATATAGCCAGGGTCAGGCTCTGAGGTATCAAAGGGAGGCGTCAAAACCATGATGATTTCCCGGTTCAGATCGACAAGTTGTTCCTGAACAGCGTGCATGGCCTGTTTTGCACGTTCGGGAGATCCTGCTCCTGAAATTACAGCCCAGGACTGAGCTATGGCATCAATGCGTCCCTCAGGGTTTGCATGGCTGCCTAAAGGGCTGCCGTCATCAAAATAGGCACGCCGGTACCAAGATCCATCCCATGCTGCTTCCAACGCGTGTTCAAGCTCCTTCATGATCCGCGTCCACTTCGCCACCTGTTCTGTGTCCTGTCGGGCCTGAGCGAGCGGCAGGAAAGCTGCCAACGTGGCGTGCACGAACCATCCCAGCCAGACACTTTCTCCGCGTCCTGCTTCGCCCACTCGGTTCATCCCGTCATTCCAGTCCCCGGTTCCCATCAGCGGGAGACCGTGAACTCCTCTCTGCAGACTGTGATCGAGAGCAAGGACGCAGTGAGCATAGAGCGACGCCGTTCTGTCCGTCACGTCAGGCTGGAGGAAACGCTCATGCTCCCCCTCAGCCAAAACTGCCGCCTCCAGGAATGGAATTTCTTCATCCAGAACGGTCGCGTCACCGCTGACTCGAACATAGTGTGCGACTGTGTAGGCAAGCCACGCACAATCATCAGAAATCCTTGTGCGAACTCCATTTCCTTTCTGAGGGAGCCACCAGTGTTGAACGTCTCCCTCTGGAAACTGTCGGGATGCCGCCCGCAGAAGGTGCTCCCGCACCAGTTGAGGAGCGGCCAGAACGAGCGACATCCCGTCTTGCAACTGATCTCGAAATCCATAAGCACCGCTGGCCTGATAAAAGCCTGCCCGTGCCCAGATGCGACTGGAAAGGGACTGATACAGCAGCCAGCCGTTTAGCATGATATCCATGGCGCGATCAGGCGTATGAACCTGTACGGCTCCTGTAATCGCCTCCCACCTGCGATGCACTTCATCCAGAACGGCATCCAGATTTGCATTTCTGTATCGCCGAACAATCTGACGAGCATGGTCTGAGTTTTGACCCTGACCTAGCAGAAAGACAATTTCGGTGCTTTCTCCGGGTTCAAGCGTAATGACAGTCTGCAAGGCGGCACACGGATCAACTCCGGCCCCGACGATACCTTCAAGCGGGCCACCCCGGATAATGGCTTGAGGGGCGGAAAGAGTGCCATTTCGACCCAGGAATGTGCATCTGTCGTCCGTGCTTGATGTCTGCTGAGCGGACATATCCGCAAAGGCGACCCTGTCACCAAACGTCTCGGCCCACTTGTTCCTGACAAACAGCGCGCCAGTGTCGGAATCCTGCTCTGTAAATACAAAAGGGGTAGTCGTACTGCGGGACTGTCCGAGCACCCACTCGGTATAGATCGTGCCCCTCAAAGTCCGGGGGTGGGAGGACGTATTGGTCAGCTTCAATCTGGAAATTTTTACCGGATCTTCAAGCGGCACGTATTGTAGAAGGGTCGAAGCAATATCGTTGGTGTGACGATCAAACTGACTGTATCCGCGTCCATGGCGGCAAACATAAACAGCATTGTCATCTGGGCAAACAGCTGCCAGAGGAGACCAGAACTGCCGTTTTTCCTCGTCACACAGGTAGAAAGCTTCCCCCGTTGGATTCATGACCGGGTCGTTAGACCAAGGCGTCAACTGGTTTTCTTTGCTATTCTCCGACCAGGTATAATTGCTACCTTCTGCGGAGACCTGAAACCCAAAATGAGGACTGGAGATGACGTTGACCCAAGGGGCAGGGGGACGCGCTTTTCCACGGATGATGACAGCATACTCCCTCCCATCAGACGTGAAGCCTCCATATCCATTTGGCAGTTCAAGCTGAGGCAGCACGGGGGTTTCCGCTGCTCCACGGTATGGGCGGCAGGGACGTATGGCTGCCTGCAAGACTTTCGCGCCCTGCATGACTTCAATACGGGTCAATTGATGTTGCAGGTTTCCTCCCTTACCCGTCAGCACCACATAAGCCACGGAGAACAGAAGGTCTCTGACTGTTTCTGACATAAGCGTGCCGCGAAGAAGACGGACTGTACCCGGCTGCCCGGAGGACCGAACAAGGGCTTCCAGTGCGTGTTGTAGATCCTGCGCATAAGACGTCGGATGGTCGTTCAGAATAACAAAATCAAAAGCGAGGCCTTTGAAATTCAGATACTCATGCGCTGTCAGAAGGGTCCGGGCGAGGTCGAAATCTTCACTTTCTGTGATGACCAACAACAGAATTGGTAAATCGCCGGAAACGCCCTGTCCCCAGAGATCTGCCTGTCTGCCAGCGCCTCGTTTTATACGGGCCGCAGACGAGCGAAGAACGGAACTTGGAAACAGAAGATAGCCGGCAAGCTTCTGAAAGAGGTCTGCCTGTACAGGCTGGATATCGAGATGGCGTAAATGAACCTGAGCATGGGTCCATGCGAGGGTCAGGGCACGATCGAGATCTGCTCCACCGTGATGACGTTCGATGCTTTGGATGAGCGCTTCGCGTGTTGACGCAACAATCGTCCAAAATGATACATGACGCGTGGAGCGCGGGGGAATTGTGAGCTTGCACCGCGCAGCGAAAACGGGATCCAATACCGTCCCGACTGATCCGGAGAGAGGGCCCGCTTCAATAACGGCAATCGGCTCCCGCAAATCCCTGCCACGACCGATAAATCGGGCACGATCCGTCTCGATGGAAAGGTCATCGCCGCCAATGATCAGGTGCGCTGCCCAGATCTCTGCATCAGACGGATTTCTTTTCCGCCGTGTGGCAACAATTGCTCTGTAAGAAGAGAGATACTCCGTCTGTACAAACATTTTTGCGAAAGCAGGGTGACTGAGATCCATACCTGGCGGGCATAACGCCAGCTCGACATAAGACGTTACGTTGATCTCAACCGTTGAAGAATTGGAGTTCCGAACTGAAATACGACGAAGTTCTGCATCATCTTCGGCTGAAACAAGGACTTCCATCGTCGTCGTCAGCTTGTTGTCCTGACGCGTATATGTTGCGCGGTCTTCCCTGAATTCTACATCGTAGCTCTCAGCCTTAGCTCCAGATGGCTGGAATCCTGCGCTCCAGAAGTGACTGTCTCCGGACGCCTGAAGGTAAATATAAGTCCCCCAGTTATCGAGCGTGGGATCCTGCCTCCATCTCGTAACAGCCTGATCACCCCACTTGCTATATCCTGACGCAGCGGCCGTCAGCATCACGCTGTATCGTCCATTCGAAAGCAGATGAGTAACAGGGGCAGTCGTGTCCGCTGTCTGTAAATGGCGGCCACCAGCCTGCATCTGCACGGTCAGCGCAGGAGGGGCGAACTCTTCTTCCTTCAGAGGGGTGGTAATAGCTCCACCTGTTGGTGCGCGCTCCTGCAAAAGCAGTTCTGCCGCTCCGATAATCGGTTCTGCATGGAAACGGGTTCGCATGAGGCCTTTGAGGACGGTATCCGCTATTGCAAGAATGGACATGCCTTGGTGATGGGCCATGTAAGAGTGAATGATTGCAACGGTCTGGTTCGATTGCAGTCGCGCCTTTGTATAATCCAGCGCCTCGTAAAATCCGTAGGTTCCCTGAGCGCCTGCGGCCTGCAAGGCCCGGAAGTTTTCTGTTGCCAGACGCGCATCAACCATCGAAGCCAAAGCTGTGGCGTAAGGTGCAATAACCAGATTTTGGGCCAATCCTCTCTTCATCCCCAGTCCTGGGACACCAAAGTCGGAGTACTGATAATTATATTCCAGATCGCGTGCATTATAGGCAGATTCCGAAATACCCCATGGCACACCGCAGAACTGGCCATATTCAATCTGACGGTGGACAATCTGCCGACTGGTCTCTTCTAAAAGACTATCAAACGGTGCGGCCATGATCAGGGACGGCATGAGGTACTCGAACATCGACCCAGACCAGGAAACCAGAGCTTCGCCATGGGCCACCGCAGCAAGAGGCCTCCCCAGACGAAACCATTCCCAGGCAGGAATGTCGCCTTTTGCAATGGCAAAGAAGACAGCAAGCCGCGCTTCGGATGCCAAAAGGTCATAGCAGTTATCGTCGAGAGTGCCTTCATTCACGGCAAACCCGATCGAGAGCAGTTTCCGATCTGAATTTCTCAAAAAGCCAAACTCCATGTCCAACGCCATGGTTCTTGAGATTTGTGCAATTTTACGGAGTTCATCATGGAGGGAAGGGTTATCTTCGAGATCTTTCCGTTCACTCCGCAGGCAGTTCTGGGCAGCATGCAACCAGAATAGGAGGTCCTCGGCACCTGTCGTTGTGGTGCCTTTTCCTGCACTTCCGGCCATGGCACGTCTTTGTAGAAGATGCGCCAGTTCCTCTGCCTGACTGACGAGCATCTGTACTCTGTATGTAAGTGTGACCTGACTGGCGTGGCCGTCCTTCATGTCCTGAAGAAGGGCGTCCATAAGTTGTGCGAGTTCGGATGACCGAAAGATACCGTTTCCCGATGTCGCTTCTTCAAGCGCCAGATTCAGGGCGTCTCTTATACCTTCACGCCAAATGTCAGATTTTCTTCCTTTCTGAACCCACTCTTCGCAGGCACCCGCCAACGTCATCAAATGGCCAGCGAGATTGCCACTATCCACTGTCGAAACATAAATAGGGGACAGCGGAGAGAGATCAGAGGTGCTGTACCAGTTATAAAAATGCCCTCTGAAACGCGGAAGCTGCAGCATTGTCTCAAGGGTGGCACTCAAACGGGATGTTGCGTCTGCTACCCCAATCCACCCGAAATCACATGCCGCGACAACAGACAGGAGGTAAAGCCCCATGTTGGTTGGAGATGTTCGATGGGCAACAAGAGGGGCAGGGGATTCCTGAAAATTGTCCGGGGGAAGCATATGATCCGCAGCGGTGACGAATGTCTCAAAATACCGCCATGTCCGCCGGGCCTGCATACGCATGAAAACCGTCTCAGCCTCAGTAGCTTCAAGCCTGCGAGCAGACGCACGGTACTGACTGGCCATCCACGCAATTGCCGGTGACAGGCACCAGGCCACAGCGAATGGCAAGATGATAATCCATACCCAGGGACCAGCCACGACCATAACGCCCGCCGCGAGAAGGCCAGTTAAAACGGCTCCACTCATCTGACGGAAATATCCTTGCATCCGCTCACGTGGAGCTTCCGCAGTCTGAGCGGCCGTAACCCACTGAAGAAGGTGCTTTCGAGTAACAAAAACACGCCCCAGTGTTCGGCTAATCGCGTCCCCCATCAGGCAGGCCTGATCAGCCAGAAACACAAAACACAGAGCTGTGGTGAGAACCGTCCGTTTAAGGTCAATTGTCAGAAGGGCAAAATAGCTGCGAAATGTTTCTCCTCTTCTACGCCTGATAATATCAACCAGAAGGGGCAACGCTGCTGGAACAGCAATTGTTGAAACAATGCAAAAGCTCCAGACCGCGGCATTATGGAGATCCAGAAACCAGCCGGCAAACAGGGCGCTGACTGCCATTGGCGCAGAAAGGCTGCGACGCAGATTATCCAGCATCTTCCAGCGCGCAATGCCCGTAAGGGGGCGGGTTTTTATACGTATGGTTGGAAAATGGCCCATCCATGAAAAGATCCATGGAAGAAGCTGCCAATCTCCACGAACCCAACGATTAAGACGGGCAACGGACACCAAATAGTCCGTTGGATATTCCTCGATAACTTCTATATCAGTTACGAGACCTGCACGAGCAAAAACACCTTCAAAAAGATCGTGGCTCAGAAGCGTTCCATCGGGAACCCGGCCGGCTAAGGCTGCTTCAAACGTATCGATTTCATAAATGCCTTTGCCTGCAAAAGACCCCTCTGCAAACATATCCTGATACAGGTCAGATACTGCGGCCGTATAAGGTTCTATCCCGTTGGGACTTGAGAACACTCTTTGAAATAGCGTGCTTTGCCGAGCTTCGGGCAATGAAGGCGTCACACGTGGCTGGAGAACCGCATATCCCTCCGTGACGCGGCCTTTTTCCGGATCAAAACGGGCATTATTGAGCGGATGGGCAATCTTCCCGACAAGACGCCTGACAACCTCATGCGGAAGACGTGTATCGGAATCTACGGTAACAATATACCGTACACCTTGAGGAATGCTCTGATCGGGCAGATCAAGAAAGCCGGTATCTGTTGCACCGCGTAGAAGACGATTTAATTCATGCAACTTACCGCGTTTTCGCTCCCATCCGATCCATTTTCCTTCACTAATGCTCCAAAGACGCCTGCGATGGAGAAGAAGAAATCTTGTGCCAGCAGAGCCCGATCCATAAGTCCGATTTAGCTTCCTGATTTCTTGGACAGCCACATCCAGAAGATCCTGATCACCTTTCCGGTTTTCGGTTGGAGAGTCTGTCCAATCTGTGAGTAGGGCGAAGTAGATCTCACCATCCCGACTGGACAGGTAATGTTTCTCTAAACGATTTACCATTTCTACAATGGAAGATCGTTTCGTCAGAAGGGTAGGGACAACAACCATAGTCCGCAGCGGTGCTGTGACTCCCCCTCTGAGTTCAAGCGCGGGGAGTTCGGATACTTTGATGGCCCACATCAGAAAGCGATTTACACCGGCGACTACCGCATCAGTGGCAGGAATAAATCCCAGAACAATCAGCGCAAACGCGGCGCGACCTGACAACTGGCCATTCATGGCAGAAAGAAAAGCGGTCAGGACGAGTAACGTCAGCACTGTTACAGCCAAACTGTAACCCGTTATGCCTAGCCGGCGGCAACCCTGTCCGATTTTTACGCGTAAGGGGGCACGGAACGTTAACTCTGCCTCAAGCCACGCCCGACCTTCTGCTAAAAGGTAGTAACCAGGATCTGATTTGCGAAGATCAGAATTTGGGATGTCTTTTTGCATTACAGCAAGAAAAGTGACCTTCTGTGCGATCTCACACTCTGTATAGCTGGACCCTTTCGCAAGGGCCTCAACGGCTTTGCTATATAAATTCCGGGTAGGAGGATCCATATCCGAAAAGCCCGTATGACGATAAAATATTTGACTTACGGGGCTTGTTTTCTCAACAATACCGTTCCAATCCAGAGTCGTTATCAAACGCATACTTGTAATAATATTTCTCACACTGGCATTTAATGCTCCTTGTTCCTGCAATTCTTCATGAACAATCTTTTCAAGATTTGTGCCTTTTTCCTGTAATATTGCCTCCATCCATAAAGATGCAGGATCTTTCTGTGGATCATGCCCTCTCAAGCGGTGCGAAAATTGCACAATAAAAGCAGAGGATAATGCTTCAGTATCTACCTTGGTAAGCGCTTCAAGAATTTTTGTGTTATTGTGATGAACCTCTGAAAACAAAGTGTTGGCAAGATTATCAGCCTGTTTTTGCGCTTGCAGGTTCTGGCAAACCTTACCTGCTACTCGCCGAAGATTCTCAATCAAAACCATTCTGATCTGGGTGGGAATGGCCCAAAGTTCTCTAATGAGAAGAGCTCTATTTTCCTGATACGCACTTAAAAAATCGCATATTGTTTTTGGATTAATTCGGCTATCTGTGTGAGCTACAAGAGCCCAGGCTATTTCAAAGACCCTTGGCAAACCAGAGAAAGGCCCGGCGGATAGTTCAGGAAGCTCTTTATAGTATTTCGGCGGAAGATCGAATTTAATAGTTTGAATCTGAGCATTCATTAGATAATAATTATCAATAATCCATCCTCCAGCAGGTGTAATTTGCTCACCCCTTTCAGCGGATTTTGATAATGAAATATTTGATTCCAGAAGAAATTCAGCGTTCTCACTCAGTCGGTCTGGCAATGTATTATTGTGTTTTGGAAAATGAATGTTTCCATGACTTTCAGACAAACTGCGGGCATGCTGTAAAAGTCGATCTTCGCTAAAGAGATCAGAGCAGATAACCCTTTCATCATGAAAGCGGAACGACGTGGCCGCATTTTTTTTAGTAAAAATGGCCATTTTCATTGATCCTTTAGGCGGAAATTATCCACTTATCATCAGGTAAGTTTTCTGAGAGGTTTCTAAAAAATTAGTCTTTTTCATCTTTGTTTTTATAAATATATTATACGCAATTTAATGCGTGCGCTTAGTATATTTATAAAAAAGAACCAATCCAAAACATAACGCCCGATTTGAAAGTTAGTTACCATCGTCATAAAAATATTTCTTTAATTCGACGCATACCATCCTTTCGCTTTCGAACGACGGCTGCCGTTTCCGACTTTACCCATTTAAGAGTGGAAATAAACCTGGAGGTTTCGCAAAACCCTCTGGTTTTGAGGCTGCTTTTGTGATTCCATTTCCCTTGCGTTGATTGAGGTATGGGTCATGAGGCAGTCCGGTTTCTTTGATGTTGAAGAGCGCTTGGCCCGCTTGAGCGGGCTTGGTGATCAGCTTGAAGCGTTTTCCCGGACTGTGGATTTTGAAGTGTTCTGCCCTGATCTTGAATGCTCTGGCGTTTTCTGACGGAAGCAAGTGCGGACGTCCTCG